>CAYNLY010000001.1:0-83217 GCA_964398225.1 uncultured Zetaproteobacteria bacterium
GCAAGGTGTCGATTTCTTCGCGGGTGGCCAACTTCTGTTTCCAGAACAAGGATCGGTTTGGCGGCAAGGCCTACTGTCTGGATTGCCAGAAAAAGTTCAGTTGACGTAGAGATAGATCCAGGCCTGGAGTCGCCGGCGGCCGCAGCAAACGGGGCGGACGACGCGGACGAACTCGGACCGTTCGGGGTGGGCGGGGTCGAAGCCCTCGTAGCGGTCGAGCCGGGCCAGCGCCGTCCTCGGCCGTTTCAGCCGCCAGAGCTCGCCCTCCACGCGGTCGCGCGGATCCTCGGAGTCCACCGCGCCGGGATACCACGAAACGCGGAACTTCCTTCCCTGAAACCATGCCGGGCCGATCCGGCGGGCGTTGCGCGCAAGCCACCTCGCCATCGGATGCCCGCTGGTGGATCGAAGGCTTCCGTAGACGAACAGATACGGGCAGCCGCGCTCATGCCGGCGGCGGGGCGGCATCTCAGCGCTCCAGCGCCTTCTTGCGCTCCTGATGGCGATGCCAGAGCACCCAGCCGTCGAGGGCGACGGCGCCCAGCATCGCCAGCACCAGCCACCCGCGGCCCAGGCCCGTGAACTCGGCCGCATCGGCAAGGCCGCCGCCCACGCCGAACATCCCCAGCACCACCCAGGCGAGCAGCAGATTGCCGCCGATCATCAGCGCCACCTGCCCGAGCACGAGCGCTCCGTAGACGATCAGCTCGAGATTCGAGCGCGACCCCGGAGGCTTCAGCGCCATCTAGCGTTCCTCCTTCCAGCCGAAGCGATGAACTCCGCGCACGCGCAGCGCCGCGTCGTATTCGATCTCGATGCCCCGGCGGACCAGACGCCCGTCCTCGTCCTCGAACTCCTCGACATAGCTTACCCGGTCCGGATGCAGCGTGCTCTTCAGCACGGGCGTGCCCAGCCGCTGTTCGACCGCAAACCGCGTCATGCCCTCGTGGATGCTGAACACCGCCTGCCGATCCAGCACGTTGCCCTGGTGGATCGGCTCGCGCATGCAGCCGGCAAGAAGGACGCCGATCGCCAGCGCAAGGGCCCGGCGGGTCATGACGGCAGCACCGGCCCGCGGTGGCCGCGCTCCAGATGCGCGAAGTAGTCGGCGATGCCGCGCTCAAGCGGCCAGGCGGGCTCCCAGCCGAGCAGCTCGCGCGTGTCCGAAAGATCGGCCTCGGTGTGCATCTGGTAGAACGGGTAGGGATTGTCGAAATATTCCACCGTAAGCTCGCGGCCGAAGGCGCGCGAGAGCTCGGCGATGATGTCGTTGAAGCAGCGGGCGCGGCCGCTGCCGACGTTGCACACCCCGGATCGGGGCGCCTCGAGCGCGGCGAGGTTGGCCGCCACGACGTCACGGATGTAGACGAAGTCGCGCATCTGCTCGCCATGCTTGAACAGCCGCGGGTTGCGCCCCGACTTCACCTGTTCGTAGAGCTGCAGGATCATCGACGCGGTGCGGTTGCCCTCGCGCTCGTTCTTGTGGTGTTCGCCGGGACCGTACACGTTGAAATAGCGCAGCCCGATCACGGGGGCGGCGATCCGGTCGTGCCAGCGACGGGCAAGGCGATCCATCGCGAGCTTGGAGAAACCGTAGATGTTTTCCGGAACCTCGCCCGCGCCCACACGGTTCGGCGCCGGCGAGTTGCCGTAGACGCCGGCGGAGCTTGCGTAGATCACGCGCGTGTTCGAGATGCTGGCCGCATGCAGGATGGCGCCGAAGGCGTTCGTGTTGACCTCGATCATCCGGCGCTGGTCCATCACGGTCGTGTCGGTGATCGCGGCCTCGTGGAACACGGCCGTGAATCCGCCGTCGGCGATCTCCTCGAGCAGATCGGCATCGGCGCAGTCGGCCGCCCGCACCTCGCAGTCGAGATGGATCAGATTGCGCCAGTCGCCCGAGGAGAAATCGTCGGCCACGACCACGTCGGCGCCGGGCCGGGCCAGCAGGGCGGCCGCGATGTTGGCGCCGATGAATCCGGCTCCGCCGGTCACCAGAAATCGTTCACTCATGCGTGCCTTCCTGTTCGGGGATCAGGATGAGGCCGAACCCTTCCACTGAAGCTGCAGCGAGGCCAGCGCGCGCGTCGTCGCCTCGTTGCAGATGGGGTAGCCGGCCTTTTCGTTGAGTTTTCCGGTCAGCGTCGCGGCCGGCAGCCGGCGCACGTCCTCGTCGCTGAAACCGGCCTCGGCCAGGAGCCGGGCGATCCAGGTGCCCAGCCCCGGAAGCTGCGCGATCCGCACGGTGCGGATCAGTTCGTCGCATCGTTCGACGCTCATCTGACCGCCGGTGGCGGCCGAAAGCTCCTCGGGATCGGCGTCGACGAGGCTTGCGACCGGACGGCACAGCAGCTTGAGGATGACCCATTCGTGCTCGCGCAGAAACTCGCGGTTTTCGTGCAGCGGGAACGCGCCCGGCAGCGAAGCCACGTTGGAAGCCGCCATGCTCAGTCCACGTAGGCGGTCGGACCGGCGATGTAGGCGCCCTTGAGCGCCCATTTGCGGATCTTCGCGCCGATCCGGATCGCATGGGTGAGGTTCGCGCGCCGGAGCCTGGCGCCGATCAGATCGGCGTCCGTAAGATCCGCCTCGGTCAGATCCGCCTCGCGGAGATCGGCGCGCGCAAGCTTGCAGCCGGCCAGATTCGCCCGGCGAAGATTGGCGCCGCGGAAGTTGCAGCCGGAAAGGTTGCAGCCGGCAAGGTCCGCGCCTTCCAGGTTCTGACCGGAAAAGTCCAGCCCCGAGAGATCCTCGTCGTGCACGGGCTTCTTCGCCCGAACGGCCTGAAGCACCTCATCGACGTTCATGCCATCCTCCCAAGCGCTTTCGCAGCGCAAGCCCCGATGATACGTTCGCGCATCATGCGCGCAAGCGTCCGGGCGCGTGTAAGAAACCGGCCCGGGATCCGACCAAGCCCGGACTCAAGGAGGGCGATGCCCATGCACGATATGCGATCCCGACTGACGCCATCGGACTTTCCGGCCATCCGCCGGGGACGCATCGAGACGCTTCAGGTCAACCTCGGCTACCGCTGCAACCAGCGCTGCCTGCACTGCCATGTGAACGCCGGCCCGAACCGGCGCGAGCGGATGGATGCGGATACGATCGCCTGCGTTCTCGATGCGCTGGAAACGCTCGGCATCGGCACGCTCGATCTCACCGGCGGCGCGCCGGAAATGCATCCGGGGTTCCGGGATCTCGTCGCTCGGGCGCGCGGCCTCGGGGTGCACGTGATCGACCGCTGCAACCTGACCATTCTCGAGGAGGAGGGCTACGAGGACCTGGCCGACTTTCTGGCCATGCACGAGGTGGAGATCGTCGCCTCGCTCCCCTGTTATCTCGAGGAAAACGTCGATGCCCAGCGCGGCAAGGGGGTGTTCGCGGCAAGCATCCGGGCGCTGCGCAGGCTGAACGCGCTCGGATACGGGCGGGACGGGAGCAGGCGGCTGAGCCTGGTCTACAACCCGCAGGGGCCAAGCCTGCCGCCGCCGCAGGAAGCGCTCGAGGCGGAGTACCGCAAACAGCTTCTGGAGCGCTACGGCATCACGTTCGACCGCCTGCTGACAATCACGAACATGCCCATCCAGCGCTTCGGCAGCCGGCTGGTTTCCGAAGGCGCGTTCGACGATTACATGCGGCTTCTGAAGCAGGCGCACCGGCCGGAGAACCTTGAGTCGGTGATGTGCCGTTCGCTCGTGAGCGTGGACTGGCGGGGGTACCTGTACGACTGCGACTTCAACCAGATGCTCGACCTTCCGCTCGGCGGCGGCCCGATGCACGTCCGCGACCTGCTGAGCGAGTCGATCGAGGGAAGGCCCGTTGCGGTGCTCGACCACTGCTACGGATGCACGGCAGGCCAGGGCTCGAGCTGCGGCGGGGCGCTGGCTGCTTCCGATGGATTCTGATTAGCAAGGAGGAATCACGATGAGCCTGGAACACGACCGTATTCGACAGCAGGTGCGGGCATCCTATGCCGAAGTCGCGCGGACCTCGGATGCGGGCGGCTGCTGCGGGGAGCCGGCGGGCTGCTGCGGGGTTTCGGACGATGCGGCGATCAACCGGCTGATTTCCACCCGCCTGGGATATTCCGAACAGGATCTCGCCGCCGTGCCCGAGGGCGCCGATCTCGGGCTGGGTTGCGGCAATCCTCGCGCCATCGCGGGGCTCCGGAAGGGGGAGGTCGTCGTGGATCTGGGCAGCGGCGCGGGCTTCGACTGCTTTCTCGCCGCCACCGAGGTCGGCCCCGAGGGACGGGTGATCGGCGTGGACATGACGCCGGAGATGATTTCGAAGGCGCGACGGAACGCCGAGCGCGGCGGGTTTGCGAACGTCGAGTTCCGGCTGGGCGAGATCGAGCATCTGCCCGTGGCCGATGGCGTGGCCGACGTCGTGATGTCGAACTGCGTGATCAATCTGTCGCCGGACAAGCCGCAGGTCTTCCGGGAAGCCTTCCGCGTGCTGAAGCCCGGCGGGAGACTCGCCGTCGCCGATGTCGTGGCCGGCTGCGAGCTGCCGCCATCGCTGCGCGAGGATCCCGCGCTCTGGTCCGGATGCATGGCCGGTGCGGCCACGCTGGACGAGCTTGACCGGTGGCTTCGCGAGGCGGGATTCGTGCAGATTTCCATCGAACCCAAGGACGAATCGCGCGCGTTCATCCGCGACTGGGCGCCGGGACGCGGGGTCGAGGATTACGTGCTCGCGGCCTACATCGGGGCGCGCAAGCCGGTCTAGCGATCCGCCTTTTGCCAGATGCGCGCGCGTAGCGCCCCGGCAAGGTCGTAAACGTCGCCGAGGTGAACGAGGGCATCGGGCGCGGCCGGGAACCCCGCCGGGCCCGATTCGAGAATCACATGCCCGCCGGGTTTCAGATGCTCGGCGGCGCCCGCAAGAATCGCGCGCAGCACCGTCCGGCCGTCCGCCCCGTCGGTCAGCGCGATGCGCGGCTCGAACGCAAGCTCGGGTGCAAGCTCCGCAAGCTCGTGTTCGGCCACATAGGGAGGATTGGAGACGATCAGGTCGAACGGACCGTCGTCTTCGGCGAGCGCGGCATAGAGCGAGCCTTCCCGGAACGCGATGCGCTCCGATACGCGGTGACGTTCGGCGTTCCGCCTGGCCACATCGAGCGCCTCGGGGCTGATGTCGGTGGCCACGATTTGGGCCCGCGGCAGCTCAGTCGCCAGCGCCACCGCGATGCAGCCCGAGCCGGTGCCGAGATCGAGCACCCGCCATGCCGTCTGGGCGGTGCCCGCAAGGCGAAGCGCCGCCTCGACGAGATGCTCGGTTTCCGGCCTTGGAATGAGCACCGCGGGGCTTACCTCGAAGCGGAGCGACCAGAACTCGCGCTCGCCGGTGATGTAGGCCAGCGGCTCGCGCCTGCACCTGCGGGCCAGCATCGCCTCGAAGCGTGCGCGCACCTCATGCGGGACGGGCTCGTCCATGTGAGCGAACAGAAACGCCCGGGGCTTGTTCCAGGCATGCATCAGCAGGCATTCGGCATCCAGGCGCGCGGTGTCGATGCCGGCCTCCAGCAGCCGGGCGGTGGCCTCGCGCAGCAGCCCTCCCGCGGAGGGGCCGCCGGCTGCCCGGGCCTGGACCCGAGCCGTCCTAGGCATGGCCGCCCTGGGCGGCGAGCAGTTCGGCCTGGTGGTGCGTGGCCAGCGCATCGATCAACTCGTCCAGATCGCCGTCGAGGATCGATTCCAGCTTGTACAGCGTCAGATTGATCCGGTGGTCGGTGACGCGGCCCTGCGGGAAGTTGTAGGTGCGGATGCGTTCGGAGCGGTCGCCGCTGCCGACCTGCGCGCGGCGCGCGTCGGCGCGAGCCTGGTCGGCTTCGCGCTGCATCATGTCGTAGATCCGGGCCTTGAGCACGCGCATGGCCTTGTCCCGGTTCTTGTGCTGGCTTTTCTCGTCCTGGCAGGTGGCGACGATGCCCGTGGGCAGATGCGTGATGCGCACGGCGGATTCGGTGCGGTTCACATGCTGGCCGCCGGCGCCCGAGGCGCGAAACACGTCGATGCGCAGATCCTCGGGCCGGATCTCGACCTCGACGTCCTCGGCCTCGGGCAGCACGGCGACGGTGACCGCCGAGGTGTGGATGCGGCCGCCCGATTCGGTTTCCGGCACGCGCTGCACGCGGTGCACGCCGGATTCGAACTTGAAGCGCGAATAGGCGCCCGTGCCGCTGATCTGGGCGATGATTTCCTTGTAGCCGCCGATGCCGGTTTCGTTGGCCGAAAGCACTTCGACTCTGAAGCCGCGCCGCTCGGCGTAGCGGCTGTACATCCGGAACAGGTCGGCGGCGAACAGGGCCGCTTCCTCGCCGCCGGTGCCCGCCCGGATCTCGAGAATCACGTTGCGGGCGTCGTTCGGATCCTTCGGCAGCAGCAGAAGCTTCAGCTTCTCCTCGCTTTCGGCGAGTTTCTGCTTGAGCTCGCGGACTTCCTCGCGGGCAAGCTCGGCCAGCTCCCGGTCGCATTCGGGATCAGCGAGCAGGGCCTCGTTTTCGGCAAGCTGCGCCTCAAGCCGCCGGTGCTCCTCGACCGCCTTCGCGACCGGCTCGATCTCGGCGTATTCACGCGAAAGCTTCGCGTAGCGTCGGGGATCGGAGGCGATGTCGGGGTCGGCGAGGTCCGCGGCAAGCTCGTCGCGCCGCCGGAGGATCTCATCCAGACGGGGATTCATGTCGCGAGTCGCGGGCTCCGGAATCCTGCGCCTTGGGCGAGTCGAGGTCGAACAGCCTGAGCACCGCGCCCATCAGCAGGTCGCCCTCGATGTCCTCGGGCAGGCGCTTGAGGGCGGTGAGCGTCGGATGGATCAGGCGCTTGAGCAGCTGGCGGCTGAAGCGTTCGACGGCTTCCATCTGTTCGGGCGTGAAATCGCGCATGTAGCGTCGGGCCTTCTCCAGTTCCTCGGCGCGGCGCGCGTCCAGCTGGCTCTGGAGCTGGCGGATCAGCGGCACCGTTTCCAGCGACTTCAGCCAGCCGAGGAAGGCCTGGGCCTCCTCCTCGAGCAGCACCCGCGCGTTCTCGGCCTCGGCCTCGCGCTGCTTCCGGTTGCCCTGGACGACCTTCTGAAGATCGTCGATGTCGTAGAGGTAGACGTCGTCGATCTCGCCGACGCGCGGATCGATGTCGCGGGGCACGGCGATGTCGACAAGGAACATCGGCCGTCCGCGGCGCTTGTTCATCGCGCGTTCGACCGTGTCGGGAAGAAGCACGAAGGTGGAGGCTCCGGTGCTCGAAATCACGATGTCGGCGGCGTCCAGATATTCCTCGAGTTCGTCCAGCGCAAGCGCATGGCCTTCGAACTCGACCGCGAGCGCCCGAGCGCGCTCGAGCGTCCGGTTGGCGACGAGAATGTCCGCGCAGCCGTTGCCGCGAAGGTGGCGGGCGGCCAGCTCGGCCATTTCGCCCGCGCCGATCAGCATCACGCGCTTTTCCTTCAGATCGCCGAAGATGTGGCGGGCAAGATCCACCGCGCAGGACGCGATGTTGACCGCCTGTCGGCCGATCGCGGTTTCCGAGCGCGCCCGTTTGGCCGCGGCGAACGTGGCCTGGTAGAGCCGGTGCAGCACGTGGCCGGCGGTGCCGGCGGCCAGGGCATGTTCGTAGGACGTCTTGACCTGTCCGAGAATCTGGGGTTCGCCGAGCACCAGCGAGTCCAGGCCGGTGGCGACCGCGAACAGATGGCGCACCGCGTCCTCGGTGGTATGCGTGTACAGATGCGGGCGCACGGAATCCAGCGGCATGTCCGCCTTGGTCGCGAACCATTCGTGGATCTCGGCGACGGCGGCGTCCGGATCGTGCGTGACCGCGGTCATCTCCACGCGGTTGCAGGTGGAAAGCAGCGCGCACTCGCGGATCGGCGGGCGCGCGCACATCCGGCGAAGTTCGTCCCCGATTTCCGTCTCGGAAACGGCCAGCCGTTCGCGCAGCTCGACGGGCGCGGTGCGATGGTTCAGGCCGACGTGACAGATGCGCATGCGCCAAGCCTAGCCTGAAGCCGCCGCTCGGCCCAGCGATGGAACCGGTGCATCCTCGACCATCTCGATCTCCACGGGCCGGCCGTCCGGCCTAAAGGCCCAGACCTCGAGCCTGCCCCGCGTTTCCGGATCCACCAGCATCCGAAGCGCGGATGGGCCGGTTTTGGCGAGCAGGGCCTCGTTCCAGGCAGGCGGGTGTTCGTGGTTTCCGGACTGCACGATGCCGATCACCTTGTCCTGCGCGGCATCCTCGACGGAACGCATGCCGGTGACGGTGGCCAGGCAACCCTCGGGTGTGCGCTCGATTTCGCCGACGAGCAAGCCGCTAAAGCCGGCTTCGGGTTCGGCCTGGAGGTGGTGCAGCATGTCCTGCAATGCGTGGCGCATGATGCGCACCTTGCCAATCTGGTCTATGCTGGGCCTGCTCGGGGTGTTCATGCCCCGCAGCCTAGCCGCACGCGGGGTGTGGGCAAGATGGTGATTTGCATCACAGCAACCTTGACCCCTGCGGCCAGGGTTGCTAGCAAACGGCGGCGCAGGAGGGTGTTCCGGTCTTGAAGACGTATTCGCTGATGCTCGTTCCCGAATCCGGGGAGGTTCGCGGCTTCCGCCTGAGCCGGGGCGTGGTTCTGGGCGGTGCCTGCCTGCTCGTTGCGCTGATCGTGTTCGGCGTGCTGGGGATCGTGGGAAGCTTCAAGGCCGGGAAGCTTGCCCTGCAGCTTGCGCAGACCGAACGGGCGCTGGCGCATGCGCAGGCGCGCTATGAGGCAAGGCTTCTTGCTCTGCGCGAACAGAACGATGCGGAACAGAAGAAGCTTGCGGTCTATGCGCGCGAGCTGGGCCGGCTCCAGGCCCGGGTGGCCAGGCTGGATGCGCTGGGCAGCCAGCTCGTCGATGTGGCGAGGCTCGATGCTTCGACGTTCGATTTCAGCGTGGCGCCGGCGTTCGGCGGCCCGCGCACCGAGAGCGCCGGCGCCGAAGGCATCGAGGATCGGCTGCTGCGCGACCTCGCCCGGCTGGGCGGGCGCCTCGAGCAGCTCGATACGCAGTTGATGGCCCTTGATTATGTGCTGGAGAGTCAGCGCACGGAGGCCGAGGCGAAGCCGCATGCCTGGCCGACCGAAGGCGGATGGCTGAGCTCCGGATACGGGCAGCGCACGGATCCGTTCACCGGCCTGCCGGCGCCGCATCACGGAGTGGACATCGCAAACCGGTTCGGCGCGCCGGTGTTGGCGGCAAGCCGCGGCATCGTCACCTTTGCGGGCAAGATGAAGGACTTCGGCTACATGGTCGAGATCGATCACGGCTATGGGTACCGTACCCGCTACGGGCATCTGTCCGCGGTCACGGTGAAGGTCGGCGATCTGGTCGAGGACAATCAGCTCATCGGCCGGATCGGTTCGACGGGACGCTCGACGGGCCCGCATCTGCACTACGAGGTTCACCGCTTCGGGCGGCACATCAACCCGCTGCCGTTCCTGCCGAGGGGCTGACCGCTTTCTCCGTTCGGGGCTCCCGGACGCAGCCATCAAGTATCCGCGCCAATCGCCGATAGGGATCAGGGACCGATGCTTCGGTCGGAGATCGGGCTGTGCAGGTGATTCCCTCCGACGCGCCGCTGGATGCGCGCACCACCGTGCCGGATTCCTGGCTGGATGCGCGCAGCCTCGTCTTCGATGCCGGCGCGATCCTCGCGCTGCAGGGCGACGTCCACCCGGCGCTCGTTCTCGAAAAGGGCACGGTCGATCATGTCTTCGTGTCCCGGCGCGGACGGGAGCTGATTCTGGCCTGCCACCATCCCGGCGAGATGGTCGGGCTTGCCTCGGCACTGCTTGAGGCGCCCGGCACCGGCTCGCTGGTCGCGGGATCGGAGGGAGCGGTTGTGCGGCGGGTATCCGGGCGGGTGCTGGATCAGTGGCGCCGGCAGCCGGCGATGCTCCAGCTTGCCCGGCAGGCGATTCAGGCCGAGCGCCTGGCCGGAGCTTCGGTGATGTCGGTGGCCGAACGGCTCCGCTGGCTGGGCGGGGGGCTGGATGCCGTCAGCAAGGCCCGGCTGGCCGCGATGCTCGGCTGCACGCGCGAGGCGCTCAGCCGGACGATTTCCAGACTCGGCAGGGAAAAGCACGGCGGAAGCCGCGCCTGATCGTTCAGCTCCCGCCTGCCTCCCATTGCACGATGCTTCCCTCCGGATCCCTGGCGCGAGCGGAGGCGATCGCGGCCATGTTCACGATGTCGTCCACGCCGGCGCCGGTCTGGAGCACGTGCACCTGCTGCGGCAGGCCCAGCAGCACCGGCCCGATCGCGGTTCCGCCCCCGAGCTCGCGGAGCAGCTTGTAGGCGATGTTGCCCGCCTGCATCGTGGGGAAGATCAGCACGTTGGCCGGTTCCTTGAGCTTGCTGAACGGATACTGGCGCAGAAACTCGAGATTCACGGCCGTGTCGGCCTGCATCTCGCCGTCCACCACGATCTCCGGATGCCGTTCGTGCAGGATGCTCGTGGCCTCGGCCACCTTGCGCGTTTCCGGATGGTCCACGCTCCCGAAGTTGGAGAACGAAAGCATCGCGACCTTCGGATCGCAGCCCAGCGAGGAGGCGGTGCGCGCGGCCAGCACGGCCAGATCGGCGAGTTCCCGGGCGTTCATCGAGACGTTGACCGTGCAGTCGGCCAGGAAATAGACGCCGTTTTCCATGATCATGATGTACAGGCCGTAGACATGGAACTTCCGGCCGCGCTCGTCGTGGCCGAGCACCTTCAGCACGGGACGGAGCACGTTCGGATAGTGGGCGGTCCGGCCCGACAGCATGCCGTCCGCAAGCCCCCTCCGGACCATCATGGCTCCGAGCACGTTCCAGTCCCCCCGGAGGGTGCTCAGCGCCTCGTCGTGCAACACGCCGTGGCGCTTGCGGTCGAAGTAATAAGACTCGGCAAGGCTGACCAGACGCGCATCCTCGATGCCGGGGTCGAGAACCTCGATCCCCTCCATGTCCAGGCCCGCCTCGAAACAGATTTTCTGGAGCCGTGAGCCGCGCCCGATCAGGATCGGTTCGGCGATGCCCATCTCCTTCATCTCGATGGCCGCGCGGATGACCTTTTCATCCTCACCCTCGGGGAGCACGAGCCGGATCGGATTCGTGCGCGCCTTTTCCATGATCGCGCGCATGAACAGTCGCGAGGAATCCACGCGCGCGGCCAGGCTTTCCCGGTAGGCCGACTCATTGGTCATCGGGCGGCCGGCCACGCCCGAGTCGGTGGCCGCACGCGCGACCGCCGTCGGAACGACCTCGATCAGCCGCGGATCGAACGGCTTGGGCAGGATGTATTCCGGGCCGAAGCGGAGTTCCTTCAGTCCGTAGGCGCGCAGCACCTGCTCGGGGACATCCTCGCGCGCAAGCCCCGCCAGCGCGTGCACGGCAGCGATTTTCATCTCTTCGTTGAAGGTCGTCGCCCGGGCATCCAGCGCGCCCCGGAACAGGAACGGAAAGCCCAGCACGTTGTTGACCTGGTTCGGATGATCGGAGCGTCCGGTGGCCATGATGAGGTCCTTGCGCGTGGCCATGGCCAGGTCGTAGGCGATTTCGGGATCGGGATTGGCCATCGCGAACACGATCGGGCGCTCCGCCATCGTGCGCAGCATTTCCGGGGTCACCACGTTGCCCTCGGAAAGGCCCACGAACACGTCGGCGTCCCGCATCGCCTCGGCCAGCGTGCGTTCGGGCCGGTCGGTCGCGAAATAGGCCTTGTGCGGCGGCAGCTCCTCGTCCCGGTCCTTGGAGATCACGCCCTTGCGGTCGAGCAGCAGGATGTTTTCCCTCGGCGCGCCGAGGGTTTCGATCAGCTTCATGCAGGCAACACCCGCCGCGCCCGCGCCCAGGCATACGATCTTGACCTGATTGAGCTCCTTGCCCTGAAGAAGCAGTGCGTTCAGCAGGCCGGCCGCCATGATGACCGCCGTGCCGTGCTGGTCGTCGTGCAGCACGGGGATGTTCACGCGCTCCTTGAGCGCCTGTTCGACCTCGAAGCACTCCGGGGCGCGGATGTCCTCGAGGTTGATGCCGCCGAAGGTCGGGGCGATGCGGGCGATCGTTTCCACCAGTGTCGCCGGGTCGGATTCGTCGATTTCGATGTCGAACACGTCGATGTCCGCAAAGCGCTTGAACAGCACGGCCTTGCCTTCCATGACCGGCTTGCCGGCAAGCGCCCCGATGTTGCCCAGTCCGAGCACGGCCGAGCCGTTGCTGATCACGGCCACCAGATTGCCCTTCGAGGTGTATTCGTAGGCGAGCTCGGGGTTTTTCGCGATTTCGAGGCAAGGCTCGGCGACGCCGGGCGTATAGGCCAGCGAGAGATCGCGCTGGGTCAGGCAGGGCTTCGTGGCCCGGATCGAAATCTTTCCGGGCGTGGGATGGCGGTGATATTCGAGCGCTTCCTCGCGCAGGGTTTCCTTTGGCATGGGATGCGTGCTCCGTTAGCTTGGCAGGATGCGGCGGGCATCGTGCCCGGCGCGCCTAGCCTAGCCGGAGGCATCCGGCGGGTCATCCGGCCATCTGCGTCAGGAAGGGGGAAGCGGTTCATGAAGGTTGCGATCGCGGGTGCGGGGGCGGTCGGATGCCACTACGGGAGCCTGATGCAGCAGGCGGGCATCGAGGTCGTGTTTCTTGCCCGAGGCGAGCATCTGCGGGCGATGCGGCGGGAAGGTCTCGTGCACATCACGCCCCGGGGCGAGGTGCGGCTGAAGGTGCAGGCAAGCGACGATCCCTCCTGCCTGGAGGCTGCCGACGTCGTGTTTCTCACCTGCAAGACCACTGGGCTTCAGGCGCTTTGCGAACAGATGCGCGGGCATCTGAAGCCTGGCGCGATCCTCGTGACGCTGCAGAACGGCATCGAGGCGCCCGCGCTGGTCGCGGGGCTTTTCCCCGGGCATCCCGTGATTGCGGGTTCGGCGTTCATCGGCGCCCGCATCGAGCGGCCGGGCTGCGTGGTCCATTCGGCGGCGGGCCTCATCCGGATTGCCCCCTGGGCGCATGCCGACGAGGAGCACATGGCCGCGGTGCTCGATCTGCTCGATCAGGCGGGCGTTCCGGTCGAGCGGTGCGAGGACGCGCGCACGATGCTCTGGCACAAGATGCTCTGGAACTGCGGCTTCAATGCGATCACGGCGCTTACGCGGCGCCATGCGCGCGACATTGCATGCTTCGATGAAACGGCGCGCATCGCCCGCGAGGCCATGCTTGAAACCTTGCGCGCCGCGGTGGCCGACGGCGCGAGGCTGGACGAGGAAGAGGTGGATCGTCAGATGCGGATCACCCGGGAGCTCGGGCCGGTCAAGACCAGCATGTGGCAGGACATCGAGCAGGGGCGGAAAACCGAGATCGAGGCGATGAACGGCCAGGTCGTCGTCGTCAGCCGGGAGCACGGGCTGGATGCGCCGGTCAACGCGATGCTTACGGCGCTGATCCATGCGCTCGAAGCCCGCGAGCATTGACCGGGATGATGCGGTTTGCTAGCAATCGCGCCCCACGAAACAGGGGCGATTAGCTCAGCGGGAGAGCACTGCCTTCACACGGCAGGGGTCGGTGGTTCGATCCCACCATCGCCCACCATCCAGAGGAAGATGCCGCCCACCCGGGCGGCATCTCCGCTTTGGGGCCGCGGGTTCCGGCTGGGAAGGCAGCCGCCCGGAATTGCCGCTCCGGCTTGTAGGACGGGCCGATCGGTCCCACCATTGCTTCATGGCGGGCGACACCGCGATCTATAGCGTGTTTGGCGAGCATGTGACCACGCTGAACGGCGTGGGCCCGGCGCTCGCCCGGCGTCTGGCGCGTCGCGGGGCGGCCACCCTCGGCGATCTGCTGCTGCATTTTCCCAGGCGGTATCTCGACGACCGTACCATCGTGCCCATCGCGCGGCTGACGCCGGGGGAGCCGGCGCGGATTGCCGGGCGCATTCTGACGCGGGAGGCGCGGGGCGTGGGGCGCGCCCAGCGCGTGCATCTGACGCTTCAGGATGCGACGGGCGTGCTTTCGCTGATTTTTTTCCACTCCGGCTACATGATGCGCGATGCCCGGCTGGCGCCGGGCCAGTCGATCTGCGTGCGTGGAACACCCGAGATCTGGCAGGGGCGCCTGCAAATGACCCATCCCGAATGGATGCCGGCCGCGCGTTTCCGGCCCGGCGTGGTTCCGGTCTATCCGCAGCTTGCCGGCATCCGGAGCGAGCGTCTGCGCGGGTTCATCGACCAGGCGCTCAGGCGGATCGCCGGGCTTGCCAGCCCCCTCGATGCGCTGCCGGGCATCGGGATGCCGCTTGCCCGGGCGCTGCAGCGCGTGCATGCACCGGAATCGCCGGACGAGGAGGGAATCCGGGCGGCGCTTGAGCGCATCCGCTGCGAGGAGCTGATCGTCTATCTTTCCATGCTCCGCGAGCGCAGGCAGCAGGCGGAATGCGCCGGCCCCGTGCTCGCCGACGACCGGCTGGACTCGGCGCTGGCCGAGGCCCTGCCGTATCCGCTCACTTCCGCGCAGGCCGCGGCATGGGGCGAGATCGCCGCCGATCTCGCCTCGGGACGGAGAATGCACCGGCTGTTGCAGGGCGATGTGGGCGCGGGCAAGACATGGGTGGCGGCGCTGGCCATCGCACGCGCCGTCGGATCGGGCGGCCAGGCCGCGCTGATGGCCCCGACTGAGGTGCTGGCGGCCCAGCATCACCAGACTCTGGCGGATCTGCTGGAGCCCCTCGGCATCCGCGTCGCGAGGCTCACCGGCGGGACAAGGAGCGCGGACCGACGCCGGATCGTCGAGGCATTGGCCTCGGGCGACTGTCGGGCCGTGGTCGGGACGCACGCTCTTTTGTCCGACGACGTCCGCTTCAAGCGGCTCGTTCTCGCGCTCGTGGACGAACAGCATCGCTTCGGGGTCCGCCAGCGCTGGGCGCTCGCCGACAAGGGCGGGGAGACGGAAGCGGTGCATGTGCTGGCGATGACGGCCACGCCCATCCCCCGGACGCTTGCGCTTGCGCTGTATGGCGACATGGATCTGAGCGTGATGCGCGGCATGCCCCCGGGCCGCAAACCCGTGGAAACCCGCGTCCTGCCGTCCGGCCGGATGGGAGCGCTCAAGGCCGGCATCCGCCGGCTGCTCGATGGCGGGGGACGCATCTACTGGATTGTTCCCCGAGTGGATGAGGATGAGGACGGCGCCTCGGTGCGGCAGCGCGCCGAGGCCCTGGCCCGTCATTTTCCCGATGCCGGCGTGAGCGCGCTGCACGGCCGGATGAAGCCGAAGGAGAAGGAGCGGGTGCTCCGTGATTTCGCGGAAGGCCGCTGCCGGATGCTGGTCTCCACGACCGTGGTGGAAGTCGGCGTCAACGTGCCGGAAGCAAGGCTCATCGTAATCGAGCAGGCCGAAAGCTACGGGCTTGCGCAGCTGCATCAGCTGCGAGGGCGCGTCGGCCGGTCCGACGCACAGGGCTACTGCATGCTGATCGCGGGCGAGAACGCAAGCGAGCAGGCGCTCAACCGGCTGAAGCTGATGGAGACCTGCCACGACGGGCTGGAGCTTGCCGAGGCCGACATGCGGCTGCGCGGGGCGGGCGATGCGCTCGGCACGCGCCAGAGCGGGGATGCGGCCTTCCGGGTGGTGGATCCGGTCCGCGATGCGCCCCTGATCCGGCGCTGGCACCGCGAACTTCCGGATCTCGGGCTGCCGGATGCGGTAGCAGGTTTCTGGCGGCCCGATGAGGCCGGCGGCGTGGACTGAACCTCCCTCGATTGGCGTGTTCCTTGCTTGCCGTCTCCCGAGTTCCATCGAACGGGAGATGCCCATGGCGAGGCTTTCCAACAACAAGAAGCGAAAAATCCGGCAATGGCTGGCCGAGGCGGGCGAGGCGCTGCAATCGGGCCGTCTGCCCGAGGCCGAACAGGCGGCGATGCGGGTGCTGGAGATCGTTCCGGATCAGCCGGACGCGCTCAATGTTCTGGCCCTGATCATGCACCGGCTCGGGCAGCCCGCCACGGGGATTCCGCTTCTGGAGAAGGCGCTCGCTTCGCATCCCGATCATCCCGACACCCTGAGGAACCTGGCCAGCCTGCACGCGGTGACCGGCAACAGCCGCCGTGCCCTGCAGCTGTTTCAGCGCTATACCGAGCTGGTTCCGGACGATGCCCAGGGCTGGACGGCGCTGGCCGGCGCGCACATCTCGCTGCAGGACTACGCGGGCGCGCGCATGGCGGCCGAGCGGGCGGTGGCGCTGGATCCCGACCACGGGGAGGCGCTGATGAATCTGGCCATCGTTCGGCGGGAAACCCACCATCCCGGGGGCTGGGAGCCGCTGATGGCGAAGGCCGTGGCCTGCAACCCCGATCATCCCGACATCCGGTTCAACTATGGCCTGGCGCTTGTCGAGGCCGGGCGCATGCTTGAAGCCGCCGAACATTTGCGCGCCGCGATCCGGCTCCGGCCCGATTTCGCCGATGCCTGGCGGATGCTGGTGGATGCCGATCCACCGAAGGAATACAACGACGAGGTCCGGCGCATGGAGGCCCTGTTCTCCCGGCCCGGGCTTGGCGACGATGAACGCTCCACGCTCGGGTTTGCGCTGGGCAAGGTATGGGAGCGGCTCGGCGACTACGATCGGGCCTTCGAGTACTACCGGCAGGGCAACGAGTTGCACCGGAAGCGGCTTGTCTACGACATACGCGATGATGAGCGGGATCTCGAGGAGATCGTTCGGACCTTCACCCCCGAACTGTTCGCAACCCGCGCCGAGGACGGATGTCCGGACGAGACGCCGGTGTTCGTGGTCGGGATGCCGCGATCGGGAAGCACGCTGATCGAACAGATCCTTTCCTCCCATCCGGAGGTGGAGGGCGTGGGTGAAAGCGCCCTGTTTCGCAATCTCGTGGGCCTCACCGTCGGCACAGAAGACGGAAGAATGGACATCCGGGGTCTTGCCGCGCTGGAGGCCGCTCGGCTGCGCGAGCTGGGAGCGAGCTATGTGCGCGAAATGCGCAAGCTTTACCCGGAGGCGCGCCGGATCGTCGACAAGGCGCTGCCGAATCTGTGGATGATCGGAGCGATCCACCTCGCGCTTCCGAAGGCGCGCATCATCCACTGCCGGCGCGATCCGATGGACAACTGTTTTTCCATCTACGCCAACCGCTTCGTCGGGGTGCTGTTCAAGTTCGGCTACGACCTGCGCGAACTGGGCGAGCACTACCGCCTCTATCAGCGGATGATGGCGCACTGGCGCGCCACGCTTTCTCCGGACCGTTTCCTGGAAGTGGACTACGAGCGGCTGGTCGAGGACCCCGAGCGGGTGGTCCGGAGAATGCTCGCGTTCTGCGGGCTGGAGTGGCATGAGGACTGCCTGCACTTCTACCGCAGCCGCCGGACCGTGCGCACGACCAGTGTCGCCCAGGTGCGCCGCCCGATCTATCGGGACTCGGTGGCCCGCTGGCGGCGCTTCGAGCGGCATCTGGGCCCCCTGAAGGAGGCGCTGGGCGCGAACGACGAGTCCGATCGAAAAACTAAAGTCGCCTGATCCGCCCCCGATAGATACCCCCAGACGCCAAGGCGTCGATTCCGGCAAAGCCGGCATGGCAGGGCAGGAAGTCGCCATGAAACCACAACACAAGGAGAGTACACAATGTCAGGACTCGTCGTTCAGACCAACAACGCCGCCATTACGGCACTGAAGCACCTCAACGCGAACAACATCGACATGAACAAGTCGCTGGAGCGCTTGAGCTCGGGCTACCGGATCAACAGCGCGGGCGATGATGCCGCAGGCTACGGCATCGCGACCAAGCTGGAAGGTCAGGGTGCCCGGCTGAAGGCCGCCGCGCTCAACGCCACCCAGGCCCAGGCGATGGTGAAGATGGCCGATGCTGCGATCAATGAGATCCAGAACATGGTCATTCGCATCCAGACCCTGGCCACCCAGGCCGCGAGCGGCCAGAACTCGGGTGAACTCGGCAAGCTCGAGGCCGAGCGCAAGGCGCTGGAAGCCCAGATCGACCAGATCGCGAAGGGCACGAACTACAACGGCACCGCGCTGCTCGACGGCACGCTGAACAAGTCGTTCATCGTCGGTGACTCGACGAAGATCGGCACCGGTACGGGTGCTGCGACCTACAGCACGGTGAGCGTGGCCATGACTCAGGCATTCACGTCCACCGGTCTGGGACTCGCTGGCAGTGCGGCCTCGGCCTTCACGACCGTCACCGCGGCCAAGACCTACATCCAGACCGCCCAGACGGCACTGGATACGATCGCCAGCAAGCGCGCGGACTTTGGCGCGGTTCAGAACCGCCTCGAATACGTCAGCGCGAACCTGGCCACGCAGATCGAGCAGAACGCCGCGAGCGTGTCCGTCATCAAGGATGCCGACATGGCCTCCGAGATGGCGAACTTCACGAAGAGCAAGATCCTGGTGCAGGCCGGTACGGCCATGCTGGCCCAGGCCAACCAGGCATCGCAGAACGTCCTGAGCCTGTTCAGGTAAGGATGAGACGGCAGGATCCCCCGGCTCCGCGCCGGGGGATCTAGGCCGATCCAACGGATAAGGAGGTAACCGCCATGGTCGCTGTCGTTGCAACCAGTGTCGGCGCCGTGCTGTCTCCGGCATCCGTTGACGTTCGTCCTTCCCCTTCTGCCGGTACGCCGGCCAATGCCCAGCCCGAACAGCGGCCGCAGGCTCCCCTGGCCGAGAAGGCGTCCCGCCAGCCGACGGAACAGGACGTTCAGAAGGCGGTTGAGCAGGCGAATCGCGAGCTTGCCGGCATGAACCGGACGATCGGATTCGGGTACGAGGAGCGGCTCGGCCAGATTTATGTCCAGGTACGTGATGCCCGCACCGGCGAGGTGGTCAAGGAAATCCCGCCCAAGGAGTTCATCGAGCACCAGGTCGCCATGCGCGAGATGCTCGGGCTGCTTCTGGACCGGAAGGCCTGATATGGCCGGGCTTTCCTCCATCTCGGGGCTTGTTGCGGGCTTCGACACGAAAGGGGCGGTCGACGAACTGTTGGCCGCCCGTCGTGTTCAGATCGACAATCTGAACGCCAAGAAGGATCGGGTGCTGGCGCGCCAGGATGCGCTGGCCACGCTGAACGCGGCGATGCTGGACCTGAAGAACACCGCGCTGAACCTTTCCGATCCATCCACCTTCTACAGTTATACGGCGACGCTGGCTTCGAGCAATCCGTCGGTGCCGGCCTCATCCCTGATCGACGTAAGCGGCACCACAGGTCTTGCCGCGGGCGCCCATACCATCGTCGTCCAGCAGCTTGCTCAGGCGCAGCGGGAGGCATCTTCGGCCGCCGTCCAGGATTCCACGGGGGCGGCCGCGGCCAGCGACACCCAGGCGCTGGGCCTTTCCGGAAGCTTCCAGGTCAACGGCGCCACCATCACGGTTCAGGCCGGCGATTCGCTGCGGGATATCGCGGCCGCGATCAACCAGGCCAACAGCGGCAGCAACCCGACGGGCGTAACCGCCACGATCATCAAGTCGGCCGCCGGCGATTACCGGCTGGTGCTCACCAGCGATGCGACCGGAGCAACCGGATTCACGCTCACCGGAGCCGATCTCGACGCGGGCGGCCCGCTGGCGGGTCTCAATCTGGGCTCGGCGGGTCAGACCAACGCGCGCCAGACGCTGCAGACACCCCAGGACGCCGTCATCACGCTCGACGGCCTGACCGTCACGCGCTCCAGCAACAAGATTTCCGATGCCCTGGCGGGCGTCACGATCGATTTGAAGCAGGCCGATCCCAACACCACGATCACGATGGACATCAATGTGGACCGGGAGGCGGTGCGCGCATCCGTGCAGTCCTTCGTGGACCAGTTCAATGCGGTGCAGGATTTCATCAACGAGCAGTTCAAGTTCGATGAGAAGACCGGCACGGGCGGTGTGCTCGCCGGCGACCCGCTGCTGACCAGCATCCAGCGCGCGCTGACCGACAGCCTGATGGCGACGGTTCCGGGTCTGGCCCCGGATCGGAATTCGCTGGTCAAGATCGGCGTGGAACCCGATGCTCAGGGCCACCTTCAGATCAATCCCGACCTGTTCGACAGCTTTCTGAACACCGATGTCGACGCGATCCGCGACGTGTTCGTGGCCAGCGGCACGAGCAACAACGATCTTCTGAGCTACATCACCAGCCAGAACAGCCCCTCGGGCACCTACAGCGTCAACATCACCCAGCCGGCCACACGCGCGGCCGTGACCGGCACGACCGACCTGGTTGCGGGTACGCTGGCTTCAGCCGAAACAGTGACCATCACGACCGGCGCCGGCGCCCAGGCGGTCGTCGCGCTTACGGCAGGCATGAACCAGCAGCAGGTGATCGATGCGTTGAATGCCGAGTTTGCCAAGAGCTATACCGAAACCCATCAGCTGAGCGCCGCGCTTACGGCTGGAGGGCAGCCGGCCACCGGTTCGACAACCTTCGCCCAGCTGGGCCTGGGTGTTGCCGCCGGCGATACCATCACGATCGGCGGCACCACGCGGTCGGGGGCCAGCGTCAACGCAAGCTTCACGATTCTCGATCCCGCCACGGATACGCTCGGCGACTTGCTGACGACCATCAACCAGGCCTTCGGCCAGCAGGCCACCGCGGCGATCGATGCGTCCGGGCACATCACGCTCACCGAGAACCAGAGTGGTGCCAGCCAGCTTTCGCTTGCGCTCACCGCCAACAACGAAGGCGGGGGAACGCTCGATTTCGGCACCGATACGGTCGTGACCGAAGGGCGTTCCGCACTCCGGCTGGAAGCGCTGGCTGCCGGCACAGGGGTGCGCATTCAGGCTCGCGACTATGGCTCCGCCTACTCGTTCAGCATCAGCCAGAGTGTGGATGGCCTGGGCATTCCGAACCAGACCGCATCGGGACAGGACGTGGCCGGCACGATCAACGGTCTTGCGGCCACGGGCTCAGGTCAGCTGCTGACCGGAACCACAGGGGATGTCAACGGGCTTGTGGTGATGTACCAGGGCTCGGCCACCGGAGCGGTCGGCGACATTTCCCTCGGGGTCGGAATTGCCGCCTCCTATCGCGGACTTCTGGACATGTTCGCGAACCCGGTTGTGGGGCTGATCAACCAGGCGGTCCAGGCCGAGCAGTCGGTGGCCGATGCAATCGATGCCCAGATCAGCGATCTGGAGCGACAGCTCGCGATCAAGCGGGAGCAGCTCACCAAGTCGTTCGCCCGCATGGAGGAGGCGATGGCGCTGTTTCAGTCGACGGGCGACTACCTCACCGCCCAGATCGACGCGATGAATGCGAAGAACAACTAATCGCTTCAGTCGGCCCTCCGGCAGCCGATAAATCCTATCAGCGCGAGGAACGCCGGATGAATCGGGCAAGGAGGCAGGAGATGACCGGATACAAGGCATATCAGGGACAGCAGGTGCAGGGGGCGGGACCGCTGGGGCTCGTGCTTCTCACCTACGAGGCATTGTTCAGGTCCCTGGCCAGGGCGCGTCAGGCGATCGAGGCGCGGGATCTGGCCGCCGAGGCCGAACACACCGGCCGGGCGATGGAAGCATTGATTGAACTGTCCACCTCGCTCGACATGGAGGCGGGCGGCGACATCGCGGCGAGCCTCGCAAGCCTCTACCAGTACATGATGAACCGGCTGACCGACGGGCTGTGCTCACGTTCGACCGAGGCGGTGGACGAGGTCATGCAGCTCGTTCAGACGCTGCGCGAAGGCTGGACGGAGCTCGCCAACCGTCAGAATGCGGCCGCTTCTGCTGAGTCGGGGAGCGAGGCTCATGTCGCCCACGCCTGAGGATCCCACCGCGCTGATGGAGCACGCCCGCAGCGAACTTGCGCATTGCGAGGCGCTGGTCCGGGCGGGCCGCTGGGATCGGCTTGGAGTTCAGACCGAAGCCTATCGACAGGCGCTGGATCGCCTGGTCCGGGCATGCCAGTCGGCTCCCGAAGCCGAGAGGGCACGATGGCGGGAGGAACTGGTGCAGCTTTCCCGCCGCCAGCGCCGGGTGATGGCCCTTGTGGAGCGCGCGATGCAGGATGCGCTTGAAGGTCGTCACGCCATCGGCCAGGCACTGGCTCTGCTGGCCGCCCAGCGGCGGTTTGTGGCGATGCTTCCGACGGCGCCATCCGCCCCGGCCTACGCCTGCGCAGGCTGAAGGAGCCGGCCTTTTTTCCACGCTCCCCGGTTGCGCTATACTGATGAAAGGCAACGGCCGGCGGAGGGGGCGTGGGCGTCACGGATACGGCTTCGTCGAAGGCGCTTGGACTGATCGAGCTTCTCGCGATCGGCATCGGCGGCATGATCGGCGGCGGCATCTTCTCGGTGCTGGGGCTTGCCGTGGGTATTGCCGGCAATGCGGCGCCGCTGGCCTTCGCCCTGGGTGGGGCCGTGGCGATGTTTGCCGGCTACTCCTATGTGCGTCTGGCGCTCCGGTATCGAACCGAGGGCGCAAGCTTCACCTACCTTGACTACGCATTTCCGGACAGCCCCTGGATCGCCGCCGTCACCGGCTGGACGGTCATTGTCGGATACATCGGCACGCTGGCGCTGTATGCGTTCACCTTCGGAGCCTACGGCGCCGATCTTCTGGGCTGGCCCGGCTCCGTAGCGCTTCGGCACGGACTTTCGGTTCTGGTGCTCGTCGCATTCATGTACGTCAACCTTCGGGGCGCAAGAATGAGCGGGCTTACCGAGGATGCCTTCGTCTATGGCAAGCTGATCCTGCTTGCGGGGCTTGCGCTGGCGGGTCTGGGCGCGGTTGAACCGGACAGGTTCCGGCCCTGGCCCGACCGCGGGTGGCTCGCTCCCTTGATGGCGGGTGCGCTGGTGTTCGTTGCCTTCGAGGGCTTTCAGCTGATCACGAACGCCGTGCTCGAGGCAAGGGATCCCGAAAGGAACCTGCCCCGGGCGATCTACGGTTCGGTGCTCGCGGTGAGTCTGGTGTATGTTCTTCTTGCCGTCGTGGCCGTCGGAGCGCTTGATCAGCACACCCTGGTGAAGGCGAGGGAATACGCGCTGGCGGTGGCCGCCCGGCCCGTGCTTGGGGACGCCGGGCCGGTGCTGGTTGATCTGGCCGCGATGATGGCCACGGCCTCGGCCATCAACGCCACGATGTTCGGTGCCGCCCGGATGATGGCCGATATGGCGCGCAATCACGAGATGCCCCGTCCGTTCTCGTTTCGCAATCGGGTCCGGGTTCCCTGGGCGGCCGTGGCGACGATGACGGCGCTTGCGCTGGTGTTCACGCTGCTTGGCGGTCTCGGGCTGATCGCGTCGTTTTCGAGCCTTACGTTCCTGATTGTCTGCTTTTCGGTCAGCGTGGCGCACTGGCGTCTTGTGGGAAGGACCGGAGGGCGGCGCCCGGTGATCCTGACCGGATGGCTGCTCATGCTGGGTTCGATCGCGATGCTGCTCGAGCACCTGGCCCGGAACGATCCGGAAACACTGCTCTGGATCGCTGCAATCTACGGATTCGTCGCGCTCGCCGAAGCCGGGTACCGCACGCTGGGGCGCGACTAGCCGGCCTCGGTTTCCAGGTGTTCGGAGAGCCAGCCTTCGATCATTTCGCGCACTTCCTTCAGACGCGCGGGATCGGGCGCCTCGAAACGGAGCACGAGTGAGGGCTGGGTGTTGGAAGCCCGCAAGAGACCCCAGGCATCCCCAAGGTCGATCCGGACGCCGTCCACGTCGATGATCCGGTAGCCCTGGGCCTGGAAGTGGGCGCGGGCCTCCTCGACCAGGGCGAACTTTCGGTCGTCCGGGCATGCGATGCGGATTTCCGGCGTGGTCACCGAGGGGGGGATGTCGGCCAGAATCGTGGAGATCGGACCGTCGTGGCGGCTCGCGACCTCGAGGATGCGCGCGCCCGCATAGACGGCGTCATCAAAGCCGTGGTAGCGGTCGGCGAAGAAGATGTGCCCGCTCATCTCGCCGGCAAGCAGCGCACCGGTTTCCTTCATCTTGGCCTTGATCGGGGAATGCCCGGTGCGCCACATGATGGCGCGACCGCCTCGGCGCTCGATGTCCTCGTACATGTGGCGCGAGCATTTGACCTCGGAGATGATCGTCGCGCCCGGGTGCCTCTCGAGCAGGTCGCGGGCCAGCATCGTCAGCAGCATGTCGCCCCAGATGATGCGTCCCTGCTCGTCCACGACGCCGATCCGGTCGCCGTCGCCGTCGAAGGCCAGCCCCAGGTCCGCCTGCTCGGCGCGAACCGTGCGGGCAAGATCCGTCATGTTTTCCTCGACGGTGGGGTCCGGATGGTGATTCGGGAAGCGGCCGTCGGGCTCGCAAAAGAGTTCGATGACCTCGCAGCCCAGCCGGCGGTAGATGGGCGCGGCGAGCAGCCCCGAAGGGCCGTTGCCCGCATCGATCACGACCTTCAGCGGGCGCGCAAGCCTGCAGTCCGAGACAACGAAATCGATGAATTCCTCACGGACGTCCTCGTGACGGACGGTGCCGGCCTCTTCCAGCGGTTCCCCCCCGATCATGCGCATCGCCGCCTTCAGATGCTGGATGTCGGCGCCGTGCAGCGATTCGCGGCCGCGCATCATCTTGAAGCCGTTGTATTCCGCCGGATTGTGGCTGGCGGTGACCATCACGCAGCCGGCCGCATCGCGCCGGAAGGTGGCGAAGTAGGCCAGCGGCGTGGGCACCATGCCGATGTCCAGAACATGCGCGCCGCCTTCGTTCAAACCGCGGTGGAGCGCCTGCTGCAGTTCCGGACCCGACAGGCGGACGTCCCGGCCCGTGATCACCGGATGGGACTCGCGATCGGGCAGAAAGGCGGCGAAGGCGCGCCCCAGGCGGTAGGCGAAGTCCTCGGTGATTTCGCGGCCCGCAATGCCCCGGATGTCGTATTCGCGAAAGACCTGTTCCGGCAGTTGCATCGGCTTTCCCCCTTTGCGCTTCGCGGCAGGCTAGGCTGCGCCCTTGCGTCCGCCAAGCGCACGCCTAAAGTTGGCCGCCCATGTCCGCTTCATCCCTCAACGAGGCGCAGTATCGCGCGGTCTTCCATCGTGGCGGGCCGCTCTTGGTGCTGGCGGGCGCGGGCTCGGGCAAGACGCGCGTGATCACCGAGCGGATTGCCGCCTTGATCGAGCGTGACGTGCCGCCCGATGCGATCACGGCGGTGACCTTCACGAACAAGGCGGCGCGCGAGATGCGGGAGCGGCTCCGGGCACGCCTTGGAGAGGTGGCGCGCAGGCTCAGGATCTGCACCTTCCACGCGCTGGGGCTGATGATCGTGCGCGAGCATGCGGACCTCGTCGGCAGGCGGCCGAACCTGACGGTGTTCGGGCCGGCCGAGCAGCGGGGGGCGATGCGGAGCGTGCTAGCGGAGCTGGGCCTTGCCGCCGACGCGGATGCGGTCGCCCGGATGCTGGAGGCGGTCTCGCGGCGGAAAAACGGTCTGCCGGTGCCGGAACGCGCGAGGGTGGATGAGGTCCGCACGCGCTACGACCGGCTGCTCACCGAAATGAACGCGGTGGATTTCGACGATCTGATGCTGCTGCCGATCCGGCTGCTCGAGGAGCATGACGAGGTCCGGGCGCTGTGGCGGATGCGGTGCCGTCACTTCCTCGTGGACGAGTATCAGGATTCCAGCCGCGTGCAGTACGAGCTGATTCGCTGTCTGGTGCCGCCCGACGGCAACCTGACCGTGGTTGGTGACGACGATCAGTCGATCTACGGCTGGCGGGGCGCGGAAATCCGGAACCTTTTTGCGCTTGAGCGGGACTATCCGGGACTGACCGTGATCCGGCTCGAAGAAAACTACCGCTCCACCGAAGCCATCCTGACTGCGGCGAACAGCCTGATCGAGCACAACGGCGAACGGCTTGGCAAGCGCCTTCGCTCGAATCTGGGGCCCGGCAGGCCGGTCCGCATCTGGGAGTGTGCGGACGGGGACGAGGAAGCCCGCCGTGTGGCGGCCGACATCCGCGCCCTGCATGCCGGCGGCCGGGCCCGCTGGGATGACTTCTGCGTGCTCTATCGGGCCTCCCATCAGTCGCGGCCGGTGGAGCGAGCGCTGCGCGAGGCCGGGATTCCCTACCATGTGAGCGGCGGGGTGTCGTTCTTCGACCGGGCCGAGATCCAGGATGTTCTCGCCTATCTGCGGCTCATCGCCAACTTCGCCGACGATCTGGCCTTCATGCGCGCCATCGCCCGGCCACGGCGCGGCATCGGCGCACGGGCTCTGGAAGCGCTGGGCGCTCAGGCCCGGGAGCTTCGGTGTTCGCTGCTGGAAGCCTGTTTGCACGAGGGGCTCGATCACCGCCAGGCCGAAAAGCTCCGCTCGTTCGGAGAGCTGATCGTCGCGCTCGAGCACCGCTTTCTGCACGGCGAGCCGGACGATGCCTTCGACGCGTTGCTGGCCATGTCGGGCCTAGAGCAGGCGATCCGCGACGACGCCGCCGATCCTGCCGAGGCCGAGCGCCGGATGGGCAACGTCTTGGATCTGCGCCGGTGGTGGCTGGCCCATGCCCGCGACGGTGGGGATCTCACCGGTTTTGTGCAGCAGCTCCATCTTCGGAGCGACCGGGACGAGGAGGCGCCGGACGGGCGGGTGCGGCTGATGACCGTGCATGCGGCCAAAGGGCTGGAGTTCGATCATGTCTACCTGATCGGCATGGAGGACGGCCTGTTTCCGCATCGCAACGCGCTGGACGAGGGACGCATCGAGGAGGAACGCCGCCTGATGTATGTCGCAATGACCCGGGCCCGGTACCGGCTGACGCTGTCGCTCGCCCGGGTGCGGCGGCGCTACGGCAAGGCCGAGGCGAGCCGGCCATCGCCGTTTCTGGCCGAGATTGACGATTCGGTGGTGCTCTGGTCGGACCGGGACTCCGGCAGCGAGGCCGCCGCGGAGGAAGCGGAGGAACACATCGAGGCGATTCGCCGGATGCTCGGCCTGGCCTGAAGGGGTAAGGGCCTCAGTCCTCGGAGAAGTCGAAGCCTCGGCTGGTCTTGAGTTCTTCGGCCCGGACGATTTCGCACAGGCTGTAGTTGGGGCCGGAGCGGATCACGCGTTGCACCTTGAAATGGGCGCTCTTGCCCTCGTGCGAAACGACGAAGGCCATGTTGCGGAAAATCCTCGGATCCGGGAACAGGGCCAGATGATGCTTTTTCCCGGGCTTGATCAGGATGGGCCAGCTGCGGTGCGCGGTCAGATCGTCGCCGCCGCCGATCAGCGCGCCCTTGACCAGCTTGTAGCGCTCGCGGATGAACTCGATGCCCATGCGCTGTTCCCCGGGCTTCGGTTCCTTGATCCAGCGGATGAAGCCGAGCATCGGTTCGCCTTCGTGCGGAATCCAGCTCAGCCCCACAAGCGTGCCCACGCCGGTCGGGAAGCCCTCGAAATGGACGCGCTCCAGTCCCACGCCGTGGTTGCTCAGGTTCACGACCGACCAGGCCTGTTCGCTCTGGGCCTTGCTCGGCGCATATTCGTAGTCGCTCATGACCAGCGCCGTATAGGCTTCCTTGATCGCCTTGGCCGCATCCCATTCGAGAATCACGCGGGCGCCGGCCGTGTCCTTGCGCTCGGCCTTGCGCTGCTTCTCGCGCAGCGCGTCGAGAATCGCATTGCCGCCGGTGAGCGTCGTATAAAGGGATTCCTCGGTGTGCAGATCGCGCTTCTGGGCGTCGATGTTCAGCAGTACGTTCTCAACGCGGTTGACCGCGGTCACGATGCGGTCGACGAACTCGTCCAGCGGGATCACGATCGCATCATAGATCAGCGGATCCGGGAGGGATTCCATGACTTCGGCCGGCGCGTTGGGCTTGAGCGTGTTCGTGACCAGAATGGTCGAATCCTTGATCTCGGGCCGCTTGCTGCCTTTGCGCAGAAACATCGGGCGGAGCACGCCGACATGGTGCTGCAACTCTTCCCAGCACATCTTCTGCTCGGCGTGCGATTTGCCGTACATGTCCATGCAGCGCAGCAGTTCGTGGTTGGCCACGGCCTTCTGGACGCGCTCCCGTTCGGCCAGGGCGTCCTCGCCGAGCACGGGCACGACGCTCAGGCCCAGCCGGGCCAGATCGAACACCTGCCGGGTGGCAATCACGGCCGGTGCCTGATACTGCTCGAGCGAGATACGCAGCAGCTTGACCGCAAGCTCGATGGCATTGGCGACCATGTCGACCAGCACGCGGTAATAGCTCGGCTGACTGCGCGCGGCCTTCTGGACCATCTCGATGCCGATCTTGTGCGCGTTCAGAACGGCGGCGGTCATCTCGCCGTCGAACAGCTCGAGCTCGCGCTCGAAGCGGTTGAGCACCTTGAGCCGGAAATGCAGCGGAATCAGCGGGTTCGCATTGAGCCGGGCCAGGTAGTTCTTCATCTTCTTGCGCAGCAGCTCGGTTTCGGCCTCGGAAGCGCCGGCGATGTAGCGGGCCAGATGCTTCTCGATGTCGACGAACGGCAGCGTCAGGGCATCGGTCAGAAGCTCGGGCTTGCCGAGTTCAAGCTTCGACGGATGCAGCCTGAGATCGGTGTCCAGCTCGAAGTTGACCGTTTCCAGCAGCTTCTTCGCAGATTCGTCCGGAATCCCGTTGCTCACGTGTTTCACATCCTCCATGACCGGTCGGGCACCGGCTCAAACTGATTGATAGATGCCCTGAGGCCCGATGTCAAAGGATGGATGGAGCTATTCTCCGGTCCGGATGCGCTCGATCAGCTGCCGGACGGTCGGAATGAATCCGTTGGCGTAGAACGGATCCTCGGCAAAGCGGTAGGCGATGTGCCCGGCGAACATCAGGTTCCGGTCCGGATCGCCGCCGTGGGCGATGTCCTGCAACGTCTTCTGGATGCAGAAACTGCGCGGATCGGCCTTGCGCCCGGTCGTGCCGCGCTCGTTCGCCGCCCAGTTCGAGAACAGGCACTGGGACAGACAGCCCATGCAGTCCAGCTGGTCCTGCCGGATCTCCCGGGCCTTTTCGGGCGTGACGAAGATCAGCGTCGAGTCCGGAGTGGGCAGGGCCTTCGTGCGCCCCTCGCGGATGTATTCCCTGGCGCGCTTCAGGTCGGTCCGGGTGAGGTACACGGTCTTGTGGCGCACACCGAAGGTGAACGGCTCGGTGTGCTCGCCCGCCGGGTGGTCGGTGTAGGCCATCTCGGTGTCGGAGCGCTCGTACAGCTCGTGCAGGAAGCTGTTGTAGACGGCCGAGGAATAGAAACCGGTCGGCGAGAAACGGTTCAGGCGGATGTCGCCGGGCTTCAGTTTCAGCAGCCGCTGCTTCCATGCATCCGAGATCGGGCTTTCCTTGGTGAGCAGGGGTCGGGTGCCGAACTGGAACGCGATCGGTCCGATCTCCGGATTGTCGATCCAGTCCTGCCACTCCTTCAGCCACCAGACTCCGCCGGCCATGATGATCGGCACGCGCTCAAGGCCGAACTCGTTCATCGTTTTCCTGAGCAGCGCCACACGCGGGTAGGGCGGCTCGGGATGCTCGGGGTCCTCACTGTTGGACAGCCCGTTGTGGCCGCCGGCGCGCCAGGGATCCTCGTAGACGACGCCGCCCAGCCATTCCGGATACTTGCGGTAGGAACGCAGCCACAGGGCGCGGAAGGCGCGCGCCGAGGAGACGATCGGGTAGTAGTAGACGCGGTAGCGCGCGGCAAGCGGCGCAAGCCGGAACGGCATGCCCGCCCCGCAGGTGATGCCGTGGATCAGCCCCCGGGCGCCTTCCATCACGCCTTCCAGCACGCGCTCCGCACCGCCCATTTCCCAGAGCACGTTCATGTGAATCCGCCCTTCGCCGCCGGAAAGCTCGTGGGCGATCTTCGCCTGGCTGATGCCGCCCTCGATGGCCTGGCTTACGAGCTCCTCGAAGCGCTCCTTGCGGGTCCGGCCGTGGTAGACGTTGCGCTGAATCGTGCCATCCGGCAGCACCTTGTCCGCATTCACCGCGGAAAACGTGCCCACGCCGCCGGCGGCCGCCCAGGCGCCGGAGCTTTCGCCGTTGGATACGCCGATGCCCTTGCCTCCCTCGACGAGCGGAAGCACTTCCTTTCCGGAAAGCTCGATGGAAGGCAGCCGAAAGCCCATGGAACGCGCCTCCTGACAGCACGGATGCCGGCCGGAACCCATGTCCGCATAAACCCCGGCCGCTGGAATCGCGGACGCTAGCAAGCGCGCCGCGCTAGGCCAACCGGGGCCTGACGCTACAATGCCGCCATGGGGCGCCATGTCTGTCACGCCACCGTGCTTCCGGGCCTGGAGAAGCTCGCGCAACTGGAGCTTGGGGCCATGGCGGTCGATGCCGACGCGCACGAGGGATTCCTGCGCTTTTCGGCAACCGACGCCCAGCTGTATCGCCTTCACCTTCGTTCCCGGCTGCTCACACGCGTGTTTGTGCGCGTCGGCGGGTTTGAGGCACGAACATGGTCCGAACTTGCGGCGGGGCTCCGATCGCTTGATTGGCCGCGCTATCTCCCCGAGCGGGCTGCGCTATGCGTCGAGGTGATCTGCAGGCGCTCGCGGTGGCGGCATACCGGTCGCATCGCCGAAGCTGCGGCCGAGGCGCTTGGGCGCAGTCTCCACAACGGCGCCGAAGCGGACGGCGCGCGGGTTGCCCGCATTCAGCTGAGGATCGAGGGACCGCGCGTGACGGCCCGGGTGGATGCGAGCGGCGAGCGGCTGGACCGGCGGGGATACCGGCGCCGGACCGGCCCCGCCCCGATGCGTCCGACGCTTGCGGCCGGCGTGCTCGCCGCCGCCGGATGGCGCGGCGACGCTCCGCTGATCGTGCCGATGTGCGGCAGCGGCACGCTGGCCATCGAGGCGGCAATGATTGCGGCCCGCTTAAGCCCCGGACTCGGGCGGGATTTCGCGCTGATGCACTGGCCCGGATTCCGGCCGAAGGTGTTCGCGCGCGAACGGGAAAAGGCGGAAGGGATGGTCGTTCGAAGCGCCCGTCCCGTGGTTGAGGCGAGCGATATCGATGCGCGCATCCTTGAATCTGCGAGGCTCAACGCGGAATCGGCCGGGGTTGAGGGCCGGATTGCATGGAGCGTGGCCGATTTCTTCGCTCTCAGGCCCGCAGGCGCGGGCGGCCTTGTCGTGCTGAATCCGCCCTACGGGCGGCGCCTGCGGGTGGCCGTCCGGCAATTCTACGGACGCATCGGGCGGCATCTGCGCACGGCTTTTGCGGGCTGGCGGGCGATCGTGCTCTGTCCAGATGCGGCCGCTCGGGAGGCGCTGGGTAAAGGCGCCGGCAACGCGCTGCTTCGCGCGCGCCATGGAGGGCGGTGGGTTGAGGCCGTGGCGCTCCGCCCCGTGTCGGAGGATGCGGAGGGCGGCCCGTGCCGCTAGGCTGGCCCGGTCATGGCGGATTCGGAACAGGCGTTGAACGGACTTAAGCTTCCTTCCCCTCCGGAAGGCTGGCGCGCGCCCGCCATGTGGCTTGCGCTGACGCCGCTCGTGTTCCTGCTTCCGATCCTGAATCTGCGTGTCTTTCCCTTTGTTGCGCCCAACGAGGAGCCGAAATGGGCCGCGCTCGTGCTCTGCGGCCTGGCCATGGGCCTGCTGTTTGCGGCTTCGATCTGGCGGGATCGGGGTTTGCGTCCGGGGTTTTCCTGGCCGGCGGCCGGGCTTTCGCTCTTTTTCGTCATTCTGTTCGTCGGCGTCTGGATCGGTCCGAACACGGTCGAGGGTCTGATCCGCTTTGCCTTCTGGCTGGCAAGCCTCGGTGTCTGGCTGGTGGCGGTCTGGGCCTGGCGCGCGAATCCCGCCTGGCGCGACTGGCTGGCCTGGGCGGTGACGGTTGCCGCGGCGGTGTTTTCCCTGCGCTACTGGTGGGGCTACGTGATCGACTACGGCAAACCGGGCTACAACGTCAGCGTGCTGTTCTCGCCGATCGGGCATGTGAACTTTACGGGCGACGTGCTCGTGATGCTCGTGCCGATGCTGATGTGGCTGCTGCTCTTCTTCACGCATCCCGTGGCCCGGGTGCTGAACTGGTTTTCGGTGTTCACCACCGTCACCGTGCTGCTCGTGGCGGCCTCCCGCGGCGCCTTGGGCGGCATGGTTCTGGGCCTGGTTGCGATGCTTGCCGCGCTTGCGCCGCATCTTGCGCGCCTGCGCGCCGGGATCCCGCCCTTTCCGAAGGGCTGGATGCCTGCGTTCTGGCTGGGCTCGGCCCTGATCACGGCCGCCGCGGTCAACGCGATGCTGCCCTATCATTACCGGGATCTCGTTCGGGTGTCCGCCACCCTGGGCGCCGCCGCCGAGGTGCCCGAGCAGGTGACCCTCACACCGGGCGCGCCGCAGCCTCCGCTTGCCGAGTTCTGGGCGAAGACTTCACCGATTCTGACGACGCGAACGCCGATGTATGCCAGCGCTCTGGCGATGGCGCTGGATGCGCCCTGGCTGGGGCAGGGCACCGGAAACTTCTACATCGTCTACCCTGACTGGAGCAACCGCTTTCCGGACTTCCGCGATCCGCTGAGCAACGACCGGACCTTCACGACCAATCCGCACAACGTCGTGCTCCAGATCGCAACGCAGAACGGATTTCCGGCGACGGTGCTCTTTCTCGCGCTGCTTGCAACATTCTGGCTCAGGCTTGTCGTTGCCGTGTGGCGTCGGGGCGATGCCTGGCACGCCGCCGGCCTGATGGCGCTCACCGCCGCAATCTTCGATGCGATGTTCAACCATGTGTTTTTCAATCCGGCCTCGATGTTCACCTTCGCGCTGCTCGGGGGCGCATGGTGGGCGTCGCTGGAGCCGATGCGCGCGGCACATTTGTCGCTTCCGTCGCCGAAGGTGGCGGCAGCGCTCATCGGACTTGCCACGGTGGCGCTCAGCATCTGGCCGCTTCGCTGGGTGGCCAGCGAATGGCATGTGGGCCGGGCGATGGCCATGGCCCGCGCCCCCCAGCTGGCCGCGGCCGAATACCGCCGCGCCTATGCGCTCGATCCCTACAACTTCCGCGCCGTGTTCGGGATGATGAGCACGGCCTACATGCAGCGCCGGTTCGACGAGGCGCTGCGGTACGGGCTTGAGTTCCAGCGGATCTATCCCTTCAACCCGCCGGCGCTGAACCTCTTGGGCGCGATCTACCTGATGAAGGGGGATCTTCATCGGGCGGAGGCCACGTTCCGCGAGGCGCTCCGGGTGCTGCCCGGCTACGAGATGGCCGAGCAGAACCTGAAGCGGGTGCTTGCCCTCAAGCGCCCGCGCGCGCCCGCGCCGGACTACTTGAGAAAGCGCAGATAGGCCGGATTGCCCGTCTCCTCCACGTAGGGGAAGCCGAGTCCCTTCAGATAGCGCTCGAAGGCATCCCGCTCCCCGGGCGGCACCTCGAGCCCCGCCAGCACCCGGCCGAAGGCCGCGCCGTGGTTGCGGTAGTGGAACAGCGAGATGTTCCAGCGCCCGGCCGCCCGGGTCAGAAACTCGAGCAGGGCGCCCGGCCGCTCGGGAAACTCGAAGCGGTACAGCACCTCATGCTTAACGAGCGGCGCATGCCCGCCGACCATGTGCCGGATGTGCAGCTTGGCAAGCTCGTTGTCGTGCAGGTCGATCACCGAAAGCCCCGCCCGCACCATCCGCTCGCGCAGCTCGTGGCGCTCCTGTTCGCCCTCGATCGTCACCCCGACGAAGACATGCGCCTCGTCCCGGGATGAGAGCCGGTAGTTGAACTCGGTGATGTTGCGCTCCCCGATCAGGCGGCAGAACTCGAGAAACGAGCCCGGGCGCTCGGGAATCGTCACCGCGAAGAGCGCCTCGCGGCCTTCGCCCATCTCGGTGCGCTCGGCGACATGCCGGAGACGGTCGAAGTTCATGTTCGCGCCGCTGTTGATGCAGACGAACACCCGCCCCCGTTCCTGGATCCGTCGGGCGTATTTCTTCATTCCGGCCACGGCCAGAGCGCCGGCCGGCTCGACGATCGTCCGGTTGTCCTCGTAGATGTCCTTGATCGCCGCGCAGATCTCGTCGGTATCCACGAGCAGGATTTCGTCCACGTAGCGCCGGGCGAGATCGAAGGTGTGCCTGCCCACCTGTTTGACCGCCACGCCGTCAGCGAAGATCCCGACATGGTCGAGCCGGATGCGTCGCCCCGCGCGCAGCGAATCGTGCATCGCCGCCGAATCCGTCGGCTCCACCCCGATCACGCGCGTGTTCGGGGACATATGCTTGATGTAGACGGCCATGCCCCCGATCAGTCCGCCGCCGCCGACCGGCACGAACACCGCGTCGATGTCGTTCGCGCACTGGCGGAGCACCTCCTCGGCGATCGTGCCCTGGCCCGCGATGACCAGCGGGTCGTCGTAGGGATGCACGAACACCCGGCCTTCCTCGGCGCAGAGCTTTTTCGCATGTTCGCTCGCATCCGAATACGAGTCGCCGGCGAGCACGACGCGCGCGCCCATCCGCTCGACCGCCTGAACCTTGATCGGCGGCGTCGTGCGCGGCATGACGATCGTGGCGGCAATGCCCAGCCGGTGGCTGGCCAGCGCCACGCCCTGGGCATGGTTGCCGGCGGATGCGCAGATCACGCCTTGCGCGCGTTCCCGCTCGCCGAGCTGCGCGATGCGGTTGTAGGCGCCGCGCAGCTTGAACGAAAACACCGGCTGCAGGTCTTCGCGCTTGAAGAGCACCTCGTGGTTGAGCCGGGCCGAAAGCTTCGGCGCAAGCTCAAGCGGCGTTTCGATTGCGACGTCGTAGACACGTGCGTGTTCGATGGCTTGCAGGTAGAAATCGCTCATGGGCGGCTTCTACCATGAAGACGGCGGGCATGCGACCCTCGAGGCCGAAGCGCCCCTGGTGCGGGCGGCCGGGCCCGGGCAAGCCGAGGATTACGGCGTGCAGGTCATCGAGACGATGCGCGTGGTCCGGGGAAGAGTGCTGAACCCCGGGCACCATGTGGCGCGGGCCAGCCGGGGGCTTGCGCGCCTTTCGGCGCTGCCGGTGGACGCCGAAGCCGTCGGCCGCGCGGTGGATCGTGCGATCGCTGAAGCCCGGGAATACGGCCCGGATGTCGTGCTCAGGCTGGCCTGGAAGCCTTCCGGAGACGAATGGCCGGCTAGGCGCTGGAAGCTCGTGTGCACGGTCCGCTCGGCGCCGGAGCCGTCCGCGTATGCACCCGTGAAGCTGCGTTCGCTGCGCGTGCCCCCGATGGCGATGACCGAGGCCAAGTTCGGCGCCGACTACGGGCGCATGATGCTGCGGGTGGCTTTCGATGCGCCGTCCGTTCCCTTCGCTCAGGTGCTTCGCTGCTGGCGCTCGCGGGTGCTGGGCGCGACGACGGCAAACCTTTGCCTTCGCGTTGCCGGCCAATGGTTGACGCCGGCCGACGGCGCCGGCGTGCTGCCGGGCAAGGTCCGCGCACTGCTTCTGAGGCTGGAGGCGGTATTGCCGGCGCGCATCACGGTTCCGATGCTGGCCGAGGCGGAAGCCGCGGCGCTGTGCAACGCCGGCTGGCTGATCCGCCCCGTGGCCGGCATCGACGACCGACCGCTTCCCCGGCCCGAGCTCGTCAGCGAGCTTGCCCGAGTGCTCGAGGGCATGCCAGGGGTGCCCGGCTGGCTGGGCAAGACCGTCATGGAGGGCGGCAGGGCATGCGGCTGAGGTTCGATCGCATGGGCTGGATGCGGCTGAGCGCCGCGGTTGCCGGGATCCTGTTCCTGAGCCTTGCCGCCGCATGCTGGCACGAGCTCAGCGAACGCCGGGCGCCGCCGAGCGCGGTCGAAATGATGATTCCGAAGGGGGCCTCGGTGCGGACGATCGCCCGGCTGCTGGCCGAGCGCGGGATAATCGCCTCACCGCTGCTGTTCCGCGTGGCGGCAAGGCTCCGGGGGGATGCCGCGCGCCTTCGTCATGGCTACTACCGTTTTGCGGAGCCGGCGAGCATGCTCGAGGTCCTCGACCGGCTGGTCCGCGGCGACGTGATGCGGTTTTCCGTGACCGTGCCCGAAGGGCTGCGCACCGAGGAAGTGCTGGCGCTTCTCGCCGAGCGGACCGGTGTTCCTCTTTCCCGCTGGCGCGCGGCGATGCGGGAGCTGGCAGGCCAAGAGATCGAGGGCAGGCTTCTGCCCGAGACCTACGACTATACGCTGCCGCTTTCTCCGAAGGCGCTGCTTGAGCGGATGATGAAGGCGCAGCGGGCCGTGCTCGAATCCTTGAGTCCGGACCGGAGGCAATGGCGTCGCCTGGTTATCATCGCCTCGATCATCGAGAAGGAAACCGGCATCGACCGGGAGCGCCCGCTGGTGTCGGCCGTGATCCACAACCGCCTGAAGAAGCGGATGCGCCTGCAGATGGACCCGACCGTGATCTACGGCATCCTCCGGACCGAAGGCGGCTTTTCGGGCAATCTGCGCCGCCGCGATCTGCGCACCGACACGCCCTGGAACACCTATACGCGCTACGGGCTGCCGCCGACCCCGATCTGCAACCCGGGACGGGCGTCCCTTGAGGCCGCGGCGCATCCCGCCGACGTGGACTACCTCTATTTCGTGGCCGATGGCACCGGCGGGCATGTGTTTGCGTCCACGCGCGCCGAGCACGAGCGCAACGTCCGCGCCTGGGTGAACATCGAGCGGCGGCGCAGCCGGGGAGGATCACCCTGATGGGCCGCGAGGAGGAGGTCTGGGTGGTTCGCCTCGAGATGCCGCCCGAGACGATGGTGCGATTCCAGTTCCTGCTTCAGGGCGAGGACGGGCTGGCGATCGACCGGGGCGGCGGCAGGTCCGCGCACGAACTCTGGACCGTGGCCGACCGTCTCGACGAGCTTTACGCATTTCTCGAAGAGTTGCCGGAGCACTGGGGCATCCGCGTTCTGGGCGTGCGGCGCTGGGTTCCGGAGGTAGGAGGAAGGCCATCATGAACAGGCGCGGCCGGTTCATCACGCTTGAGGGCATCGACGGCTCGGGCAAGTCCACGCAGGCCGGGCGCCTCGCAAAGCGGCTGGAAGCGCGGGGGCTCAAGGTGGTGCGCACGCGCGAGCCCGGCGGCACGGCGCTGGGGCGGGAGATCCGACGGCTGCTGCTCGATGGCAGGCATGCGCCCGTGGCCGAGGCCGAGCTGCTGCTGTTTCTGGCCGATCGCGCCCAGCATGTGCGCACGCTTGTGGCTCCGGCGCTGGCCGAAGGCGCCTGGGTGCTGTGCGACCGCTATTCCGATTCGACGCTGGCCTATCAGGCCGCCGCCCGCGGACTGGGCGCGATCGATGAGGTGCGCGAACTCATCGGCTTCGCCGAATGCGGCTGCCGGCCGGATCTGACGCTGTGGTTCGATCTGCCGGTCGAGCAGGCCCGGAGCCGGATGCGCGCCCGGACGGATGCCGGCACGGTGCCAAGCCGGCTCGATTCCGAAAGCCTCGCGTTTCATCGGCGGGTTGCGGAGGCGTTCGCCGATCTGGCCCGGGCCGAGCCCGACCGCATCGTGCGCATCGATGCGGAGGCGGATGAGGATGCGGTCGAACGCTGCGCCTGGGCGGCATTGACGCGCGCGTTTCCGGAGCTGTCCACATGATCCGGGTGATCGGGCACGGCGCTCTGCGTCGGCGTTTCGCCGAGGCACTCACGGCGGGGCGACTTCATCATGCCTGGCTTCTGCACGGTCCGCGCGGCATCGGCAAGCGCCGGCTCGCCCTCGTGCTTGCGATGCGCGTGCTCTGCGAGCGCCCGGACGGGGAGGAGCCCTGTTTCGAGTGCCATGCCTGCCGGATGTCCGAAGCCGGCGCGCATCCCGATCTGCTGATCGTGGAGCGGGAGGAGAAACGGCGCGACGTGCGCATCGATCAGGTTCGCGAACTGCTGTCCTTTCTGTCGCTTTCCGGGGCCGAGAGCGAGCGCAGGGTTGTCGTGCTCGACGATGCCGAGCGCCTGAACGCGCAGGCTGCGAACGCGCTGCTCAAGGGGCTTGAGGAGCCGGCTCCGGGAAGCCTGCTGCTGATGGTCTGCGCCGATGCGATGCGGCTTCCGGCCACCGTCCGATCGCGTTGCCTGATGGCGCATTGCCCGCCGCTTTCCGAGCCGGAATCCCGGCAGGTGCTGATCGAGCTGGGCGTGGATGAGGCCCATCTTGCCTTTGCCCTGCGCCATGCGGAGGGGTGCCCCGGCATCATGGCGCCGCTTGCCGATCCGGCCGTGGCCGAGGCGCTTTCCGCCTGGGAGAAGATGTGCGCGGAGCTTGCCCGCGCGGACGTCGCCGGCATCGAGGCATGGATCCGCGAACATCTGCCGCGCCTGCCGCATGACCTGGTCGCGCGCATCGCCGGGCGCGTGCTGCTGGATCAGGCGGCATCCGGCGCGTTCGCAGGTCGCGCCGAGGCCGCCTATGAAGCACTGGGCGGACTGATGCGCTGGCCGGCAGAGGTGCAGCGCCACTCGCTCAGGCCCGCAACCTCGCTGTTCGCCGCAGTGCTGAACATGCGCGCCGCCCTCCGCAGCTGACGGCTGACGGCTGGCGGCGCACGCAAGCCGCGCTAGAGTGCCGGTCCGGCAACAGCCAGTCAGGGGGCACGGGCATCGATGAGCAACACCTTCTATGTGACGACGCCGATCTACTACGTCAACGACGAACCTCATCTCGGCCACATCTACACGACGGTCGCGGCCGATGCGCTGGCCCGATACCACCGCCTGGCCGGCAGGGACGTGTTCTTTCTGACCGGCGTGGACGAGCACGGCCAGAAGGTGCAGCAGGCGGCCGAGGCGAAGGGAATGGCGCCGATCGAGCTTGCCGACCGGGTGGTCGAACGCTACCGGACGCTGTGGCCGCGGCTGTCGATCAGCAACGACGACTTCATCCGCACCAGCTCCGAGCGTCACAAGAAGGCGGTGCAGGCGATGTGGCGGCGGCTGGATGCGGCGGGCTGCATCTACAAGGGTGTCTACGAGGACTGGTACTGCGTGCCCTGCGAAACCTACTGGACCGAAACCCAGCTCAAGGAGGCCGGGCTGTGGGAGAACCGGCTTTGCCCTGACTGTCGGCGTCCGGTCGAGCGGGTGGAGGAGGAGTCCTACTTTTTCCGGCTGAGCCGCTTCCAGGAGCCGCTGCTTGAGCACATCCGCACGCATCCCGATTTCATCATGCCCGAAAGCCGCCGCAACGAGGTGGTGAGCTTCATCGAGCGTGGGCTGAACGACCTGTCGATCTCCCGCACGACCTTCTCCTGGGGCGTGCCCGTGCCCGGAGACGAGGCGCATGTGGTCTACGTCTGGATCGACGCTCTGACGAACTATCTGTCCGCGCTCGGTTTTCCCGATCCGGAGGTGCCCAAATACTGGCCCGCGGACGTGCACCTGATCGGCAAGGACATCCTTCGCTTTCATGCGATCTACTGGCCGGCGATGCTGATGGCCGCTGGCCTCCCGCTGCCCAGGCGGGTGTTCGCGCACGGCTGGTGGACGGTCGAGGGCGAGAAGATGAGCAAGTCGCGCGGCAACGCGCTTCGGCCCGACGATCTGCTTGCGCGCTACGAGGCCGACGTGCTGCGCTATTTCCTGCTCCGGGAAGTGCCGTTCGGGCAGGACGGCGATTTCTCGTTCCGGGCGCTGGCCGCGCGCTACAACACGGAGCTCGCCAACGACGTTGGCAACCTGCTCAACCGCTCGCTGTCGATGCTGCATCGCTACCGCGACGGCGTGCTGGGCGCGCCCGCCGAGGAGACCGAATCGGACCGGGCCCTGATCGCGGACGTCGAGGGAATGCTTGCCGATGTCGCCGAAGCCATGGAGGTGCAGGCGTTCCATCGCGCGCTGGAGCGGGTCAATGCGGTCGTCCGCCACGGCAACCGCTATGTCGAGGAAAACGCGCCCTGGGTGCTCGCCAAATCGGGCGAGGATGCCCGCCTGGATGCCGTGCTCTACCACCTGATCGAGACGCTGCGCCTGGTGGGCCTGATGCTTGCGCCGTTCATGCCGGAAAAGGCACGCGCGATGCTCGGGCAGATCCTGAACGGGGAGCCCGAGATGCGGGAGCTCAGGCTTGCCGAGCACGGCGGCTGGGGGCTGTTGAAGCCGGGGCACCGCTGCGCGCGGCCCACGCCCGTGTTTCCGAGGATGCAGGACTGAGCGGAAAACCGTGATCTGCGTCACGAAGGGGATTGTCAACCGCGCCTGATCGGCGCATCCTTGGCGCATGCCACGGAAGGTCATCCAGCGCTACATGCCGGATCATGAAAAGGTGCGCAATCACCGGCACCTTCAGTGCCTTTCCTGCTTCTTCCACCGCCCGGGGCTGTGGCATCTGAACCGGCATTCGGTGGCGCGGGCGATGGCGATCGGCCTGTTCTTCGCCTTCGTGCCGGTGCCGTTCCAGATGCTGCTTGCCGCCACCGGCGCGGTGATGTTCAACAGCAACCTGCCGGTTTCGGTCGGCATGGTCTGGCTGACCAATCCGTTGACGATGCCTCCGATCTTCTATTTCGCCTATCTTCTCGGCGCATGGCTGATGGGCATGGATGCGCAGGCGGCCTCGTTTGCCGATTTCGAGCTTTCCTGGGCCTGGCTCAGTTCGGCGCTGGCCGCGGGCTGGAAGCCGTTTCTGCTCGGCTGCTTCGTGCTGGGCGTGATCAGCTCGCTGCTGGGCTATGTCGGCACCCAGGCGATGTGGCGCATCGCGGTGCTTCGGCGCTGGCGCCGCCGGCGGGCCTACCGTCTCGCGCACGCGGCCTGAACGGGCTGCCGGTCCGCATGCCCGGCGGGCGACTGCACCAGGACATCCGCGCTGCCCTCGAGGCGGTGGCGCCCGGGCTTGAGCTGAAGGACGTTCGTCCCGTTTCCGGCGGAAGCATCAACCGGGCCTATGTGCTTGAGGGCGCGAGCAAGAGGGGGCCGTGCCGGTTCTTCGTCAAGGTCAACGACGCCCGATTCGGGGACATGTTCGAGGCCGAACGCGAGGGGCTCGCCGAGCTTGCAGGGGCGGGCGCGATCCGCGTACCCCGGCCGCTCGCGTTCGGCGAAAGCGAGGGGCAGTGCTGGCTCGCATGCGAATACATCGCATTTGGCCGGGAGCGGTCCGGTTCGATGGCCCGGCTGGGCGAACAGCTGGCCCGGCTGCACCGGCATACGGCGCCGCGCTTCGGCTGGCATCGTGACAACACGATCGGTTCCACGCCGCAGCCCAACGGCTGGCATGAGGACTGGCTGGCGTTCTACCGCGAGCGCCGGCTTCTGCATCAGCTGGATCTTCTGAAATCCCGCGGCGCGTCCTCAAGGCTCATCGACCGGGGCCGGAGGCTTGCGCAGCATCTTGAAGCATTCTTTTCCGGATATCGGCCCGTGCCCTCGCTGCTGCACGGCGATCTGTGGGGCGGGAATCGTGGCTTCGACGAACACGGCGAACCGGTTCTGTTCGATCCCGCGGTCTACTACGGGGACCGGGAGGCGGATCTAGCCATGACCGAGCTGTTCGGCGGATTCAGCGACGCGTTCTACGACGCCTATCGCGCCGCCTGGCCGCTTGATCCCGGCTACCGGGTGCGCCGGGATCTCTACAACCTCTACCATGTGCTCAACCACGCCAATCTGTTCGGCGGCGGCTATGCAAGCCAGGCGGCGGGCATGATCGATCGGCTGCTGGCCGAAGCGGGGCTTGGCGGATGAGTCCTGCGGCCGCGAGCGCCCGCGTGCGGCTGACCTTCAGTTTCCGGGGCGAAATCTTCCAGCCGTGCGCGCGGCTGGATCTGGACCGCTGGATGCGGGAGACGGACGGCCGCATCGAAGCGCTCTACGACTGGCTGGCGGACGCCGCGGGCATCGACCGCTATTCGTACGAATACGAGGTCATGGTGCTCGAGCCGCTCGAGTTTCTCGAACCCGAAGGGCTTGCCCGCGACTTCGTCGAGGACGGCAGGCTCGACGTGGAGGGATTCGCGCGCGCCTGGCACCGGGCGCATGCGCTGGAGATCGTCGCGCCGATCGCGCGCCGGCATCTGGGGGTGGAGGATCTTGCGCGCGAGCCGGAGCTTGCGGAGGCGCTGATCGCGGCCTGGAACGCCGGCCGCCGGGGCTGACTACGGGCGGGCTATGGTCACGGCCCGGAGCGGCGCCGGATGCCCCTCGATCGTGCGGGAAGAATCGTCCGGGTCGAGAAAATCGGCCAGGGATTCAAAGCGCATCCACGGCGTGCGGCGCTGCTCCGCAGGCGTCGTCGGCGTGATGTCGACGATGTCCACCTTCGAGAACCCCGAGCGCTTCAGCCAGATTTCCAGCATGCCGGGCGAGGGGATGAACCAGACGTTGCGCATCTTCGCATAGCGCCCGGGCGGCACGAGGCAGGCATCGGCCTTGCCGCGAACGACCAGGGTTTCCAGCACCAGAAGCCCGTCGTCGGAAAGATGGGCGCGCAGCGCCTGCAGGTGTTCGATCGGCGAGCGGCGATGGTAGAGCACGCCCATCGAAAGCACGCGCTCGAAGCGCACGGGGCGGCGCGCAAGCTCCTCGAAGCCCCCCGGGATCAGCATCACGTCCGGATCGCGCAGATAGCGCCAGACGGCCGCAAACTGATGGGCATAGAGCGCGACCGGATCCACGCCCAGGCAGAAGCGCGCGCCCGCATCGCGCAGCCGCCAGAGGAAATAGCCGTTGCCGCATCCGACGTCGAGCACCCGGCATCCTTCAAGCGCGCCCAGATGCGGCGCGATGCGGTTCCATTTCATGTCCGAGCGCCATTCGGCGTCCACGCGCAGGCCGAAGAAGTCGAACGGGCCCTTGCGCCAGGGATGCAGCGCCCTCAGCGCGGGCTCAAGGCGCGCGGCGTCCGCCTCCGCAAGGGCCCCGCGGAGGGCCACGGCGCCTTCGCGGACGGCGAGCCTGGCGGATGCGTCGGGAAGCCCGGCCAGCGCCTTCCGCCATCGGGGCGCATCGCCGTGGCGGGCGGCGCGCGTCCAGCCTTCGGCGTTCAGCGCCGTGAGCCTTCGCGCCGCGTCGGCTCCGAGTTCGTCCGGGGCGCGCCAGTGCAGGGGCATCGGGCTCATCGTCGCCTTCAGCGGATCGCGAGCAGGGTGACGAAGTGCAGGCAGCGGCTGAGTTCGGTGATGCGGGAAAATCCCGCGCGTTTCAGCCTGCGGCGGTGGGTGGATATGGGCTCCGGGATCAGCACCCGCGAAAGCGCCTGCCGCTTGCGGGCGATCTCCAGCTCCGAGTAGCCGCGGGCGCGCTTGAAGTCCTCGTGCAGCGCGATCAGCGCCTCCCGGGCCCAAGGCTCGGCGGGCTCGATCTTTTCCGAGAGCACGAGCGCATCGCCCGGGCGCATCGCCCGGGCCAGCCGGGCAAGCAGGGCGGCGCGGTCCCGCCGGGGCAGGAACTGAAGCACGAAGTTCAGCGCGGCCACCGAGACGTTCGCCGGCCGCAGGTCGCGGATGTCCGCGCAGACGAGCCGGACGGGCAGGCCGGCAAGATGCGCGCGTGCCCGGGTCAGCATCGCGGGGGAGCGGTCCACGGCGACGATCCGGCAGTCGAGGGCGCCGACGGCTTCGGCCATGGCCCGCGCGCCATCGCCCAGCGAGCAGCCGAGATCGAGCAGCAGGCTTCCCGGCCGGGCGTGGCGGCGGGCAATCGATCCGATGATTTCGAGCGTGAGCTCGTACCCCGGCACCGAGCGCCGGATCATGTCCTCGAATACGGACGCGACCGCCTCGTCGAAACGGAAGCGGTCGGGTGCATCGGGGCGCCGGAAGAGCTCGTCGCGCTTGAGCCTGCTCATGGCCTGCGAGGCTACGCCGGCCCGCGGATGCGCGCACCCCGCTTGCCTGGTGAACGATCGTTCACTATGCTTCCGGCATGGATGCGGATCGGGAGCGGCTGGGGCGCCTTCAGGACTATGTCGCGGAGCACGGCGTGCTTCCCTCGTATGCGGCGATGGGGACGCTGATCGGGCTTCGCTCGAAGGCGGGCGTGGCCAAGTTCGTGGACCGGCTCGTGCGTCGCGGCGTGTTGCGCCGGGCGCCGAACGGGCGGCTTGCGCCGACGCGCGCGTTCTTCGCGCGCCCGCGCGTGGGGGCGGCGCCCGCGGGGTTTCCGAGCCCGGCGGACGAGCTGCTCGAGGATGCGATCACGATCGACGACTATCTGGTCGATCATCCCTCGCGCACGGTGCTGGTCGAGGTGCGGGGCGATTCGATGATCGGCGCGGGCATCCTCGACGGCGATTACGTCGTGGTCGAGCGCCGGGACCGCGCGCACGAGGGGCAGATCGTCGTGGCCCGGATCGACGGCGAGTTCACGATCAAGTATCTGGCGCGCGACGCCCGGGGCTATTTCCTGCGCCCGGCCAATCCGCACTATCCCGATCTTCGCCCGGACGGCGCGCTGGATCTGTTCGGCGTCGTGGTGGGACAGTTTCGCCGCTATCCGGGCTGAGCGCGGATGCTGATTCACGACTGGCCGCGGGCGATCGCGCACATCGACGCCGACTGCTTCTACGCCGCCTGCGAGCTGGTGCGCCGCCCGGATCTGGCCGGCCGGCCGCTGGCCGTGATGTCCAGCCAGGATGCCTGCATCGTGGCCAAAACCTACGACGCCAAGGCGCGGGGAATCTCCACCGGCATGCCGGTCTGGGAGGCGCGCAGGCTCATGCCGGAGCTGGTGTTGCTGCCGGCCGATTTCCGCTACTACGGGCTGATGTCGCGACGGATGTTCGCGGTGCTCGAGCGCTTCTCGCCGGGCGTGGAACGCTATTCGATCGATGAGGGATTCGCGGACTTCGAGGGCCTGCGCGGCCTGCATCGCTGCGGCTACGAGGCGCTGGCCGAGCGCATCCGGCGCGCGGTGCGCGAGGAGGTGGGGATTCCCGTCTCCATCGGGGTATCGGTGAACAAGCTGCTGGCCAAGATGGCCTCGGAATCGGCCAAGCCGGACGGCTGCCGCGTCGTGCCGGGCCGGCGGATCGAGCCGTTTCTCGAAACCCGGAGGCTCGAGGATGTTCCCGGCATCGGCAGGCGGCGGGCTGCGCTGCTTTCCCGCTTCGGGATGCGCTCGGCCCGGGATCTGGCGCGGGCAGCCCCCGCCGATGTGCGGCGATGGCTGGGCAAGACGGGCCGGGATCTGCAGCGGGAGCTGAACGGGGAGGTGGTGTTCCCGCTGGAGCTTGTGCCAAGGCTGCCGAAGACGATGGCCCGAACCGCAAGCCTGGGCCTGCGCACGCGCGATCCCGCCCTGGTGCGGCGGCATCTGATGCGGCATGCCTTCCGCCTGTCGATGGATCTCGTTCGCCGCGGCATCGCGGCCGGGGAGCTGACGGTGATGCTGCGGCTCGGGAACTTCGAGCGTATCGGCGCCGAGGTGCCGCTCGGGATGCCCACCCAGGACTACCGGCGGCTGGCGCGGGCGGCGGCGCGGGGGCTTACGGCGGTGTGGCCGGAGGATGCGGAGGTCAGCGGCTGCGGGGTGATCGGAAGGCGTCTGTGCTGGATGCGGCGGCGGCAGCCCGACCTGTTCGGCGAGCTCGCCGCCGAGGAGCGCGCGCTTCCGCTGTGGCAGGCGGTGGACGAGGTCAATCACCGCTTCGGCTCAGGCCGGCTGCGCCCGGCGCGGTGCCTGGAGGGAAAGACCGAGTCTTCGCCGGCGCGCTTCCGCTATCCGCTGCTGAGCGCGCGCTAGAGCGCGGGGGTGATGATCCGGATCAGGTTTTCGCGCACGCGCTTGATCCGGGAATCCGGCGGATGGTGGCGGGTCGAGGGCGCGGCCAGCGTTTCGATGATTTCATCCAGCCGCCGGAGCGTGTCGTCGTCGAAACAGAAGGTCGCGATTTCGTAGTTGAGCAGCAGCGAGCGGAAATCGAGGTTGGCCGAGCCGATCATCGCCAGGGCGTCGTCCACGAGCACCATCTTCGCATGCAGCATCCGGTGGGGAAGGCAACGGACGTCGGCGCCCGCCTCGACCAGTTCGCGCATGTAGGGTTCGCGCCCCCAGTCGAAAATGCGATGGTCGGTCCGCTCAGGCGTGAGCAGGCGGACCCGGACGCCGCGCTTGAGGGCCATCAGCACGGCCTCGAGCACGAACTGATCCGGAATGAAATAGGGCGTGACGATCTCGATTCGGCGTTCGGCCCGATGGAAGGCGCAGGCCAGAGCCTCCCTCAGCGTGTCCGCGGGCATGTCCGGCCCCGAGGGAACGGCCTGGACGACGGCGGTTGCGGCGCCGTCGCTGTCCGCCTGCGGATGCGGCTTCAGCGCCTGCCCCGTCGCATAGAGCCAGTCCGCGGCAAACGTCCGGGCATAGTGGGCGAGCACGGGCCCTTCGATGCGGAAGGTCAGATCCGCCCAGGCTTGGGGGTGGGGGGCCAGGTATTCGTCACCGATGTTGATGCCGCCGGCGATCAGCAGGCGCTCGTCGAACAGATACAGCTTGCGATGATTGCGCAGGTTGATGCGGCTCTGGAGAAGCGAGCCCAGCGGCTGGAAGAACACCACCTCGCCGCCCGCTTCGAGCAGCGGCCGGAAGAAGCCGCGCCGAAGGTAGGCGCCCATGCTTCCGAAGGCATCGACCAGAAGGCGCACCTTCACGCCTTCGCGCGCGCGTTCGGCCAGAAGATCGAGCAGCGCCCGGCCGGTGCCGTCGGCCCGGAAGATGTAGGTTTCCAGATGGATCGTCCGGCGGGCCTTGCGGCAGGCATCGAACAGCCACGAGCGGGCCGTGTCCGGTTCGGTCGTGAACATCAGCCGGTTGCCGCGTGTCGGTTGAGGCAGGCCGTTGGCCTCGCCCAGCCGGAACAGCGCGTGCTGCAGCGGAACATCCGCGGCGGGCACCGAGGTGGCGTCGAAGTCGAGCCTCGGTTTCGGATGCCGGGCGAACACCTTGCGCGAACCGAACGCGAGATAGAACAGCGCCCCGATCCACGGCAGCAGCATCACGACGAGCAGCCAGATGATCAGCGTCTGGGCGGGCCTGCGGTGGTAGAGCACGTGAACGAGCACGAGCAGGCTGAACAGCAGGTTCAGATCGTAGATCAGGCCAAGCTCCAACGATGCGCCTCCACGATGCCGATGGTACCGGCGGGCAGGGGGGCGACAAGGCCTGTGTGGTGGCATGCGGGTGGGCTCAGGGCTACACTGCCGCGTCCATGAGCAGCGACAACCGGCAGCGCAGAATCCGCAATTTCTCGATCATCGCCCACATCGATCACGGCAAGTCCACGCTGGCCGACCGCCTGATCGAGGACACCGGGGCGCTGACCGAGCGCGAGATGAAGAAGCAGGTGCTCGACTCGATGGATCTCGAGCAGGAGCGCGGCATCACGATCAAGGCCCAGACCGCGCGCCTGAGCTACCGGGCATCCGACGGCGAGGTCTACACGCTCAATCTCATCGACACACCCGGGCATGTCGATTTCACCTATGAGGTTTCGCGCTCGCTTCAGGCCTGCGAGGGCGCGCTGTTGATCGTCGACGCAACCCAGGGCGTGGAGGCGCAGACGCTGGCCAACGTCTACCTTGCGCTCGAGAACGACCTCGAAATCATTCCAGTGATCAACAAGATCGACCTTCCGAGCGCCGATGTTCCGGAGGCGAGGCGGCAGATCACCGAGGTCATCGGGCTGGACGGGGACGAAGCGATTCCGGTTTCGGCCAAGACCGGCGAGGGCGTGCCCGAGGTGCTCGAGGCCATCGTCCGGCGCATCCCGCCGCCGGAAAACCGGAACGGGGAGCCGCTTCGAGCGCTGATCGTCGATTCGTGGTTCGACGCCTATGTGGGCGCGGTCGCGCTGGTGCGTGTTTTCGAGGGAGTATTGGCCCGCGGCGACCGGATCCGGCTGATGTCCACGGGCTCGGCCTACGAGGTTCAGGATCTGGGCGTGTTCCTGCCGCAGGCGGCGCCGGTTGAGCGGCTCGAATCCGGCGAGGTGGGCTTCGTGGTCGCCGGCATCAAGCGGCTGGCCGATCTGAAGGTGGGGGATACGATCACCCACGACCGGAGGCCCGCCGCGGATCCGCTGCCGGGGTTCCGGGAGCCGAAGCCGATGGTGTTTTCGGGGCTGTATCCGGTGGATTCCGGCGACTACGCGGAGCTGCGCGATGCGCTGGAGAAGCTGCATCTGAACGATCCGGCCTTCACCTTCGAGCCCGAAAGCTCCGCCGCGCTCGGCCTGGGCTTCCGCTGCGGGTATCTCGGCATGCTGCACATGGAGATCGTCCAGGAGCGGCTCGAGCGCGAGTTCGGGCTCGATCTGATCTCGACCGCGCCCTCGGTGATCTACCGGGTGACGATGACCGACGGGAGCGTGCGCGAGATTTCCAATCCGAGCGAGTTTCCCGAGCCGCAGCGCATCGCGCGGATCGAGGAACCGACCGTGAACGCGCACATCTTCACGCCCGAGGAATACGTCGGCGCGATGATGCGGCTGTGCCAGGAGCGGCGGGGCATCCAGAAGGACATGAAGTTCATCGGCCAGGGCCGGGTGATGCTGACCTACAACCTGCCGCTGGCCGAGATGGTGATTGATTTCTACGACCGGTTGAAGTCGCTCTCGCGCGGCTATGCCTCGATGGACTACGAACTGGCCGGCTACCGGGAGGACGATGTCGTCAAGCTCGACGTGCTCGTGCACGGCGAACCGGTGGACGCGCTGAGTCTGATCGTGCATCGCTCGGTGGCCGAGACGCGCGGCCGGGAGCTGGTGAAGAAGCTGCGCGAGTTGATCCCGCGCCAGCAGTTCGACGTGCCCTTGCAGGCGGCCATCGGCGGCCGTATCTTGGCCCGCGAAACCGTCAAGGCCGTGCGCAAGAACGTGACCGCGAAATGCTACGGCGGGGATGTCACCCGCAAGCGCAAGCTTCTGGAGAAACAGAAGGCCGGCAAGAAGCGGATGAAGGCCATCGGGCGCGTCGAGGTGCCTCAGGAGGCCTTTCTGGCGGTGCTCAAGCTCGGTGAGGGGAAGGATTGATGAAACAGGCCAAACCCGTCTGGCGCGAATGGCTGGAAAGCCTGCTGGTCATCGCGGCGCTGGCGATCGTGATCCGCTCCTTTGTCGTTGCGCCGTTCAAGATTCCTTCCTCGAGCATGGTGCCGACGCTGGAGGTGGGCGACTATCTGTTCGTGCTCCGGTATCCGTACGGTTTCCGGATTCCGTTCACCGACATCCAGCTCTTTCCGAGGCCCGCGCATCGGGGCGATGTCGCGGTGTTCGTCTATCCCGAGGACAAGGACAAGGACTACATCAAGCGCATCGTCGGCCTGCCCGGCGATCACATCGTGTACCGCGACAACGAGCTGTACATCAACGGCAAGAAAATGCCGCTGGTGCGCAAGGGTGAGCGCGCCTACTTCCTGGGCGACGGCAGCGTGGACGTCTCCGGCCTCTACGAGGAGGACCTGATGGGCGTGCGGCACATGGTGCTGCGCAAGGACTACTCGATCCGCGACGGGGAATGGATCGTTCCCGAAGGCCACTACTTCATGCTCGGGGACAACCGGAACAACTCGCGCGATTCCCGCTTCTGGGGTTTTGTGCCACAATCCTACCTGGTGGGCCGGGCCGCCATCGTCTGGTGGTCGTGGGATCCGGCCAAAGGCGAGGTGCGCTGGAGCCGGCTCGGGCATCTGATCCATTAGCATGGAGGGCGGAATGCGCGGCGAGCGTGGGTTTTCTCTGTTCAAGTTCCTGATGCTGGTTGCGGCGCTGGCCGTCGGCGTCTGGTATGGCTGGCTTCTGATTCCGGTCTACAACGCCGAGTGGAAGGTCGAGGACATGTTCGAGTCGATCGCGCGCAACATGTCCGACGCCTCCGAGGCCGAGATCCGCGCACGTCTCCCCGAACTGTTCAAGATCAAGTACATCGATCGCGACGATCTTCCCGAGGAGTTCTACGACAACATCGAAATCAAGGCGGAGAACGGGCGGGTTGAGATTTCGTCCTTCTACCATGTGACGATCTGGCCTCTGGGTCCGGTCGAGGAGGTCGATCCGGAATCGGAGTACGATCCCGAGGAGCTTCGCGGCCTGGACCGGGTCCGCGACGCGCTGCGACTGGATTTCGATTTCGAGCCCCATGCCGAAACGCCCTGACGAGGAGGCGCTGCGCGCGCTCTGCGCGCGGATCGGGCACCGGTTTGCCGACGAGGCGCTGCTTTTGCGGGCGCTCACGCACCGCTCGGCGGCCGCGGAGCATATGGAACGGCTCGAGTTTCTCGGCGATGCGGTGCTGAATCTCGTGATCGCGCGCGCGCTGTTCGAACGCTTCCCGAATCAGGACGAAGGCATGCTCACGCGCATGCGCGCGCGACTGGTCTGCCGCGAGCAGCTCGGCCGGATCGCACGCCGCTGGCGGCTTCCCGAGGTGCTGATCGTCGGCGAGGGCGAACGTGTGAACGGGCGCCTGAAATCGCCGTCGATCGCGGCGAACGCGGTCGAGGCGCTGATCGGGGCCGTGTTCGCCGATGCGGGCTTCGACCGGGCGGCCTCGGTCGTGCTTGCCGCCTGGGAGGAGGATCTTTCGCACGTCGTCGACGAGGATGTGCGCGATCCGAAAACGCGGCTTCAGGAGTTCACCCAGGCACGGGGATGGGGGCTGCCGGACTACCGGGTGACCGATCGCGGCGCGGGCCGGCATCCGCGTTTTCTGGCCAGTTGCCGCATCCAGGGCCGGGAACTCGGACAGGGCACGGGCGAGCGGAAAAAGCAGGCCGAAACGGCCGCCGCCGCGGCCGCGCTGCGCGCGCTTGAAGCATGAGCTTCCGCGCCGGCATCGTCGCGCTTCTCGGCCGGCCGAACGTCGGCAAGTCCACGCTGATGAACCGCATCGTCGGCGCCAAGGTCGCGATCGTCACGCCGAAACCGCAGACGACCCGGCACCGGATTCTCGGCATCCGCACCGATCCGGACCGGCAGTTCGTGTTCGTCGATACGCCCGGCATCCACCGCGGAAAAAGCCGGCTGAACCGCGCGATGGTCCGCACCGCCTACGCGGCCGCCGAGGAGGCCGATGTGCTGGTGCTGATGCAGGATGCGAGCCGTCCGCTCGATGCCGGAACGCGCGCGCTGATCGAGCGCTTTGCGGGCTCCCGGCTCGGGATTCCCCGGATTCATGTGCTGAACAAGGTGGACCGGGTGAACAAGGCGGCGCTTCTGCCCCGGCTCGACGAGCTCCGGCAGCTGGACCCCGATGCGGTCGCCTACGTGCCGCTGTCGGCCAGGCGCGGCACGCAGGTGGATGCGCTGCTTGAGGAGATTGCGCGCCATCTGCCCGAACAGCCGCCGCTGTACGATCCGGACTGGTTCACCGACCAGTCCCAGCGGATGCTTGCGGCCGAATACGTGCGCGAGCAGGTGTTTCTGGCCATGCACGAGGAGGTGCCGTTCCAGACCGCGGTCGAGGTGGAACGCTTCTCCGAGCAGCCGGGCGCCGTGGAGATCGACGCGGTGATTCTCGTGGGCTCCGAGCGGCACAAGCCGATGATCATCGGACGCGGCGGCCAGCGGCTGAAGACGATCGGGATGCGGGCGCGGCAGGGGCTCGAGGATCTGCTCGGCGTGCACGTCCGGCTCCATCTGTTCGTCAAGGTGGATCCGGAGTGGTTCGAGCGTCCCGCCCGGCTGTCCGAGCTCGGCATCGGCTGAGGGCCGGGCCGGTCGGTGAATGAGGTTCGGGAACACGCGCTCCTGCTGCGCCGCATTCCCTACGGGGAAAGCTCGCTCGTCTGTCATTTTCTCGGCTCCGAGCGCGGACGCATTGCGCTGATGGCCCGCGGCGTCCGGCGTGCGCGCGGGCATCTGAAGGCCGCGCTCGCACCGCTGCACGATCTTGTGATTCGCTACCGCCCCGGGCGCCGGGGCATGGGCACACTGCTCGAGGCCGAACGCGGCGAACTGCTTGTTCCCGAGGCCGGGCTTCTCGAGGGAATGGAGATCGTCGCGCTTGCCGGCCGGCTGTTTCCCGAGGGCGACCCGCACGGCTACCGCGAGCTTCGCCGGGCGCTCGCGCATCTGGCCCATCGCGAGCCCGGCACCGGGCTTCTGGCCGGCGTCTGGAGCCTGCTTGCCGACGCCGGCTGGGCGGGGGAGGCCGGCCGGTGCTGGCACTGTGGCCGCTGCTCGGAGCGCATGGTCCTGAGCCGCGAGGGGCGGCTTGCCTGCGCATCCTGCGGCCGGGGGCGGCCGGTGGCGCCGGAGGGGCTCCGCCGGATCGCCGACGCGCTCGAGGACGAGGCCGTCCGCCTGGGTCCGGACGATGCGGCCTTGTGGCGCGGATGGATTGCGGACATCCTGCGCCATCATGGCATCCGCCCGACGGACGGTCTGGCCGCATCCGGCGGGTGGTGATTCGAGCCGGTCAGGAGGGGGCATGCATCTGGGCGTGAACATCGATCATGTGGCGACGATCCGCGAAGCGAGGAAGGTCGAGTATCCCGATCCCGTGGCGGCGGCGAAGGAGGCGCTGGCGGGCGGCGCGGACGGCATCACCGCGCATCTTCGCGAGGACCGCCGGCACATCCAGGACGCCGACATGGAACGGCTCGCCCGGCTTGCCCGCGAGGGCGCGCTGCACCTGAACATGGAAATGGCCGCGACGAACGAAATGGTGCTGATCGCCCGCAGGCTCCGGCCTCAGGCCTGCTGCCTCGTTCCCGAGCGGCGGGAGGAGCTGACCACCGAGGGCGGGCTGGACGTGCGCGGGCATGAGGCGCGGCTTGCCTCCGTGGTCGCGAAGCTCGCCGAGGCGGGCGTGCGCGTTTCCCTGTTCATCGATCCCGAGCCGGAGCAGGTGCGCGCCGCGCACCGGATCGGCGCGCCGGTCGTCGAGCTTCATACCGGACACTATGCAAACCTCACGGCCGAGGCGCGAGCCAAAGAGCTTGCCGCGATTCGAGATGCGGCGAAACTCGCCGCCGATCTGGGGCTGGTGGTGCATGCGGGCCACGGACTGACGCTGGCCAACACGCCGCCCATCGTCGAAATCGCCGAGATCTCCGGGCTCAACATCGGGCACGCGATCGTGGCCGATGCGATCTTCAAGGGCATGCGCCGGGCGGTGGCCGATTTCAAGGCGCTGATGGAGCGGCGGTGAGCGGCCGGATCGCGGGCATCGGCGTGGACCGGATCCGGATTGCGCGCATCGAGCAAAGTCTGGAGCGCTTCGGCGGCCGCTTCGAACGGCGCGTCTTCACCGAGCGGGAACAGGAGCAGGCGCGGCGGAAGAACCCTTGCGCGCGCCGCTACGCGATGCTGTTCGCGGCCAAGGAGGCCGTGGCCAAGGCGCTGGGAACCGGCTTCCGCCAGGGCGTGGCGCCCCGGCATATCGAAACGCTGCACGAGCCTTCCGGAAAGCCCGTCGTGCGGCTGCACGAAGGCGCGGCAACGGCGGCGGCGCGCCTCGGGGTGGCGTGCGTGCATGTGTCGCTCACCGACGACGACGGCGTGGCGATGGCCTTTGCGGTGGCCGAACGTGAGGGGATCCCGGGAGGGGAGCGGTGAAACCCGTGCTGACCGCCGCGCAGATGCGCTGGGCCGATCGGCGGACGATCGAAGCCGGCACGCCGGGCTTCGAGCTGATGCGCCGGGCGGGCAATGCGCTGGCCCGCCGGGCGCTGGACGTGATGCCCGAGGCGGGGCGGATCCTGGTGCTGGCCGGTGCCGGCAACAACGCCGGCGACGGCTATGCGGCGGCCGCCGAGCTTGCCCGGCGCACGCCGGTGACCGTGCTCGCGCTCCGGCCCGTCGAGTCGCTGCCGGAGGACGCGGCGCGCCATGCCGGGCTTGCGGACCGGGCGGGCGCGAAAATCCGAAGCCTTGCCGAGGGCGACCTCGAGCGACTCACGCACTGGCTGTCGCGTTCGGTGCTCGTGCTCGACTGCCTGCTCGGCACCGGCGTATCCCGGCCGGTCGCCGGCTGGTGGGCCGAGGTGATCCGGACGGTCAACGCCTCGGGCCGCGCCGTGCTCGCCTGCGACATTCCGAGCGGGATTTCGGCCGACGACGGTTCGGTGCTGGGCGAGGCGGTGTGCGCGGACTGGACGCTGCCGATGGCCGCCGACAAATGGGGTGTCTGGCTCAACGAGGGCCTGGAGCATGCGGGCGTGGTGTTCGAGCCCGCCGGGATCGGCATCCCGGAGCAGACGCTGATCGAAGCCCAGCGCGCGGAGCCCGGCCCCTGCGCGACGGCCCATCGCATGCCGTGGGAGGCGCTCGGCGGCTGGTTTCCGCCGCCGCTGCCGCGCGCGCACAAGCGCCGGCTCGGGCATGTCTGGGTCTTTGGTGGTAGCATGGGATTTACCGGCGCGCCAAGGCTTGCCGCCGAGGGCGCGCTGGCCGCGGGGGCGGGGCTTGCCAGCATCGCCTGTCCGCGCGAGGTGTATCCGATCGTGGCCGGGGCCTGCCTTGAGGTCATGGTCCATCCGGACGATGCGACCGAGGCGCAGGGCGCGGATGCGATCGTGGCCGGACCCGGCTGGGGAGGGGGAAGGGAGAAACTGCTTGCACGCCTGCTTGCTCGGGAGCTGCCGCTCGTGCTCGATGCGGATGCGCTGAACACACTCGCGGGGGATCCGGAGCTTGCCCGGCAAGTTTCCGGTCGGGAGAGCCCGACGGTGCTCACGCCCCACCCGGGCGAGGCGGGGCGCCTGCTCGGGGAGCCGGCATCCAGCATCGACCGGAACCGGGTTCGCGCGGCCGTGGAACTGGCCGGGAGATACGGCTGCATCGTCGTGCTCAAGGGGGCGCCGACGATCGTCGCGGACCCGGGCGGCCGGGCGCTGCTGTGCCCGTTCGGCAACGCCAACCTGGCCGTGGCTGGAACGGGCGATGTGCTGGCCGGATGCATCGCGGCCCGGCTTGCGCGGCTTCCGAACGAGGATCCCAGCCTGGTCGCGGCCTCGGCCGTCGCGCTGCATGGAAAGGCGGGGGAGGATTCGCGCTGGTATCGGGCCGGCGAGCTGCCCGCGCGGGTGGCGGAACTCCGGAAGCGGCTGGAGCGGGCCGGTCTTTGAAGTTTCGGGCTTTTTCTAGGAGCATCCGCGCCTCGATGCGATACCGGACGGAGGCGGGATCATGAAGAAGGCGGCGTGGATGCTGGGTCTGGGACTCGTGCTTCTGCTTGCGGCCAGCCAGGCCCAGGCCTACGAGATTGCCCAGAACGTCGACGATTTCTTCGGTCGCTTGAACGGCTGGCTTGCGAGCATCCTGTTCCACGACGTGATGCCGGGCGAAGCCAAGATGCCGTTCATTGTTGGCTGGCTTGTTGTCGGCGCGATCTATCTCACCTTCCGGTTTGGCTTCATCAATCTGCGGATGTTCCGCCATGCCTTCGACATCCTGCGCGGCAAGTATCAGTCGCCCGAGGCCAAGGGCGAGGTGACCCCGTTTCAGGCGCTGTCGGCGGCGCTTTCGGCCACGGTGGGGCTGGGCAACATCGCCGGCGTGGCGATTGCGGTCAGCGTCGGCGGGCCCGGGGCGACGTTCTGGATGATTGTCGCCGGCTTCTTCGGCATGACCTCGAAGTTCACCGAGGTGACGCTGGCCCAGACCTACCGCGAGTTCCGGCCGGACGGGCATGTGCTGGGCGGAGCGATGGAATACCTGTCCCGGGGCTTCGCGGAGTTCGGCTGGGCGAGGCTCGGCAAGGCGCTCGCCGTGCTGTTCGCCTTTTGCTGCATGTTTGCCTCGATGGGCGGGGGCAACGCGTTTCAGGTCTCGCAGGCGCTGGGCGCGGTGCAGAACGTGCTGCCGTTCTTCAAGGAATATCCCTGGGTGTTCGGCGTGTTCATGGCCGGTGCGGTCGCGCTCGTGATCATCGGCGGCATCCGCTCGATCGCGCGCGCGGCCGAGGCGATCGTGCCGACGATGGTGTTCATCTACCTTTCCGCCTGCCTGTACATCATCCTTTCGCATGCGGACCAGCTTCCCGCCGCGCTGGCCAGCATCGTGACCGAGGCCTTTCATCCCACCGCGGTCGCGGGCGGCATGATCGGCGTGCTCGTCGTCGGCTTCCAGCGCGCGGCGTTCTCGAGCGAGGCGGGCATCGGCTCGGCCGCGATCGCGCATTCGGCGGCGAGCGTCAAGTATCCGATCCGGCAGGGGTTCGTGGCCCTGTACGAGCCGTTCATCGACACCGTCGTGATCTGCACGATGACCGCGCTGGTCATCATCATCACCGGCGTCTGGAACGATCCGGCGAATGCGGAGCTCGTGCAGCAGAGCAAGGGTGCCGCGCTGACCGCGGTCGCGTTCGGCTCGGTGCTGAGCTGGTTTCCGGTCGTGCTGTCGATCTCGGTCGTGCTGTTCGCCTATTCGACGATGATTTCCTGGAGCTACTACGGCGAGCGCTGCTGGACCTACATGTTCGGCGAACGCTATTCGATGGTGTACCGGATCCTGTTCGTGATGGTCGTCGTGCTCGCAAGCCTCGTGAGCGCGGGCAACATCCTCGATTTCTCCGATCTGCTGCTGCTTTCGATGGCGTTCCCGAACTTCCTCGGGCTGTACCTGCTGCAGGGCAAAGTGGCCAGCCAGCTCAAGGAGTATCTTGCGAAGCTCAAGAGCGGCGAGCTCGACCGCGAAGTCGGCAGGGCCTGACCGGCCATGGCCCTGCGGATCACCGAGGAGTGCATCAACTGCGCGGTGTGCGAGCCGGAATGCCCGAACGGCGCCATCTTCGAGGGCGAGGAGATCTACGAGATCGATCCGGATCGGTGCACGGAATGCGTCGGCCATTTCGATGCGCCGCAATGCCAGCTGGTGTGTCCGGTGGACTGCATTCCGGTCGACGAGTCGCGTCCGGAAAGCCGCGAGGAGCTTCTTGCGAAGTTTGAGCGGCTGACGGGGAGAAAGGCGGCATGAGCGGAACGCTGCTCGTGGTTTCGGGCCCCTCGGGCGTCGGCAAGTCGAGCCTCTGCCGCGCGCTGCTGGCGCGCCATCCGGAGCTGAAGCTTTCGATTTCCTGCACCACCCGGCCGCCCCGGCCGGGCGAGCGGGACGGCCGGGAATACCATTTTCTCGATACCGACGCGTTCCGCCGTCAGATCGAGCAGGGCGCCTTTCTCGAATGGGCCGAGGTGCACGGGCATCTGTACGGCACGCGGCGGCAGGATGTGGAGCGGATGCTGGCCGAAGGCTCCGACGTGCTGCTCGAAATCGACTGGCAGGGCGCGCGTCAGGTGGCTGGGCAGATGCCTGAGGCCGTGCGCGTGTTCATCCTGCCGCCGTCGATCGAGGCCCTGCGCGAACGCCTCGTGGCGCGCGGGCAGGACGACGAGGCCACGATCCGGCGCCGCATCGCCGCCGCCGAGGCCGAGATCGCCCACGCGGGCGAGGCCCAGGTGCGCATCGTCAACGAGGACTTCGAAAAGGCGCTCGAAGAGCTTGAGCAGGTCTACCTCTCGGCCAGGCAGCGCTGAGCGCTTGCTTTTTCCCGCCCGCAGGCAAGGATTCGCCAGATCCGCGAACGGAGGTGTTCACGCATGGCTCGCGTAACCGTTGAAGATTGCACCCAGTATTTCCCGAACCGCTTCGAGCTTGTGCTCGCGGCCTCCCGGCGCGCGCGCCAGCTGCTGCGCGGGATGCCCAAGCTTCTCGACGACGGCGAGCAGCACAAGCCGACCGTTCAGGCGCTGAAGGAGATCGGCGAAGGTCTGGTCAGCTGGGACACGATCTTCGAACTCGAGCGCCGCGAGCAGGAACGCCTGGCCGCGATGGCCGCGGAGGATGACTCCGAGGAGGACGCCGGCGTCTGAGGGCTCGCCTGAGATGGCCGCTTCTGCCATCCTTGCAGCGTGAGCCGCATCCATGAAATCACCGACAAGGTCCGTCGCCACAACCCGAAGGCCGATCTGGACCTGATCAACCGGGCCTATGTGTTCGCCGCCAACGCCCATGCGGGACAGACGCGGCGATCCGGAGATCCCTACATCACCCATCCGCTCGCGGTGGCGGACATCCTGGCCAGCCTCGGCATGGACGAAACGACCGTCGTCACCGGGCTGCTGCATGACACGGTCGAGGACACCCCGGCCACGCTCGACGAGGTGGCCGGCAGGTTCGGCGAGGAGATCGCCCGCCTCGTCGACGGGGTGACGAAGGTCGGCCAGATCCGGTTCCGATCGTCCGCGCACAAGCAGGCGGAGAACTTCCGCAAGATGATTCTCGCCACGGCGAAGGATCTTCGGGTTCTGATCGTCAAGCTTGCCGACCGGCTGCACAACATGCGGACGCTGGGCTTCATGCCGGAGGAGAAGCGGCGGGGGATCTCCGAGGAAACGATGCAGATCTACGCGCCGCTGGCGCATCGCCTGGGCATCCACTGGATCAAGCAGGAGATGGAGGATCTGGCGTTTTCCCATCTGGAGCCGGAGGCATACCGCGAGCTGGTGGCCCGGCTTGGCGAGCGTCTGGATTCGCTGAACCAGACCCGGGAGCGTCTGGAGCAGGTGATCCAGCAGGCGCTCGAGCGCAAGGGGCTCAAGGCGCGAGTCCAGGGCCGGATGAAGCATCTGTACAGCATCCACGACAAGATGCAGCGCAAGCACGTGGACTTCGACGAAATCTACGATCTCGTCGCGTTCCGCGTGATCGTCGACGACATGCCGACCTGCTACCAGGCGCTGGGCATCATCCACAGCCTCTACCGTCCGATTCCCGGCCGCTTCAAGGACTACATCGCCCTGCCCAAGCCGAACGGCTACCAGTCGCTGCACACCGCGGTGATCGGACCGGAGAACTACCGGATCGAGGTTCAGATCCGGACCGAGGCGATGCACGCCTATGCCGAGGACGGCATCGCCGCGCACTGGATCTACAAGGGCAAGGGGCTTAGCGAAAAGGAAAAGGAAAGCTTCCGCTGGCTCCGGCAGTTGACCGATCTTCTGCATGCAGCCGACAACCCGGACGAGTTCCTCGAGAACATGCGTCTGGACCTGTTCGTGAACGAGGTCTACGTCTTCAGCCGCGACGGAGACATCTTCGCGCTGCCGCGCGGGGCGCGGCCGCTGGACTTCGCCTATGCGATCCACACCGACGTCGGCCATCACTGCATCGGCGTGCGGATCAACGGCGAAATGGCCGATTTTTCCACCCGGCTCAGGAACGGCGATCAGATCGAGATTCTGACCAGCCCCGATCAGACGCCGAGCCGGCAGTGGCTTCAGTACGTGCGGACGCCGCGCGCCCGTCAGGCGATCCGCCAGTGGTTCCGCAGGCAGGAGCGGGAAACGAGCATTCGGCTGGGCGATCAGGTGTTGCGCGATGCGCTCGGGCGAAGGGAGCCGCCGCAGTCGCTGATCCGGCGCTTCGGCTGCGAAAACGCCGATCAGCTGCGCGAACGCATCGGCCGGGGGGAGATCCCCGTGCACGACCTGCTCGAGGCGATCGACCGCGACCAGACCCGGCCGCTGCGCATCCGCGGGCTTGCCCGCACGCTGATGACGGCGGCGGACTGCTGCCACCCGATCCCCGGGGATCCGGTGCTCGGCCAGTTCATCAGCGGCCAGGGGATGCTGCTGCATCATCGCAAGTGTCCGGTCGTGGCCGAGAGCAGGGATGGAGACTGGCTCGAGGTGAACTGGGAGCCCCAGCCCGGGCAGATGTTCCGCACCGGGATCGAGGTCCTGGCCAAAAACGAGCGGGGGATGCTTGCGCGGATCACGACCGCGATTGCCGAATCCGGATCGAGCATTGAGGATTTGCGCCTCCGGCAGCGCGGGGGGGCCATGTCCGAGCTTCTGTTCCTCGTCGAGGTCGAGGACCGGGTGCATCTGGCCCGGGTGCTGCGCGCGATCCGCTCGGTCGAGGGGGTGGCGCGGGTGGGCAGGCGCAACCGCGAGGGTCTGGGGCTCCGGCGCGCCGGCCGCTCGATCGCCGATGCGCTGCGCGAACTGTTCGGCCGCGGGCGCAGAAGCGGCGGCGAGCGCAGCCATGCCGGGGATGAAGCCGTTTCAGGAGGGAAGGAATGAGCAGGCTGGAAATCGTGAACACCGACCGTGCCCCGAAGGCGGTCGGACCGTACAGCCAGGGCATCGTCGTGGACGGCTGGCTGTATGCCTCGGGTCAGATCGGGCTGGATCCGGAGCGGGGAAGCCTCGTCGGTCCCGACACCGAGTCCCAGACCCGGCAGGTGCTGGCCAACCTCGGTGCGGTGCTCGAGGCGGCGGGTGCCCGGAAGTCGGACATCGTCAAGGTGACGATCTTTCTCGTGGACATGGACGACTTTCCCGCCGTCAACGCGCTGTATGCCGACTGGCTGGGCGAGCATCGTCCGGCCCGGGCGACGGTTGCGGTGGCCCGGCTTCCGCTTGGTGCGCGCGTGGAGATGGACCTCGTGGCCCGCATGGGCTGACGCGCGGGTATTCCGGCACGAAAAAAGGCGCCCACAGGGCGCCTTTGTTGTTTGTGTTCGCTGATGCGGATCAGGCGGCCTTCTGCACCCGGCCGGAGCGCAGGCAGCTCGTGCACACCCGGATGCGCCGCGCCTGCCCGTTCACGAGCGCCCGCACCGTCTTGAGGTTCGGCAGGAAACGCCGCCGGGTCACATTGTGGGCATGACTGATGTTGTTCCCGCTCATCGGACCCTTTCCGCAAACTTCGCAACGCTTGGCCATGACTGCTACCTCCGTCTGAGGCGGCGCACTTTAGGCAAAACGGCTCCGCTTCACAAGCAAAATCTTGACATCCCCTCCGGATCACGCCGCCGGATTTCACGGGTTTGGCACGGTTTCTGCTTGCCTTCCTGCAAGACCGGCAATGGAGCCGTGACCAAGGAGCAAGGAACATGAACGAACAGGTGGATTGCTACACCAGCAAGGAGGAGCAGGCCCGCCGCCAGCGGGGCTTTACGCTGATCGAACTCGTGATCGTGATCGCGATCATCGGCATTCTGGCCGCGTTTATCGCGCCGCGCGGCGGCGAAGTCTTCAAGGATGCGCAGATTGCCTCGGTCTCGGAGGCGGTTCATTCCCTGAAGACAGCCGTGGCACAGTACGTGGTGAAGAACAAGCAGCTGCCTCCGGCAACCAATCCCGAGGCTGCACTGATTCAGCAGAAATACCTCGATGGCGCCGCCACCTCGACCGTGGCCGTCGGAACAAGTGCAACGCTTGTCGAAACGGCGGGCGGTGGCACGCCGCCGGCTGCTGGCGCATTTGATCTCGATGGTGATGGAACCGTTGATACGAAGGCGACCGAACAGGTCATCGAACTTCAGATTGCCGGTGTGCCGGGAACGGATGCCTATGCCATCAGCCAGAGTCTCGATGGAACTCTGACGGCTGCGAGCACGACGGTTGCGGATACGAAGGGGCGCGTGACCTATGCAGCCCCGACAGGGGGGACCACGACCGTCCATGTCTACGTCGACAGCCTGTAATCCTTAGCCCGGCGCCCGCCATCGCGCGGGCGCCGACCCCTTCCAAGCAACTGGACGCCGGAAAGCGAGGAACGTGATGGGCGCAAACGCAGTGCAGAACCTGGGCAAGATGCGGCTGGGCGACCGGCTGATCAAGCTCGGCCTGATCGACGAGGAATGCCTGAAACTTGCGCTGCGCAAGCAGAAGAAGGACGGCATCCTGCTCGGCGAGGCGCTTGTCGAGCTGGGCTTCATCGACGAGGACGTCGTCACCAAGGTGCTGGCCTCGGACATCGACATCGACTTCGTCGATCTTCGCAATCTCGACGTGGATCCCGAGGCAATCGCCAAGGTTCCTCTGGCTATTGCGCGCAAATATCACGTGCTTCCCTATGCGGTCGACGACTCCACCATATATGTGGCCATCGACGATCCCCTGAATCTCGTTCCGCTGGACATCATCTGGAAGCAGACGGGGCTCCGGGTTCAGCCGGCGGTGGCGCCGCTTGCCGACATCGAGGCCGCGATCGAACGCCATTATTCCTCGGTCGAAACCATCGACGACATCATCGACGAGATCATCGAGGGCAAGATCGACGAGCAGCAGCTCGAGGCCCCGGTGGTCCGGCTGCTGGACAAGGTCATCGCGCACGCTGTCCGCCACCATGCCACGGACGTTCACATCGAGCCGGCGGAGAAAACGCTCGGCATCCGGATGCGCGTGGACGGCCTTTTGCAGGATGTCTGCCTGCTTCCCGTCAATGTATTGGCGCCCCTGACATCCCGTGTCAAGATTTTGGCTAAACTGGATCTGTCCGAACGGCGTCTTCCCCAGGACGGCAGCTTCGCCACCCGGATTGGCCATCGCCAGGTCGAGGTGCGGGTGTCAACCTTGCCAACCATCTATGGCGAGAAGTCGGTGCTCCGGATCCTCGACCGGAGTTCGGTCGAGATGACGCTTGCCGGCATCGAGCTGCCGTATGCGATGCGGGAGCATCCGGAACAGCGGCTGCATCTGAACGATCCCTACGGGATGGTGCTCGTGACCGGTCCTACGGGCTCCGGCAAGACCACGACGCTGTATTCGATGCTCAACGCGGTGAAATCGGACGAAAAGGCGATCTTCACGATCGAGGATCCGGTCGAATACCGGATCAAGGGCCTGCAGCAGGTGTCGGTGCGCGAGGAGATCGGATTCACGTTTTCCAATGTGCTCCGCTCCATCCTCCGGCAGGATCCCGACATCATCATGGTGGGCGAAATCCGCGACACCGACACAGCCTCACTGGCCGTGCAGGCCGCGCTCACCGGCCATCTCGTGCTTTCGACGCTGCACACGAACAACGCGATCGAGACGGTCTTCCGCCTGATCGAAATGGGTGTTGAGCCCTACCTGATTCCGCCGTCCCTGCACGGCGTGCTCGCCCAGAGGCTGGTCCGGCGGCTGTGCCCGCACTGCCGCAAGCCGATGCCCGAGCCGTTCGTCCGCTCGGTGGTCGAGGCGCACGGGCTTGATCCCGATCGCGAATGGGTGTTCTGGCAGCCGGTCGGATGCCGGAACTGCGTGAACGGTTATGCCGGACGGATCGCGATTTTCGAATGGCTCGACCTGGACGAAAGGTTCCATGAGGTGATTCATCACCGGACGACGCTCGCCGAGCTCGAGCACGCCGCGCTCGAGGCGGGCTACCGGCCGATGGTCTTCGACGGCCTGGAAAAGGCCGCCGAGGGGCTGACGACCGTCAATGAGGTGCTGCGGGTGACCCGCCATGCCTGAGTTTTCCTATGTCGCGGTCAGTCCCTCGGGGGAGCTCGAGCGCGGGCGGCTGAATCTGCCCTCGGAGCGCATTCTGGAGCATACGCTGGCCGAGCGGGGGCTGCAGCTGATCTCGAGCCGGCCGGCCTGGTCCTTGAAGCCCGGATTCGGCTCCCGGCGCATTACGCGGCGGGACATCATCGAGATGCTGATTCCCTGGCTTTCGATGGAGAAGGCGGGCGTGCCTCTGCTCGATGCGATCCGCGACTCGCTCGAGGAAATCGAGAATCCCGCGCTGCGCGACGTGGCCCGGAGCATCGCGGCCGATCTTGAGGCCGGCGAAAGCCTGGTGGATGCCGCGGCGAAGCATCCGAAGGTGTTCGACGAGCTCAGCCTCGGCATTCTGCGCGCCGGCGTGGAATCCGGGCGCCTGGATGCCTCCTTCGAGTTCCTGATCCGGCACCACACCTGGCTCGAGAAAATGAAAAAGAACGTGATGCAGCTGATGCTGGAGCCGGGGATTCTGCTCGTCGTGATCGTGCTGTTCATCATCCTGATGTTCAGCTTTGTCGTGCCCCAGATCATGGAAACGGTGGCGATGTTCAATGTTCCGATGCCCTGGCCCACGCGGATGATGATGCACCTGAATGCGTTCTTCCGTGCCTATGGGCTCTGGGTGCTCGCGGGACTGGGCCTTCTGTTTCTGGCGCTGCCCGCGATGTATCTGAAATGGGAAGCGTTCCGCGAGCGGGTGGATGCGTTCAAGCTCCGGATGCCTTTCTTCGGCCCGCTGAACCGAATGATCGTCGGCTCCCGCTTCGCGCATCACATGTCGGCGCTGTTCCGCTCCGGCATCAATCTCGTGGACGGTCTGGAGATCGCCGCCAAGGCGGTGGGCAATCGCGTGGCGGAAAAGGAGATTCTGGAAGCGCGGGATCGCGTCGTGCAGGGGCAGACGGTCTACGAGGCCATGAGCGCAACCACCGTGCTCAGCCCGATGGTGCTGCGCATGCTCAAGGTTGGCGAGGACTCCGGAAACATCGACGGCACGCTCGATTACGTCTCCGAATACTACGACGAGGAAGTGCCACGCCGGATTGCGCGGGCGTTCACGCTGCTCACCCCCGCGATCACGATGGTGCTTGGTGTCGTCGTGCTGTTCATCGCGCTCGCGGTGTTCATGCCGATGCTGGACATGATCGACAAGGTCCACTCGATGCGCCACTGACAGGGAAGGGAGAAAGAAATGAAGCAGAGCAAGGAACGGGGATTTTCGATGATCGGCATCGTCATCGCGCTGGCGGTGATCGGGATGCTTCTGGCCGCGGTGATGCCGAAAACCCTGAAAAGCCGTTTTCTTGACATCCAGCTCGAAGAGGTGGCGCGTCTGGGCGCATTGCACGAGGCGCTGACCAGCTACGTGATCGCCAATCACCTTGTGCCCGGTTCGGCCACATGGGCCCAGGCGATCAGCCAGTATGCCAATGAATCGCCGCAGCAGATCGTCGTCTCCGGGATGAATCAGCAGGTGATCTATCTGTATCCGGACGACTTCATCGCCGCCGGCAACACGCTGCCCTACGATCAGAAGGCCAATGCGCAGGCGGGCAACTTTCTGACCGCGGCCCCCGTGGATCCGCGCATCATGATCGTCTCCAACCTTGGGCAGACGGCGCTGGCCACGACTTCGGGCGCGATGCCGGCGGCCACGTTCGACGCGGTCTGGAACCAGACCGGAACCTTTCCCGCCGAGCTCACCGAGGGCGATACGCTGAAGATCGAACGGGTGAATCTCAGCGGCCTGTTCGAGCCGGTGACGCTGAACAACAACGATCCGGCAACGAGCGCAAGCTTTGCCGTGGACGGCCAGCCCAATCCGCCGGCCACGCTGGCCGCGGCCTCGAGCATGACGCTGCACCTGATCCGTTCCACCCGTCTCGATCTGTACGACGGCGCCGGCGCGATCTACTACCGGCACACGGTCACCGGACCCGATTCGTTCGTGTTCAGCGGCGGTGTCTGGGGCGGCACGCTGGGCGGCGCCGGCGGTGGCGGCACCGGCGGGGGTGGCGGCACCGGCGGTTCCGGAGTGGGCCCGATCTTCGACCAGACCCAGGGCGGCAGGCTCGTCAACTGGAATCCCGATCCGGCCTGCAGTCCGACCGGAACGACCTACAACCTGACGGTCCAGAACAACACGGCCAAGGACACCTACTGGGTTTATGCCGGTGTGGGCGGTGTGCCCACCACGCTGGGCAAGGTGAAGAACGGCAAGACCGGCACTTTCCCGGTGGCCGAATGCGAGCTCTACCTCGTCGTACCCGAGGTGAAGCAGAACGGTTCCCAGCCCGTCGTCTACGCCGGCTACATGCCGCACAACAATCTGACCGTGACGGCCCCCTGATGGACCGGCTGCACCTGCTCTGGATCAACGACCAGGTCACGCTGTTCACCGACAGCGGGGAAGTCCGCACGGACTCGGGCTGGTCGGAGCCGGATGCGGAGCGCCTGGGCCTTGCCATCCGGCAACTGGGCTTTAAGGGCAAAAGCGCCGTCGTCGTATACGAGGGCGAATACATCTCCCATCACGAGCTCGAAGTGCCTCCGCTCGACGATGCGATGACGCTTGCGCTGATCCAGAGGCGCATGCCCACGGAGCTTCAGGGCGCGGATCCTGCCGGCAGGGTGGGATTCATGCGCGCGGCCGACAATCGGCGCGTGCTGATCGAGGTGCTGGATTCCCGTTTCTACGATGCGCTCGTCGAGGCGTTCCGCGTCAACGGCATGACGCTGGATCTGGTATGCGGTCTGACACCCGTGCTGGCCCGAATGGCGGCGGGATCGGGACACGATTCGCCGATGCTGGTCGAGTTCGCCGACCGTGATGCGGGCATGAACTTCATGCTTTACTACCATGCCGAAAAGCGCAGGCCCGCGCTGTTCCGTGTCGCCCCTCTGGCCTGGGATCCGGAGCACCTCGAGCAGGACATGCGGCGCAGCATCCAGCTTGGACGGCAGCTGTTTGCGGGGCGGGAGCCGGAGGTGTTTCTCGTCGGCGATCCGGAGTTTGTCACCGAAGGCGTCACCCATCTGGGCGAAGCGGAGGCGCTGCTGGATGCGGTGGCCAGACTTCCGGTGCAGAGCACGGCCAACCTGGTGCCGCCCGAGGATCGGGGCATGGCGAAGCAGCGCCTGCGCATGTATCTGGCGCTGGCCCTGCTGGTGCCGTTCGTGCTCGGCAGTCTGGCGGTGCATATCGTGCTCGACCACAAGATCGGCGAATACCGCGCGGCGCTGTCCGACATCCGCGAACTGATGCACGAGCGCGAACGCTATCTGGAGCGCATCGGCGATTACGAACGGCGCAACCGCTTCATCCGGGATGCCGGGCGGACCGACATCCTGCCGGCTGTCGTTCTGGCCAATGTCGGCAACGATCTTCCCTGGGATTTCACGCTGCGCCGTTTCGAGTGCGGGCGAGCGGGCCCGGTCGGGCGGATGGACGGCGAGGTTTCCTTCCGGCTCGGTGGCGAGGTCGATACCGACCCCGTGCATGCACCCGAGCTGCTGCGCCGGCTCGAGGCCAGATTCGGGCAGCCGCCCTACAACGGCCGCGTGATCCATTCCTGGCGCGAATACTGGCTGAAGGCCATCCAGACATGGTCCAACGCGCGCAATGGGGGCGGGGCGGGTATTCCCTTCGAGATCGAGGTGGCCCTCCATGAATAGGACGGCCCTGCAGCTGTTCGCCCGGCTCAAGCGCCGGCGCCGGCTGATCGGGCGCCTGCTCGTGGGCGGAACGCTCGTGCTGGCCGTGCTGCTTGCGCTGGACATCTACTTCCGCCTGATTCCCGAAACCCGCGCGATGACCCGCGCCATTCAGGACGGCAGCCAGACCGTGGCCGATCTGGACCTGATCAAGAGGCGGGCGATCGAGCTGGAACGGGCCTTCGACAGGCAGGCATTCGAGCGCGCGGAGCGCCGCGTGTTCGACGATGTGGATTCCGTATCCGCATTCATCAATGCACTGACCGAGTCATTGAAGTCAGCGGGCTTCTTCGTCAATACGCATGTGGCGCCGCTTCGGGACGAATCCTTCGATGGCGAGCAGCGATACGGGCGTCCGATCCAGCTGATCGCGCTCGATCTGACGATTCGCAATCCGAGGGTGCGGCCCGACACGCACGAACGGCTTCTCGAAGTGCTGCGCCGGATTCCGGACCTCGGGCGCAAGGCGGATCTGGTTTCCCTGCGCATCGAGGGCAGCGGCGCGGACCTTGCTTCGGCGTCGATGCGATTCCTTCTCTGGAGCAGTTTCCGGTATGAACCGAGATAGGCTGAAGCAGGCGCTGGCGGGGGTTCTCGTGATCGCACTGATTGCGGTTCTTGCGGTGCGTTTTTCCGGGTCCGCACCCAAGCGCGCCGTGCCACAAGCTTCGATTGCCGGCGGGAGCGCCCCTGCCGCGGCCGGCCCCACCGGCAAGGCCGGGGCGGTCGGCCACCGGCACGCCCTGCACATGCCAGAGCAGTTGCTGCGCAATCCGTTCGCCCCTCGATCGGGAAGCGGCAGGGCCGTTGCGGTTCCCGACTTCCGGCGGCTGCATCTGGACATGGTGGCGGTGGGGCCCAACCGGAAACAGACCTTCGCCCGCATCAACGGCCGCATCGTCCATGTGGGCGGCGAAGTCGGAGGCTATCGGGTGCTTGCGATCCGCAGCCGCGGCGTCTGGGTGCAGCGCGCCGGCGAAAAGAAACGTTTCATTCCAATCTTCTGAATCAGGGGAGTGCCATGAACATCCGAATCCTTCACCTGAGCATCGCCATTCTGGCCCTGGGGCTGATGGCCGGATGCGCAAAGAAACCGCCGAGCCCCAAAGCGGGTCCGACCGATCTCAAGCTGAGCACGCATCTGGACGAGGCAATGGAGAAGCTCAAGCAGGACTCCGCGAAGGCGCTGCTGGCGATGGCCGACGTCCGGCGTCAGCACGAGATGGAGATGCGTTCCCGGAAAACCCGCGTGGAGATCGACGACGACCGGCTTTATTCGCTTTCGGTCCGCCGGATGCGGATCAAGACGGCGCTGGCGACCTTCGCCCGCAAGTACGGTCTGAACATCGTGCCGGACCCGGACGTGACCGGAAGGGTGACGGTGTCCTTCTCGAATCTCACGCTCTCGCAGGCGATGAACGCACTCCTGGACGCTCAGGGCTACTATTTCGAGAAACAGGGCGACATCATCCGCGTCCGCAACCTCGAAAGCCGGATCTTCGAGATCAACTATCCCCGGTTCGTGCGCAGCGGCGAGGGCAACGTCGAAACGAGCATGACCTCGTCCTCGACAACCGGCGCCGGCGCAACGGGAGCGGGCGGCGGCGCGACCGCTTCGCAGGCTGCCGGCACAGGTTCCGCCGGTACCGGCGGCGGGGGGATGTCCTCCTCGAGCGTTTCGATCCGGAGCAGCGACACGATCGACTTCTGGGGCGAGCTTGAATCGAACCTGAAGGCGCTGCTTGCGGGCGACGACGAGCGCAGCCATTACACGATCAACCGCCTGTCCGGCATCGTCAGCGTCACCGCGCGTCACAGGACGATGGAGCGCATCGCCCGATATCTGGACTGGGTGAACGATTCCGTGCACCGGCAGGTCGTGATCACGGCGCAGATCATCGAGGTCAGCCGCAACGACACCGACAAGTTCGCGGTGGACTGGGAACGGGTCACGAACCGCCTGTCGCTGACCTCGGCCGTGGCTTCGGTGACGCCCTTTGGCGTCGTGACCGGCGCGCCCGCCTCGCCGACGCTGCTCGGTCAGTATCAGAACAACAACCGGACCTTCAAGAACATCATCGAGGCGCTCAAGGAGCAGGGCGACCTGCGCATCGTCTCCAAGCCCCAGGTGCGCACGATCAACAACCAGCCCGCGATCATCAAGGTCGGCACCGACCGGACCTTTTTCCGTGTCGAGAGCGTGACGGACACGACGACGGCGGGCTCGACGACGACGACCAACGACATCCCCCAGACGATCACCGTCGGCCTGGTCATGAGCATCACGCCGCAGATTTCCGCCGACGGAAAGGTGACGCTGGACATTTCCCCGGTCATCACCGCACTCAGCGGCGAGGAGGTGTCCGCGAACGGATCCAAGGCGCCGATCCTGGACATCAAGCAGGTCTCGTCGGTGGTCTCGGTCCGCTCCGGTCAGCCGGTCATCATCGGGGGGCTGATCAAGCACGAAAACTCCCGCGCGGACCGGAAGGTTCCGCTGCTCGGCGATATCCCGCTGATCGGGGGCCTGTTCCGCGGCACGCACCGGATCAAGCAGTCCAGCGAGCTGGTGATCTTCATTACGCCGTACGTGATCTGATCCGCAAGCCGGATCGGGATCAGCCGGCTTCTTCCAGGAAGGCCTGCGCGCGTTCGCGGTTGATCGTGTGGGTCCGGTCCTCGTTGGCGCGGACGACGCCGAGCGTGGCCAGCTGGCGCATGGCGCGAGTCACGGTTTCCCGCTGGCAGCTCAGCATGTGGGCAAGTTCCGAATGGCTGGGCAGGCGCAGCGTCAGCGCGCGTTCCGCGTCCTTCCACTCGGGCAGGCTGAGCAGGTAGCGGCAGAGCTTGGCTGCGATCGTCGGCTGGCTCAGCCGGCAGACGACCTCGTGCGAGCGCAGGTAGCGGTCCAGAAACAGCGCCGTGATCCGGCGATGGAAACCGGGATCCCGCATGCGCTCATGGAAGCGTTCGGGCGCAATCCGGAGCAGGCGCGAAGGCGTGCGCGCGAGGATGCTGGCCGTTCGGGAAGGCCGGCCGAAGGCGCCGATTTCACCGACCAGATCGCCCGGCCCGAGCTCGTAGAGCAGGGTTTCGTGGCCGCCGGGCGTGACCAGGCGGACGTCGAGTTTTCCTTCCAGCACGAGGTAGCAGGTGCCCGCGTGTTCCTCGCCCTCAAAAAGAACGAAGCGCCCCTTCGGCACCTCGATCTCGGGGCAGCCGGGAAAATCCTCGGCGGAGAACTTCGGCTCCGGCAGGGAGGAACGGGAGGAGGTCGCATTGGCCATGAGGCTATTCTAGCGGAACCATGCCGTATCACGAAGGTCGCCGGCGCCAGAACGCGGCCAGCATTGGACCCGAGAGGTTGTGCCAGAGGCTGAACAGCGCGCCGGCGAGTGCCGCTTCAGGAGAAAAATGCGCCACCGCCAGCGCCACCGCGAGCCCCGAGTTCTGCATCCCGACCTCGATGGCCACGGTCCGGCTGCGCGTGACATCCAGCCCCGCGCGGCGCGCTCCGAAATACCCCGCGCCCAGCCCGGCGAGATTCAGCATGACGACCGCCGCGGCCGTCCAGGGCGCGAGCGCGAGCAGCTGGCCGTGGTTGAGGCCCGCGATCACGCCGACGATCCAGGCGATCACGAGCACGGCCACAAGCGGCAACAGATGATCGCTCAGCCAGGAAGGAATGCGCACCATCCGGCGGATCAGTGCGCCCGCCAGCACCGGAAGCAGGACGATCTTGGCCACCGAAAGCATCAATGCGCCGGCATCCACCGGCAGTCGGCTTCCCGCCAGCAGCCAGACCCACAGCGGGGTCATGATCGGCGCGGCCAGGGTCGAGGCCGTGGTCATCGCCACCGAAAGCGCCACGTCCCCGCGGGCAAGCCAGGTCACGACGTTCGAGGCGGTGCCCCCCGGGCAGGCGCCGACCAGAATCACGCCCAGCGCGATCTCGGGCGGCAGATCGAGGGCTAGCGTCAACAGCCATGCGGCAAGCGGCATGACAAGAAACTGCAGGCAGAAGCCGACCACCACCGGCCGGCCCGCATCCTTGAGTCCGCGCCACTGGCGCTCCTCGATGCCCAGCCCCATGGCCAGCATCACCGCGGCGAGGAGCCACGGGATCCAGGGCTTTCCGGCCGATGCCGTATCCGGAAAGGCCAGACCCCAGACCGCTCCGAGCGCGACCCAGAGAGCCAGCGGCCGGGAAAGAAGCGCAAGCAGCCGGCGCGCCGATTCAGCCGCCAACGGCGACCCCCGCCTGATTTGCCAGTTGCGCCAGCTTGGCGGTCATGCGCCTCCGGCGCAGAAGGAAGTCCCACTGCCGGCCGCCAGCCTGATGCCAATGGTGTGCCGCCCGGATCCCGCTCAGCAGCAAGGCGCGGATCATCGCCTGGATTTCGCTTCGGGCCAGATGCTCGCGCCGGCCGCGAACGACGATACGCGGCGTGGTCCGGCTCAGGCTTTCGCCGTACAGCTGCGCGATCGCGGCAACCACGCTCGGATGCGCGGCCTCCCCGAAATATTCGCGCTGGCGTTCGATCCGGTTCATGCCCTCCGCCAGTTGCCCGCGCAGCGCCGCATCCCGCCGGATTTTCCGGGAAAGGCTCATCATCCCGCCGATACAGCCCATGATCCGCCGGAAGGAGGGCTGCTCCCGCCCTTCGAGCAGTGCGCGTGCGAGGTCCAGACCCCGGGCGAGATTGCGCGCATCGGGCAACGGATCACGGGAAAACAGGCTTTCCAGCAGTGGCGCGACATCGGCCGGATCCGCCCCGCCCGTGCGCGCAAGGCCGTCCACGCAGGAGGCGGCCTGGACCATCGCGGCCAGCGCAAGCATGCGCCGCTCGAAGCGGGTTGGAGATTTTGCTGTCTCGGACATGGCGGCATGCTGGTTTTCGGGGCAGCATCGCACAAGCCGAACCGTGGGGAGAGCGATGAACGATCGTGAACAGGGCCGGGAGCTTCGCCGTCGGGCGCTCGAGGCGCTCCGAACTCCGGATCCCGACGCGAAACTGAGCCGGGTGCGCGAGCTTGCCCGCGGGCGGGGTGCACTTACCGTCGATCCGAAACTGCGGCTTTCGATGGACGGCGTGCCCGGCCGTCCCGAACGCCCCGAACTCGTGCCTCCGCAGTCCGTGCCGCGCCGGGGCTTCGGCACGCGTGAGGGCAGGGCCGCGACGATGCATGCGATCGCGCACATCGAGTTCAACGCGATCAATCTGGCGCTGGATGCCGTGTGCCGGTTTGCCGGGATGCCGGAGGAGTATTACCGGGACTGGGCGCGGGTGGCGGCCGAGGAGGCCTACCATTTCGAGCTCGTGCGCGCGCATCTGCGCCATCTGGGCTTCGACTACGGCGATTTCGCCGCCCACAACGGGCTGTGGGAGATGGCCGAGAAGACGGCCGGCGATGTGCTCGAGCGCATGGCGCTGGTGCCGCGGGTGCTCGAGGCGCGGGGGCTGGACGTGACGCCCCGCATCCAGGCGAAGCTTCGCGCGGCAGGCGATGCGCACGCGGCGCGGATTCTCGACATCATTCATCAGGACGAGGTGGGGCATGTGGCCCTGGGCGGGCGATGGTTCGCGTGGTTGTGCCGGAGGCGGGGGCTGGATGTCGCGGAAACCTTCCGGAGGCTTCTCGCCCGTCACTTCCCGAACGGTCTGAGCGGGCCGTTCGGTCTCGATATTCGCCGTCGGGCCGGATTTTCCGAAGCGGAGCTCAGGGTGCTGACCGCGATGGACGCCCCGGATTGAGGATGTCGAGGATCTCGTCGAGTCCGCCGGAGCGGATGCAGACGTCGGCTTCGGCTTCCACCTTCGGTTTGGCGTGGAAGGCGATGCCAAGGCCTGCCGCCCGGATCATCGGCAGATCGTTGGCTCCGTCGCCCACGGCGACGGTCTGTTCGATGGGAATGCCGAACGCGGCCGCCTGCTCGAGCAGCGTGCGCCGCTTGACCTCGCCATCCACGATGTCGCCCAGGACCGCGCCGGTCAGGCGCCCGTCCCGGATTTCCAGCTCGTTCGCGCACGCATAGTCCAGACCGAGCCTTGCCTTCAGGCGCTCGGTGAAGCGTGTGAAGCCGCCGGAAACGAGCCCCACCTTCCAGCCGTGGCGCTTGAGTTCGCCGATCAGTCGCTCCGCGCCGTCGGTGAGCCGCACACGGTCCCGGTACACCTCATCGAGCACCGAGGCCTCAAGGCCGGCCAGCAGTTGCACGCGCGCGATCAGCGATTCGGCGAAGTCGATTTCGCCACGCATCGCGCGCTCGGTGATCGCGGCCACTTCCTTCCTGATGCCGAGGAAGTCGGCGATTTCGTCGATGCATTCGCACCGGATCAGCGTGGAGTCCATGTCCATCTGCAGCAGGCCGGGGCGGCTCAGGGTGGGGCGGTTCACGAGGGCATCTCCTGGGTGTCGGCGGCGTGGGCCGCATCCTCGATAAGCTCGTCGAGGAAGGCAACGGCCGCGGCAAGCCATGCCCGAGGCTCCTCGTCCGGAAACAGCAGGGTTAGGTTGCCGTCGGGCGTCAGGCGGAAGCGATGGGGCTCGGCCTGAACGCGGGCGATCATCCGCGCCGGATCCACCGGCGAGTCGGGGGTGAAATCGAGCTTCAGGCCCTGGGCGGTGCGGCGGATCGCGGAAATCGCGAGGCGCTGCGCGCGCCAGCGCAGCCGTGCGCCTTCGAGGGCCAGACGCGCCTCGTCCGGCATTCGCCCGAACCGGTCGGTCATTTCCTCGAACAGGGCCGTGATCCCGGCATCGGAATGCACGCGCGCAAGCCTCCGGTACATCGCCAGGCGTTCGCCCTGCTGCGGGATGTAGTCGGGCGGCAGGATCATCGGAAGCCCCAGATGCATTTCGACCGGCTGCAAACGCGGCCGGGCCTCGCCGCGGGCCTCGGCGATCGCCTCGGCGAGCATTTCCATGTACAGATCCAGGCCGATGTCCTCGATGCGTCCGCTCTGTTCCGCGCCCAGCAGGTTGCCCGCGCCGCGAATCTCCATGTCCTGCCGGGCCAGCAGAAAGCCCGCCCCCAGTTCCGTATGCTCGGCGATCGCCTGGAGCCGTTCGCGCGCATCCGGCGTCATCGCGCGGGGATCGGGCGTGAACAGATAGGCATAGGCCTGGCGGTGGCTTCGGCCGACGCGACCCCGAATCTGATGCAGCTGCGCAAGCCCGAGAAGGTCGGCGCGCTCGACGATCAGGGTGTTCGCGTTCGGCACGTCCAGCCCCGATTCGATGATCGTCGTGCACACCAGCACGTTCAGCCGCCCCTCGTAGAAGGCCAGCATCTGGCGGTCCAGCATCGCCGAGGACATCTGGCCGTGGGCGACACCCACCCGCGCCTCGGGCACCTGTTCGCGGATGCGGCGGGCGATGCGCTCGATGCTGCCGACGTGGTTGTGCAGGTAATAGACCTGGCCGCCGCGGTAGAGCTCGCGGCGGATCGCCTCGTTGGCCAGGCCCGGATCGAACGGCGCGATCATCGTCCGGATCGCTTCGCGTTCAGCGGGCGGGGTGGCGATGACCGAAACCGAGCGCAGCCCCGAAAGCGTCTGATTGAGCGTGCGCGGGATCGGTGTCGCGGTGAGCGTCAGCAGGTCGCAGGACGCGTGCAGCGCCTTCAGCTTCTGCTTGTGGCGGACACCGAAACGCTGCTCCTCGTCCACGATGACGAGCCCCAGGTTCGAAAACCGGAAGCGGTCGGACAAAAGCCGATGCGTGCCGATCACGATGTCGATGCGTCCGCGCCCGAGGCGGTCGGCGATGCGTTCGATTTCCGCCTTGCCCTGCAGGCGCGAGACGAGCGCAATCTCAAGCCCCGTGCCGGCGAAACGGTCGCTGAAGCTCGCAAAATGCTGGTTTGCGAGCACCGTTGTCGGCGCAAGCAGCGCGACCTGGCGGCCGGATGCGGCCACCAGGAAGGCGGCCCGCATCGCCACCTCGGTCTTGCCGAAACCCACGTCGCCGCAGATCACGCGGTCCATCGGCCGGTCGCTTTCGGTCAGGTCGCGCACCACCTGATCGATGGCCTCGGCCTGGTCGTCGGTCTCCTCGAACGGGAAGCGCGCGACGAACTCCTCGTAGGCGTCGAACAGCGCGCCCTCAAGCCTCAGGGGTTCGCGCCGCGCCCGCATCCTGCGCGCCTCGGTCTCGATCAGTTCGTGGGCCATGGCCAGAAGATCGCGCCGGACGCGCTCGCGCGTGCGCCGCCAGGCCTCGGAGCCCAGACGGTTCAGTTTCGGTTCGTCCGCCCCGGTGTAGCGGTGCAGCCGCGCCAGATCCTCGACCGGCACGTAGACCGAGGCCTGATCGGCGTATTCGATCCGGATGAAGTCGGCGCGCTCCTCGCCGTCGCCGATTGTTTCGATGCCGGTGAAGCGCCCGATGCCGTGGTCCTCGTGAACGACCGGATCGCCGGGTCTGAGTTCGGTGAGACTTGCGAACACGTCGGCGGCAAGCCTGCGGCTGCCACCGCGCCGGCGCGGAAGCTTCTGGCCCAGCAGTTCGCGGCCGGTCAGAAACAGACGCCGGGATTCCGGGTCGGCGAACCCGCGCGAAAGCCACCCCAAAACCGCCACCAGGGGGGCGCTGCCGTCGTCCTCGTCGAGACGATCGAGCGCGCGCACGGCGCCAAGCGAACTTGCGGCTTCGATCAGCCGCTCCCGCTGGCCCGGACCGTGGCCGACGAGAACGATCCGCCATCCCGCCTGCAGCCGCTCGTTCAGCGCCGCAATCAGCGCGTGCAGCGGGCGCGGGTGTTCCTGGAAATCGTCGAGGCCTGGGGCGGACTCAAGGCGGGAAGGGGGAAGCGAGCGCGCCTCGATTTTTGTTTCGGTCGCGTACAGCTCCTGCGGAGCGATCACGGGCTCGCCGCTTGCGCGTACGAGCTCGAACTGATCGCGCACTTGCGCCGCAAAGCGCAGCCGGGCTTCCTCGATGTCCGCCGGCGCCAGAATCCGCGCGTTTGCGGGGAGATAGTCGCCCAGGCGCGCGGTGCGCGGGTAGGCGAGCGGAAGCAGGGATTCGATGCCGGGATGCGGCCGGCCTTCCTGCGCCGAGACGAGAAGCGGATGCTTTCGGTGCTGAGGAAAGCGGGCGCGGAACGCGGCCACGAAGCGCCTGATGCCCGCCTCGTCCAGGATCACCTCGCGCGCGGGCACCGATTCGAAGCGATCGAGGTGCTCGGTCGAACGCTGGGTTTCCGGATCGAAATGCCGGATCGAGTCGATCTCGTCGCCGAACATCTCGATCCGGATCGGCCGCTCCTCGTTGGCCGGCCAGACATCGAGCAGGCCTCCGCGGATCGAGAACTCGCCCGGCGCCAGCACGCGCTCGGTTGCCATCATGCCGCTTTCGGCAAGCCGGCGGCGGATTTCGGCCAGATCCAGGCGGGCGCCTGTTGCAAGGCGCCAGACGTGCGCGCGCACCGATTCCGGCGGCGGAATCCGCTGAAGCCAGGCGGGCAGCGGGGTGAGGACAAGCCCCTGGGGTTCGGGTTCGTTCAACAGCCGGGCGAGTGTGGCGAACCGTTCGCCGACGATCGCCTGATGCGGGCTTACCCGGTCGTAGGGAAGCATCTCCCAGGCGGGGAAGCGCCAGAGCCGCTCCCTTTGGCCCTGGAGGAAGAAGGCCAGCTCCTCGGACAGCTGCCGGTAGGCGGCCAGATCCGGGCAGATCCACACATGCAGACCCGGCTGGAGCGCAAGCCGCGCCAGCCGCCAGGCCAGTCCGATCGGTTCGGAGCTAAGATCAGGCATCGGGCGCGGCATGCTGCCGAAAGCCCGGCTCGCCTGCCACCGCCGGCGCTTCAGTTTTCGCCCAAAAAGCCCTTGAGGTCGGTCTGGTCGAACTTGAAGCGGAAGCGCAGGTACGGGCCCTGGCGGGTGTATTCGCTGGCCGCGAAGTCCTTGTCGTAGAAGCCGGCGAAGTTGTAGCCAAGGCTCAGCCAGAGGTTGTCCACCAGCCGGTGGCCGACGGCCAGGCCGTAGGCCGGCGCGAACTGCCCGCCGTGCCAGGTGTGGAAGAGGCCCCCCTGGGCGGAGATGTCCCAGCTTTCGTTCAGGTCGTAGGTGGCCTGAAGGCCGAGCACGTCGGTGAAGGCGTTGAATCCGCCTTGGGTGAACTGTTCGCGCGCCCACTTCGCGCCGTAGTGGAAGCCGAGCTGGAAGCTCGCGGTGGGCTGCCAGTTGCCGGCCAGGTTGTTGATGTAGCGCCAGCTGGAGATGCTCGTGGCGGGATCAAGGCGACGGTCGTACAGCGCTTCAAAACGGTCGAGCAGCATCCAGCCGTCGTAATCCGGGCGCCAGGCAAGCGCCAGCGAGCCGCCGGCGGTCGTCGTCCGGGTTCCGCCCGTGCCGCGGGTGTCGCTCCACATCATGCTGAACTGCGTGCGCAGCCACTCGGCGGGATCGCCCTGGATGCCGGCCGAGAGGTTCAGCTTGCGGTCGATGGCCGCGGTGCGGTACTCGACGCGCGTGTTCCAGACCCAGTCGCCCGGGCGGTAGGTGAGCCCGGCCGAATAGGCCGTGAAGTCGTTGTCCGTGCCGAGGCCGCTTGTGCCCGATGCGAGCGGGACGTTCAGGTTGAGCGGCGTCGCGCCCGGATGGCGGAGCGTCTTCGTCCGGTCGAAGCCTAAGTCGATCGAAAGCCGCTCGGTCGCCTGCCAGGTCTGCTGGAGCCCCACGTTCGCAAAGCTTCGGGGTCCGCTTTCGCCGAGCTGCTGCTCGTAGCTCGTCGAAAGCTGCGCGCCGTTCCAGGGCCGCGTCTTCACGCCCAGCCGGGTCGTGGCGCTGTTCTGCAGGTCGCCGACGGTCCATTCGTGCGTCGCCGACAGCGTCGTTGCGTCGGTCAGGCGGTAGTCGGCGCCGATGCTGGTCCGGGTCGGGAAGTCCACGCTGTTCGTGCCCTTGCCCAGGTTCTGTTCGCGGTTGACCTGCAGCGAGAGCCGGTCGGTCACCTGCACGCCGGCGCCCGCCGTCAGCTGATTCGAGCGCGTCCGGTTGCCGGCGCCGTCCCGGTCGCGGACCGAACGGGCGCCGAGCTGCGCGTTGAAGCGCCCGTTCTGCCAGCGGGTCTGCGCCTGCGCCATGTCCCGGCGCGCGCCGGTGCCGAGATTCTCCTGCCGGAAGCCTTCGCCCGTGACGCTGAGATGCTCGGTCGCGCGGAGCTCGGCCTGCGCACCGATCTTGCGGGTCGCATCCTCGCTGCCCAGCGTCTGGCCGAGGCCGAAGCCACCGTCGAGCTGGCGGGCGTAGGCCTGGGCGCGAACGCGTTGGCCCGTGTGCGTCACCTCCGCCTTCCAGGCTTTCCTGCGGGCGTTCGCCGCCGTGTCGCTCTGGGCGAGCTCGGCCTTGAGTTCGGTGCCCGCGCCCACACGCAGCGTGGCGTCCACGCCGGCCAGCCGGTTGTCCTTGCCCAGCTGGCCTTCCTGAACGAAGCTCGCGCCGAGCTCGAGCGAATCGGTCGGCTTGAAGCTTGCGCGTCCGCCGAAGTTCGTCAGCTGATCCTTCCGGTCGTCGGCCTCGTACTCGACGCGGATGTAGATCGGGTTGAGGTTCGCGTCGTGCGCCTGCACCGGCTGCTTGAAGAACAGCGTGCCCGCGATGTAGTCGATGTCGTAGTCCACGTGCCGCGTAAGCTGCCGGGACTCCAGAATCACCTCGCTGCGGAAGCGGTCGCGCGTTTCGACGAACACGGTTTCGGAGTTCGCGAGCACGTTCTTGCGCGACAGATGATACAGCCCGCTCGTGCCGTCGCCGCGGATCTCGTCCTTGACCTTGGTCTGGCTCGTGCGGCTGGCGAACGCCGTGTAGCCGAAGCGCTTGCCGCGATATTCGGACTTCAGGCCGTTCAGCGTGCGCGAGTAGCGCGAAAGCTCGGTCACCGTAAGCCCTGTGTCGAAGTCGCCGAACATCGCGTAGAAGGTGTCGCGCTCGATCTTCAGATAGAGCTTCGCGCGGCTTGAGGCGTCGTAGCGCTGCTCGGTCGCATCGCCGTAAATCGTGTAGTACCGGTTCGGATCGATCGTCTGCCGGATGCTGTTGCCGACCACGCCCTTCGTCTTGGCCGTGTCGTAGGCGAGCGTGAGCAGGAAGTCGCCCTTCACCCGGCCCTTCGCGTAGAACGCGAGCCGGCCGTCGCGGTAGTAGCCGTCCTTCTCGGACTGCTTCGTGATCGGCTGGATGGCGCCCTTGAGGCGGTTGTAGCCCAGCGTGCCCTCGCCGAAGCCGACCAGGATCCAGTCGCGGGTTTCCGGCCGGATCCAGGCCTTGACCTCGCGCACGCCGTCTTCGAGCCGGAAGCGGAGCGTGACCTCGCCGGCCTGCATCGTGGGCTTGAGCCGGATTTCGGCGATGCCGCCGGGGCCGACGCGGTACTGCGGCTTGTAGTCGGCCGAGCGCATCGGATCGTTGGGAACACCGGCCGGGAAGTAGGGCGGCGCCACCTCGAAGTCGCCGATCATGCCCTCGCGGGCGGGGTTACCCGCGCGGTCCAGCATCCGCACGGCAATGACCGGCTCGCTGCGCCCGTCGGCGACGGCGCGGGTGTGTTCACGGTCCCATTCGACAATCGCCGGGCCGCCGGCGTAGACGACCGTGCGCTCGATCCGGGCGAGCTCCTTGCCGTTGTTGTCTTCAATCGTGGCCACGAAGCGGTTCTCGCCGTCCTTCAGGTGCACGTTGCGCCAGTGGCTGATGGCAATCGTTCCGGCCGGATTGCGCGTTGCGCCCTCGAAGAACAGGGAGCTCACCGCTTCGCCGTTGAGCCGCAGCCGCACCTTCTGGCCCGGCTTATGCCGGATCAGAACGTGCGTGGCCGGGATCGACGGCAGATCGGTTTCGGCCGGATAGAGCCACGCCGGCTCGGCCGAGGTCTGGCGCGCAAGCCAGGCCTTCACGTCCGAGGGCTTGGGCGCTGCTACGGAAGCCTTCTTCGGAAGCGGGGCGCGCTCGTTCCAGTCGCCATGCGCCTTGGCCTCGCCCTCCGCGTGGGCGGAGCGAATTTCGGTGTCGAGGATCCGCCGCACCTGGGCGGCGTAGACGTTGACTTCGGTTCGGCGGTTCAGGGCACGGCCCGCGGCGGTCCGGTTCGAGGCGATCGGCCGGCGAGCGCCCATGCCCTTGACCGTCATCTGCTCGGGCGCAAGCCCCAGCGCCTGCCGCAGGTAGTCGGCCACCGAGCGCGCGCGCGCCTCGGACAGCACCTGATTGTTCGCGAAAATCTTGCGATGATCGGGGCGGATCCGGCGGTTGTCGGTGTGGCCGATCACCTCGATCCGGGTGATTTCGAGCTTCTTCAACTCGTTCACCAGAGCTTCGAGCTTGCCCATCATCTCGGGTTTCAGATCCGCGCTCAGCGTGTCGAAGTTCAGGTGCAGATCCACGGTTCGGGCCAGCCGCTCTTCGGCAAGTTCGTCGTGAATCGTATTCACCGCAAGTCCCGTGCGCCCGTTCGGCGTGCCCGGAGAGGCGAATCGGGCGTAGGCCACCGCCTTCTTGTCGCCGGGTTCGCCGTCGCCGGCAAGCGCCAGCCGGATCACATGCTCGGGCCTGGCCGGATCGAGTTTCCAGACGAGCCCGGTGATCGTCTGCTCGGGCTCGGCAGGATTGCCGTCCACGGTCGCGGTTCCCTTCACATAGTGCCAGCCGGCCGGGGGCAGATAGACGCCTTCGAGGCGATCGAGCCGCACCTTGTCTTCGTGCCGGATCGTCACCGTTGCCCAGACGCGCGCGCCGTCGGTGGAAAGCGCGTGATCCACGCTCAGCCGCGCAGCCGGCGGCTCGCGCCGGATCAGCCGGAAGTTCGCGCGCCAGATGCCTCCGCCACGCACCTCGACGAACTGCGAGAACGCCCGGCCGGCAAAGCGCGTGTTCGGAAGCGGGGCGAGTTCGTACTGCCGGTGCAGCGAGTCGAGATCAATCTGCACCACATGCGTGCCGGGCGTAACCCCCTCGAAGTGGTAGAAGCCGTTTTCATCGGTCACCGTGAACGTCCCGTCCTCGAGGAACACCTTGACGCCGGCCACGCCTTCCTCGCCGGGATCGTTCCAGGCGTTGCCGTCCGTGGCCGGATGCTTGCCGTCCGCGCGCCAGCCGCCGTCGACGAACACGCGACCGACGATGAAGCCCTTGGTTCGAATCAGATCGTCGACGATCTCAAGGCTCGCGGTTGCGCGGTTCGAGCCGACCGGAAGTCCCGCGCGCTGCCCCGTAGCCGTCGCCGTATTCACGGCCGTCCCGATCCGCGCGTTCGCGGTGACCGCGGTCAGGTATTCAAGCGTGTGCTGGCCGCCCGCCGCGAAGTTGGCGACCAGGTTCGCGAAGGTAAGCGTGCGCCCGTCGGCCGAGACCCGCGGATCGGCCACCGGGATTCCGTCAAGCCGCGCCGTTCCCTTCTCATACCGGAAGCCCAGCGGCAGCCGGTCCACGATCGTCACGTTCGTCACCGCCTGATTGCCGGGCACTTCGGCCGTCACCGTGAACGGCACGAAGTCGCCGACCGAGGCGCTCGTCTTCGCGCTCGTCTTCTGCAGGAAGATGCCGATCGGATTCGGATCGAGCGGGATGTCGATGTTCAGCGCGGGGCCCGGATTGACCGTGAACACCTCGCCGCGCGAGCCCACGACGAGCGCGAACGGCCCGGTCGGCAGGAGCTGGAGCTGCGCGTCCGGCACCTGCGAGGGGAACAGGTGGCTGGCGGGCGGCGTGACGACGAGCCGGTAGGTGCCCGGGGCGACATACGGGAAGCGGTACTGGCCCGGCCCGAAGGTGTAGGTGTTGCCGGCGGCGTCCGTCGCCGTGCCGCCGGTCGTCACCGTGGACGGGAACGAGGTCACGCCGTCCGGCGCGAACACCTGCGCCGGCTGGTTCGTCAGCGCGTTCACGATCGTGACCGTGGCCCCGTCCACGGGCTGGCCGGTGGCCGAGTCGAACACGAGGCCGTACGGGTCCACGATCGCTGCCGCGCTCGAGGAGTCGGTGTTGTCCACGATGTCCACATAGGTGGCGGTAAGCTGCGAGTTCGCGGCCACCGAGATCAGACCGTCGTTCGGCGTGCCGGCGGCGGCCGTGGACGGCACGCTGCCGACGAAGATGCCGGTGTTCGGCCCAGTTTCGGTCAGCACGAGCGATTCGCTGTCGCCGGTGTACGGGTCGGACACCGTCGCGGTCACGGTTTCACGCGTGTACGGATCGAGGTTCTGATCGCCGTCCTGCACCTGCACCCAGACGATCTGGCCGGTGTTGTAGGCATTGACCGGCACGAGCTGCCCCGTGTTCGGGTCCATGCTCATGAAGGTCGTCGTGGACGGCGTGCGGATGTTCTGCACGGTAAGCTGGGCCGCGCCGGATGCGGGCACGGTGCCGGGCGCGGTGAACGAGACCGGCATGTTCAGCGTGCCGCTCGGCGTGCTGGCCGGCACGAACACGCCGACGTTCACCGCAAGGCTTCCGCCGGCCGGCACGGGGTTTGCCGGGGTGATCACATAGTCGCCGTTCGGCAGCACGGTGTACGGATCCGCCGGCGAGAGCACGACGCCCGGCGGCGGCGTGATCGTGATCTGGCCGCCCGTGATCGGGCTTGCGCCGTTGTTCGCGATCGTGATCGTGGCCTGGGTGCCGGCGGGGGAGCCCGCGCGCACGATGTCCGGATTGAAGCCGACGCCGAGCGTGGCCGTGGCCGGCGCGAGCACCGTGTCCGACGCGGGATTCGATGCGGCCGTGAACGTCGTGCCGGCCACCTGCCAGGTGGCCTGGGCGGTGTTCGTGATCACCGTGCCGGGCGGTGTGGCCGCCGGGGCCGGAATCGGCCCGATCAGCGCGCCCAGCAGGGCGAGATACGGCATCCACGCCCGAGGATGGCGGCGGCCCGAAAAGGCCGCGGCCATCCGCGGACGGGCGGACCCACCAAGGCGGGCCCGCTCGCCGCGGGTTGCGGACCTGGCAAAGGGCAGGGCACGGCCGAAGGCCCGGGCGATGTGCCCGAGCCTTGCGGCCATGATCCTGCGAGAGATGATCATTTAATCCTCGTTACCCCTTACTGAATCGTGGTATCGAAGTAAATGAGCAGCTTCTGGCCCGCCGGCAAAGTGCCGTTCGGAGCCAGGAAGTTGCTGATGTTGAACGTTAGGCTTTGACCAACCACGTTCACATCAGTGCCATCAACAAGCGCGGTAGGGCCTTTTACGATGACATTGGCCGCATCCCTAACTTCATAAGCGGAACTGTTGGCGACATAGGCCAGCGAGCCCGCCAGTGTATCGGTTACCGAACTCAGGGATGCCGAAGCCGAACCGGAGTTGGTGATGGTCAGCAGATAGGTGACCGTCGCTCCAGGGATTGCATAGCCCTGTCCGCCATTGGCGGCCCGTTGCGCCGGGGTCGAATAGGGATCGACAATCGAATAGACATCCTTCGTCATCGAAATGACTGCAGTGGCTGCCTGGTAGGAGCCGCTGGCCGAGTGCTTGCCGTCGCGAGCGATATCCGCAACG
>CAYNLY010000002.1:0-24916 GCA_964398225.1 uncultured Zetaproteobacteria bacterium
ATCCGGGACACCCCCGGCTCCGGCATCGAAACGCCCACGAGCCGGTCGGCCGCCTGCATCGTGATCTTGTTGTGAGTGATCGTCAGAAACTGCACGCGGTCGGCAAGCTCCCGGATCATTTCGTTGAAGCGCCCGACGTTCGCGTCGTCCAGCGGCGCGTCCACTTCGTCCAGCACGCAGAACGGCGCGGGCTTGATCTGAAAGATCGAGAACACGAGCGCCACCGCGGTCAGCGCCTTTTCGCCGCCGGACAGCAGGCCCACATCCTGCAACCGCTTGCCGGGCGGCTGCGCGATCACCTCGACGCCGGCGGTGAGGATGTCGTCCGAATCGAGCCTGAGTTCCGCCCGGCCGCCGCCGAACAGCCTCGGGAACGTGCGCTGGAAGATCGCATTGGTCTGCTCGAACACCTCGCGGAAGCGACGGCGCATCGTCCGGTCGATCCGGCCGATCGTTTCCTCGAGCGTTGCCAGACTCGCCTCGAGATCCGCGGCCTGCTCGGCCAGGAACGCCTCGCGCTCGGAAGCCTGTTCGTATTCCTCGATCGCGAGCAGATTCACCGGACCGAAGCGGGCGAGCCGTTCCTCCAGCTCGCGGGCGCGCGCCAGCACCGTTTCCGGATCCTCGCCATCACCCTCGCGCGCGACCTGATCGAGCAGGGCGCCGGGCTCCTTCTGGCAGCGCTCCCGGATTTCGGCCTCGAGATCCTCGAGCCGGGTCTGTTCCTGCGCGCGCATCAGCTCGATCGACTGGCGCTGCTGCTGAGCCTGGCCGACTCGCTCGCGCGCGCCCCGCTCCGCCTTTTCCGCCTCGTGGACCTGCCGCTGCAGCTCGTGGCCCGCCGCCCGCACCTCGCTCAGCTCCCGGTGCACCGCCTCGATGGTCTGCTGGATCTCGGCCATGCGTTCGCTCAGGCCCTGATCGTCCCGGGCCTTAGCCAGCGCGGCATCCGTTTCCTCCAGCCGTTTCTGATCCGTCTGCCGGCGCCGGCCGGCCTCGTCCCGCTCCCGTTCCAGCCGTTCCAGATCCCTCGCCAGCGCCTCGGCCGCCTGCCGGAACAGCGCCAGGGCCTGTTCGGCCTGGGCGAGAAGCGCCCGGGCCTCGGCCACGCGCTCCTCGCAGGTCCGGACCTCGGCCTCGCGTTCTTCCAGCATCCGTTCGGCCTCGCTCAGGACGGCCGCGTCCACCCCGCTACTGCTTTCCAGCTGCTCCCGCCAGTGCGCCTCCTCCTCGGCAAGCGCCGCCTGGTCGGCGCGGAGCCGCTCGATCCGCTCGGCCACGGACTGCGCCAGCGCCGACAGCCGCTCCCGTTCCGACTGCGCGCGCCTGAGGTCCGCCTCGGATTCCGCGCGCGCGCGGTGCGCATCCTGCCAGCGGGCCTGAGCCTGCTCGACCCGCCGGTCCGCCTCGGCAAGCAAGCCTTCGGCGCGAACCCGTTCGCCCTCGGCCTCCTCGTGCCCGCGCAACGCCTCCCGCAGGCGACGCATCAGCGACAGCCGGTCTGCCGTCCGGTTGCCGGCGGGCGGAACGAGCCAGCCGTCGGGCTCCAGCCGCCATCCATCCCGGCTGACCACGGGCGCATCCGCCGTGGTCGCCCGCGCGATGTCGTCCACCAGCAGCACCGGAGCAAACAGCGGATACAGCGGATGATCCGCATCCAGGCCCAGGTGCTCGGCCAGCGAGCCCGAACGGGCGCCGGACGCTCCCAGGTGAATCGCAATCGGCGCTTGCGCGGCCTCGGGCAGCAGGTCGGCCAGTGCCGACGGGCCGGGATTGGCCGGCAGGCGGGCGTCGGCCCCGCGTCCGCGGAGCGCCGCGGCCACCGCCGCCTCCAGCCCCTCGGGCACGTCCAGCGACTCGTCCACCCAGACCCCGCCGCGCGCGCGCAGCAGATCCCGCAGGCCGGGGGACACTTCCCGGGTTTCCGTCCGCGCGCGCAGCTCCTCGATCTCGCCGCTCAGGCGCCGCACCGCCGATTCCGCCTCGCGCAGCGCACGGGCGGCCGCCTCCCGCGCTTCCCTCGCCCGGGCAAGTTCCGCATCCGCCTCGGCGAGCCTGCGGCCCGCGAGTTCATGTTCCCGCTCGGCCGTTTCCAGCGCGCGGGATGCCTCCTCGACCTGCCGGTCCAGCCCGGCGCGACGCCGCTCGCTCTCGGCCAGATCCGCCTCCAGGCGATCGCGCCGTTCCCGCAGCCGGGCCAGCCCCGCCTCGGCCCGGCTCCGGCGCGTCTCGGCCTGGGCGCGCTCCCGGCGCAGCGATTCCACACGGCCGAAAACCTCGTCGCGGGCCGTACGCGCCTCGTTCAGCCGAAGCTCGGCCTCGCGAAGCCTTGCCTCCGCCTGCCGGCAGCGCTCGATCATCGGCCGTTCGTCCTGCGCATCGCGCTCGCGGTGCAGGCGGCCGATTTCCTCGTCCAGCATCGCCATTCGCCCTTCGGCTTCGCGAATACGGGCGGCCAGCTGCTCCTTGCGCTCGGCCAGCAGGCGCACCTCGCCCTGCGCGCGTTCAAAGGCGCGAGCAAGCTCGGCGCGTTCCCCTTCCAGGCGGCGCAGCCGGTCCTGCACCTCCTGCGCCCGAGCCTCGTGCGCCACCCAGCGATCGCGGGCCTCGTTCAGCGTGCGCTCGGCGGCGGCAAGAAGGGTGCCGGCTTCAGCCTCGGCGCGCCGCGCTTCGGTTAGCTCGGCGTCGATGCCGGCAAGCCGGTCGCTCAGTTCACGGTAGCGGAACGCCAGGCGCGCCGCCTGAAGGCGTTCGAACTCCTGCTGCATCCGGCGAAAGCGCTCGGCCCTCGAGGCCTGCTGTTTCAGGCTGCGGCACTGGGTGCGGACCTCCTCGAGCAGGTCCACGACGCGCTCGAGGTTCTGCCGGGTGGAGGCCATCTTGCGCTCGGCCTCGCGCCGCCGGCTCCGGTATTTCATGACCCCCGCCGCCTCCTCGAAGATTGCGCGCCGCTCCTCCGGACGCGCCGTGACCATCCTCGCAATCGCCCCCTGCTCGATGATCGCGTACGCCCGCGTGGACACGCCGGTGTCGAGGAACAGATCCACGACGTCCTTCAGGCGGACCATCCTGCCGTTGATGAAGGCATCGGAGCCGCCTTCGCGGGTCAGCCGACGGCGGATGCGGATTTCGTCCAGCTCATGCCAGGGGCTGGGCAGGCTTCCCGGCTCCACCGCGAAACACAGCTCGACATCGCAGACCGCCACCGGAGGGCGCGCGTCCGAGCCCTGGAAAATCAGGTCGTCCATCACGCCGCCGCGCAGATGCCGCGCCGAGTGCTCGCCGAGCACCCAGCGGATCGCATCCACGATGTTGGACTTGCCGCAGCCGTTCGGGCCGACGATGGCCGTAATCCCCTCGCCGAACTCGATCCGCGTCGGGTCCACGAACGACTTGAATCCGGCAAGCTCGATGCTTTTCAGGCGCATTCCGGATCCGCCTTCCCGAAATGGTTCATGATCAGGCTGCACACGATACACGCAGTGAAGCTCGATGCCACGATCATGTAAAGCACGACGAGCTGGGCGGATGCGGCCGCCAGCGGAGGGCTTCCGGCCAGCACCATGCCGACGAAGATCCCCGGCATGTGGACAAGCCCCGCCACCTTCAGCGTATCCACCGGCGGAATCATCGCCGCGCGGAGCCCGTCGGCGAGCCTTCCCCCCTCGGCCTCCCGGTTCAGCATCAGCGAGAGCGCATTCATCCCGTTGGCCGCGATCATGCTGCCCAGCGGAATCAGCGACCGCGGCTCGGCCTCGATCGCTCCGGCCCAGGCAAGCCAGGGCAGCGTGACCAGGCAGGCCGCCATCAGCCCCAGGGAAGCCGCCATCCACGCGCCGCTTCTCACCCGCGCATGACGCGACGACGTGTGCCCGGCCAGCACGCAGAACACCGCAACCACCGCGGCAATCGCGGCCGGATGCGAAAGCCGGAACAGCCAGTCGAGCACCCAGGCCAGAAGCAGCAGCTGCAAAAGACCCCGCAGCGACGCCACAAGCATCGGCCGGGCAAGGCCGAGCTGCACGCGCATGGCCCACAGGGAAGCGCCGGCCAAGAGCAGCCAGGCGGCCAGCAGTGGAATCAGGGTTTCGGCGGAAACGCTCAGCTGAGACCCCGGAACCGGATCGTTCTACAGCTGCGAGACATCGGCGAGATGCAGGAACAGCCGCCGCAGGCGCGCAAGCAGCGCCAGCCGGTTGGCGCGCACGGCCGGATCCTCGGCCATGACCAGCACCTCGTCGAAAAAGCGGTCCACGGGCTCGCGCAGGCCGGCCAGGCGCTCGAGCTGTCCGGCCGGCTCATCGGGGAACCGATCCTCGGCCTCGAGCAGCGCGGCATACAGCGCCTTCTCGGCAGGCTCCGCAAGCAGGGCCGGATCGACGTCCGCCGGCACCGTTCCGGCCTTTTTCAGGATGTTCGCGATCCGCTTGTTCGCGGCCGCCACGGCCTGCCCCTTTTCGGACTCGGCAAAGCCGGCAAGCAGCCGCGCCACCTGAACGATGCGCCAGGCCGGCCGCTCCTCGGCCGCACCCAGCGCCGCCGCCAGCGCCCGGCGCGAATATCCGTCGCCCGGCATGCCCAGCCAGCGCTCGACGACGAACTCGCGCACCTCGCGGCAGGTTTCGTCGGACACGGCGATCGTGACCCGCTGCTGGTTCCACTGCTTGGCCGCCTCGGCGAGCACCTCGCCAAGCGTCATGTTCACCCGGTGATCCTCGGCGGCGAGCAGCCGGATCAGGCCGATCGCCGCGCGCCTCAGACCGTAGGGGTCGGCCGAGGCGGTGGGCCTGCGTCCGAGATGGAAATATCCCAAGAGCTTGTCCGCGCGCTCGGCGATCCCGATCGCGCGCGCCACCGGGCTTTCGGGCAGGGGATCGTCGGCGCTTTCCGGCATGTAGTGCTCGGCGATCGCGCGGGCGACCTCCTCGGGCTCGCCCTGCATGCGCGCATAGATGCCGCCCATCGTGCCCTGAAGCTCGGGAAACTCGTAGACGATGCCGGTGGTCAGATCCGACTTGCACAGATAGGCCGCGCGCTGCGCGAGGTTCGCATCCACGCCGAGCCGGGCGGCATTGTCGAGCACGAAGGTGCGGAGCCTGCGCACCTGATCGCCCACCATGCCGAGGCCCTCCTGGAACACCACGCCGTTGAGGCGCTCGACGCGGTCCTCGAGGCTGACCTCGGGATCCCGGTCGAAATAGAACGCGCCGTCGGCAAGCCTTGCGTTGACCACGCGCGCGTTGCCGCCCGCGACGACCTCCGGCCGCGGCGGATCCAGATTGGCGACCGCGAAAAAGACCGGGCTCGGCCCGCCCTCGGGCGTGCGGCTCATGAAGCAGCGCTGGTGCTGCTTGAGCTCGATGCGGATCAGCTCCTCGGGAAGCCTCAGGAACTCCTCGTCGAAACGGGCGGGAACGACGACCGGCCACTCGGTCAGATCGGCGACCTCGGCGATCAGATCCTCGTCCTCGACGAGCCGGACGTTCATCCGCTCGGCCGCCTCGCGAAGCTGCGCGCGGATGCGCGCGATGCGCCGGTCGCGGTCCGCGATCACGCCCTGCGCCTCCAGCCATCCGAAGGGATCGTTCACGTCGATCTCGCCCTCGCTCCCGTGCACCCGATGGCCGCGCGAGATCCTGCCCGCACGCACGCCGGCGAAGGCGGTGTCGATCGTCGTGTCGCCATGGCGGGCGACGATCCACCGGACGGGCCGGATGAAGGCATCGTCGCGATGCTCGCCGTCCTGCCAGCGCATCGTCTTCGGGCAGGGAAGCGCCCGGATGATTGCGGGGAGGCTGTCCGCCAGAATCTCGGCGACCGGGCGCCCCTTGATCGTGCGCACGGCCTTCAGATACCGGCCCTTTCCGTCCCCGCGTTCGGCAAGCGTGAACGCATCCAGCGTAATACCCGTTTTGCGCGCGAAGCCTTCGGCCGCCTTCGTGGGCCTGCCGTCCGCGAACGCGACATGCTCGGGCGGCCCCCAGATTTCCTCCTCGCGATCCGGCTGCCTGAGCGGGCAGCTAGGGGTGTGCAACAAAAGCCGCCTCGGCGTCACGCCCAGACGCCAGGGCTTTGCCGCAATGCCCTGCTCGGCAAACAGGCCGGCCACGGCGCTTTGCAGCGCCTCGCCCAGCGCGGGCGCGACCCCCGCCGGCATCTCCTCGACGCCCAGCTCGATCAAAAGCGGTGCGTGCGCGTCCGTCATGCCTCCACCCCCGCATAGGCGCGGGCCACCGCGCGCGCCAGCCCCCGCACGCGCCCGATGAACCTCTGCCGCTCGGCGACCGAAATCGCCCCCCGGGCATCGAGCAGGTTGAAGGCGTGGCTGGCCTTGATCACCTCCTCGTAGGCGGGCAGCACCAGCCCGCGATCGAGCAGGCGCCGGGTTTCGCTCTCGGCGCGGTCGAACTGCGCAAACAGCCAGTCCACGTCGGCCTCGTCGAAGTTGTAGGCGGAAAACTCGCGTTCGTTGCGCAGAAACACGTCGCCGTAGGTGATCCGGCCGCTTCCGGTTTCCACCCAGGTCAGATCGAACACGTTCTCCACGCCCTGAAGGTACATCGCCAGCCGCTCAAGCCCGTAGGTGATCTCGCCTGGCGTGCGCGAAAGCTCCACCGAGCCCACCTGCTGGAAATAGGTGAACTGGGTGATTTCCATGCCGTCGAGCCAAACCTCCCAGCCCAGGCCCCAGGCGCCGAGTGTGGGGCTTTCCCAGTCGTCCTCGACGAAACGGATGTCGTGCTCGGCCGGATCGATCCCGATCGTGCGCAGCGAATCGAGATAGACGTCCTGAATGTCCGCGGGCGCGGGCTTCAGGATGACCTGAAACTGATAATAGTGCTGCAGCCGGTTCGGGTTCTCGCCGTATCGTCCGTCGGTCGGACGGCGGCACGGCTGCACGTAGGCCGTGTTCCATTCGGCGTCGTCCAGCACGCGCAGGAAGGTCGCGGGATGAAAGGTGCCCGCCCCCATCGGCGCGTCGTACGGCTGCTGGACCACGCATCCGCGCGCGGCCCAGAAGCGCTGCAGCGTCAGAATCAGTTCCTGAAAGGTCAACCGGCGCCCCCTAGGCCCAAGCTCGCGGCAAGGCTAGCGGCGGGCCGGCGTGAACGCACGACCGACATGACTGTGGCGAATCGACACAGCGGGAAAGGCCGCGTGACCCTGCTCACCGCTGCCGCCCCGCAGCGCTGGCAGAGTGAGGTACCGTCAGGAAGGCCGGAATCAGGGACACGAAGCCCCGGGGAGGTATGCGATGAGCATCGATTTTGAATGGCTGGAAAACCACGTCTTCCACCGGAAGCTGACCGAGGGCGAAAAGGTGGACCTGGATCAGATGATCCACGTCGTCCGCTTTCCGGCCGGCAGCAGGATCGTCGTCCAGGGCGACGCCGGCGGCGGCGTGCTCTACATCCTGCGCTCGGGCTCCGTGGAAGTGGTGATGGACTTCAACGGCGAAACGATCCACATCGCCGATCTGAGAGCTGGCTCCCAAGTGGGAGACATGACCTTTCTCGACGAGGAGAACGCGAACACGACGATCCTCGCGAAAGAGGACTGCGTGGCCTACAAGATCAGCCGCAAGGACCTGGCCAACCTGCTCGTGTTCCGCCAGGGGATCGCCTGCGACCTGATCTTCAACACGCTGACGAACATGGCCCGGGAGATCCGCGAGCTGAACCTTTCGAACGCCGCCGCGATGGGCTACATCCAGGGCCGGAGGGTCTGAACCACCCCTTCCGGCCGTTTGCCTGGGCCGGAAGGGCTTACTACCATTGCGCGTTCGATGAAGCAGGCGCGCATCCAGGGCATCGACAGGCTGTACATCAAGACCTACGGCTGTCAGATGAACGAATACGACTCCGAGCGCATGGCCGAGCTGATGCGCTCGGCCTACGGGCTTCGTCTGGTCGGAAAACCGGAAGACGCCGACGTCATTCTGATGAACACCTGTTCCGTTCGCGAGAAGGCCGAGGAAAAGGTCTATTCCGAGCTGGGGCGCTACCGCAAGCTGAAGCAGCGCCATCCCGGCCTGATCATCGGGGTTGGGGGCTGCGTCGCCCAGCAGGAGGGCGAGCGCATTCTGAAGCGCGCGCCGTACGTCGACCTCGTCTTCGGCCCGCAGACCTACCACCGGCTTCCGGACATGGTGCGCGAGGTGCGCCGCAAGCGGGTACAACTGGCCGATGTGGACATGCCGGAAATCGAGAAGTTCGACCGGCTGCCTGCTCCGCGCACGACCGGCTTCAGCGCCCAGGTCACGATCATGGAGGGCTGCGACAAGTTCTGCACCTTCTGCGTCGTTCCCTATACGCGCGGCCCGGAGATCTCGCGGCCGGTGGCCGACGTGCTCGACGAATGCCGCCGGCATCTGGACAACGGCGCGATCGAACTGACGCTGCTCGGCCAGAACGTGAACGCCTACCGCGCCGAAGGTCCGGACGGCGAGGAATGGGATTTCACGATGCTGCTCTATGCGGTCGCTCGCCTGCCGGGGCTGAAGCGGCTCCGGTTCACGACCAGCCACCCGATGGAGATGACCGAGGAGCTCTGCGACGCCTTCGGCGAGCTCGATGTGCTGATGCCCTATCTTCACCTGCCCGTCCAGTCCGGCTCGGACCGGATCCTGCGCGCGATGCACCGGGGGCACGACCGCAGCACCTATCTGGGCATCATCGAACGGCTGCGCCAGGCCTGCCCCGAAATTGCGCTGTCCAGCGATTTCATCGTCGGCTTTCCGGGCGAAACCGACGAGGACTTCGCCGACACGCTCGATCTGGTAAAGACGGTGGGCTTCGATACCGCCTTCTGCTTCAAGTATTCCCCCCGGCCGGGCACCCCTGCCGCGAAGATGGAAGACGACGTGCCGGAGGACGTGAAGGATTCGCGCCTGCAGGCGCTGCTCGCCCTGATGCGCGATCAGACGCGGGCGGCGCTCGAGCGCCAGGTGGGCCGCGAACTGCCGGTTCTGATCGAGCGCAAGGGCCGCAACCCTGAGGATCTCGAGGGCCGGACCGAGGACTTCAAGATCGTGCACGTCCGGGGCCGGGAGCGGCTGATCGGGCAAATCGTTCCGGTCCGGATCACCGAAGCCTACGGCCAGTCGCTCCGGGGCGAGTTGATTCTTGCCTGAGTTTTCCGTCATCCTTGGAGTCTGATGCGCGTTTCCTTTTCGCTTGAGGGCGCCACGCCCGACCGGCTGCAGGCGCTCTGCGGCGCCGGCAACCGCTGGCTCAAGCGGATCGAGGAGTTTTTCCAGGTCCGCATCCTCGGCCGGCCCGGCCACTGGCGCATCGAGGGCGAACGGGCGCTCGATGCACGCCGGGCGATGGAGCAGCTGGCCCACCGCGCCGCCCAGGGCGAGGTGACCGAAATCGATGTCGAAGGCGCGCTGCGCGACAGCGCCGACCCGTTCGCGGTACCCGAACATGCCGCGCCCGACGAGGTGATCATCGCCGGCCGGCGCCACATCCGGGGCAAGACTCCGAATCAGCGCCGTTATCTTGCCGCGATCCGGGAACACACGCTGACGCTGGCGGTGGGACCGGCGGGCTCCGGCAAGACCTACCTTGCGGTCGCGATGGCGGTGTCCGCCCTCAACCGCCACGAGGTCGAGCGCCTGATCCTGACGCGCCCCGCCGTCGAGGCCGGCGAACGGCTGGGCTTTCTGCCCGGCGATCTGCAGCAGAAGGTGGACCCGTATCTGCGGCCGCTGTTCGATGCGCTCGCCGACATGGTGGGCCTGGAGCGGATGAACGCGATGATCGAGCAGGGCCGCATCGAGATCGCGCCTCTGGCCTACATGCGCGGGCGCACGCTGAACGACGCCTTCGTCATTCTCGACGAGGCCCAGAACACGACCCGCGAGCAGATGAAGATGTTCCTGACGCGGCTGGGCTTCGGCTCGAAAATGGTCGTCACCGGCGACGTGACCCAGGTGGATCTCCCGCAGCACCACCGGAGCGGGCTGCTGCACGCGCTGATGGTGCTCGAAGGCGTCGAGGACGTCGCGATCTGCCGGCTGGGCGCCGAGGACGTCGTCCGCCACCGGCTGGTCGAACGCATCGTTCAGGCCTACGCGCGGCGGGAAGAGGAATGAGGCGTCCGTGATCGACGTGATCGTGGATCCGGGCGTGCCCCGGGAAGAACTGCCGGAGCCCGAAGCGATCCGTCGCGCCGTGATGGCCGCGCTGGAAGCCGCGGGCCTCGCCCCACGCTCGGAGCCGGCCGTCTGCATCCGCTTTGCGCCCGACGAGGCCGTGCGCGCGCTGAACCGCCGCTTCCGGCACAAGGACCGCACCACCGACGTGCTGTCGTTTCCGATGCAGGAGCCGCCGGTCGATCCCGATGCTCCCCTGGGCGACGTCGCGCTGGCCGTGCCCTTCGTTCTCCGGGAGGCCGAAAAGCTCGAGCTTGCCCCCCGGGCGCACGCGCTGCACCTGATCGTGCATGCGGTGCTGCATCTGCTGGGCTACGTGCACGACACGGATGACGAGGCGCGCGCGATGCAGCGCCTCGAAAACCTGGCGATGGACCGGCTGGGCCTTCACCGCCCGTATCCGGACGCGGCGTGATGCCCGCGGCCGTTTCCCGCCTGCTCGGCCGGATTCGCCGCCGGCTGCTCGAGCGTCTTCGCCCGGGCCGGAATGAGGCCGAGCTGGTCGAGCTGATCGCGGCCTCGCCGGCGATCCAGTCCGAGGAACAGCGGCACATGCTGCGCCGCCTGATCGAGTTTCAGGACACCCGCGTGCGCGAGGTCATGGTGCCGCGCAGCGACATCCATGCCATCGAGGCCGGGCAGTCGATCGCCGAGGCCGAACGCCGGATGATCGAAACCGGCGTGAGCCGGCTGCCGGTGTACGAGGGGGATCTGGACCACGTGATCGGCATCGTCCGCGCCAAGGACGTTCTCGCCGCGCGGGCCCAAGGGGAGCTTCCGAGGCTTTCGGCGATCCTGCGCCCGTGCCTGCGCGTCAGCGAGTTCGAGCGCATCGCGGGCCTGCTGGCCGAGATGCGGCGCACCGGCAGCCATCTCGCGATCGCGCTCGATGAATACGGCGGCGTGGCGGGGCTTGTCACCCTGTCCGACCTGATCGAGGAAATCGTCGGCGCCATCGCCGACGGCGAGCAGAAACGGGAACCCTGCCAGCAGCTTCCGGACGGATCCTGGATGGTCGAGGGTGTGGCCCATGTGGAGGAACTCGAAGCGGCCCTCGGCCGGAGCATCCGGCACGGCGACTACGACACCGTCGGCGGCTGGATCACGACCGCGATCGGACGCATTCCATCCCAGGGCGAGGAGCTGTCGATCGACGGGCTGAACGTTCAGGTCCTCGACGTTGACCCCCGCCGCATCCGGCGGGTCCGCATCCGACCGGCCGGATGACGCGCCTGGATTCGGTGCGCCTCCGGCTGGCCTGCGCGTTCGTCCTCGGCGCGGCCATGCCCTGGGCCTTTGCCCCTTATGCCTTGCGCTGGCTTGGAGTGCTCGCGCTTTCGGGCCTCGTGCTGCTGCTGCGCACGACCCCGCCGTTTCGGGCGGGGTTGTTCTTCGGTCTTGGATGGTTCGGCGTCGGCGCCTGGTGGCTTGCGCCCACCTTCCATCATTACGGCCACCTGCCCTGGTGGCTCGCCTCCGTCTGCGTCGGGCTCGTGGGCCTGTCTCTGGCCTGGATTCCGGCCCTGGGCTGCTGGCTCGCAGTTCGCTGCGCGGGGCGCGGAACGGGCCTTCTGCTGGGCTTTCCGCTGGCCGCGGTGTGCATGGAATGGCTGCGCGGCCACGTGTTCACGGGCCTTCCCTGGACCGCGCTCGGAAACCTTGTGCTGGACACGCCGTTCGCCGGCTGGGTTTCGTCCTTCGGCGTGTACGGCGCCAGTCTTCTGCCGGCGCTTGCCGCCTCGGCGTTCGCCCTGATCATCGGCCGCGAAACCCGGAAGCTGGGCGTGCTGGCGCTGGGCGTGCTGGCGCTTCTGGGAGTGCTCGCGCCCCGGCCGGGCATTGCCGATGGGCCCGGACGGCAGGTCCGCCTGGTGCAGCCGAACATCCCCCAGGATGTGAAATGGGACGCAAGCTTCCTTGATGCGACGATGCGGCGCCTTGCGCGCCTGTCGGAAGGAAAGCCCGTGGACCTCGTGGTCTGGCCGGAAGCCGCGGTGCCCTTTCTGCTCGAGCAGGCGCCGGGCTGGCGGAACTGGCTTGCGCGGCTGAGCCGAACTCTTCAGGCGCCGATCGCGTTCGGCGGCCTGCATGCGCTGGGCGGGGGCAAGGCCCAGAACGGCGTGTTCCTCGTCGACCCGGAAACGGCCGGGCTTTCGTTTGCCGGCAAGCGTCATCTGGTGCCGTTCGGGGAATACGTGCCCGCCTGGGCGCCGTTCGTGCACACGCTGGTGCCGGAAATCGCCGATTTCGTGCCCGCGCGCGATCCGCCCCTGCTCGTTGCCGGCGATCAGCGCATCGGGGTGCTGGTCTGCTACGAGTCCATCTTTCCCGAGGAGGCGCGGAGCCGGGTGCTGGCCGGGGCCAACGTGCTGGTCAATGTCACGAACGACGCCTGGTACGGCACCAGCCCCGCCGCCTGGCAGCACCTCGAGGCGGCGCGCATGCGCGCGCTGGAAACCGGCCGCTTCGTGCTCCGCGCCGCGAACACCGGCGTGACCGCGATCATCGCGCCCGACGGCCGCATCCTGCGGCAGCTTCCGTGGTGGACGGAAGGGACGCTTGCGGGTACATATCGGCTTCAGGAAACGGGCACAGGCTACCTGGCATGGGGTGACGCGCCGCTGTTCGTCGCGCCCCTGATGCTCGGTGCGCTGGCCCTGGTCCGCTGGAGACGCCGATGACAAAGCAATCGCGGCACGTGGCGGTGATCGGCGCGGGCTCGTGGGGCACCGCGCTCGGGATCGTGCTGGCCCGGGGCGGCCGGCCCGTCCGGCTGGTGGCCCGGGATGCAGCCCGCGTCGAGGAAATCAACACCCGGCACGAAAACGCCCGCTACCTGCCGGGCATCCGCCTTCCCGATGAACTGCGCGCCACCACGCGGATCCCCGAGGCCGTGGAGGATGCGGCGGGCATCGTGCTCGCGCTTCCCTTTCAGGCGACGCGCTCGGTGCTCGGCGAACTGAACGGAGGCGATGCGCCGGTCATCGCGGCCTGCAAGGGGCTGGACCCGGACCGCCTGCAACGAACCGACGAGATGCTCGCCGAAACGCTGCCGCGCGCCCGGATCGCGCTGCTTTCCGGGCCGTCGTTCGCGGTGGAGGTCGCCAAGGGACAGCCGACCGCGATCACGATGGCCGCCGACACGCTGCTCCATGCCGAGCGCGCGGCGTCGCTGTTTCAGGACACGAACTTCCGGATCTACACGAGCGACGATCCGACCGGCGTGGCCCTCGGCGGCGCGCTCAAGAATGTGATCGCGATCGCGGCCGGGGTGGCCGAAGGGCTCGGACTCGGGCACAACTCGATCGCCGCGGCCGTCACCCGGGGGCTGGCCGAGATGGCGCGGATGGCCACGGCCTGCGGCGGCCGCCCGGAAACGCTGATGGGCCTTTCCGGCCTGGGCGACCTGGTGCTGACCTGCACGGGCTCGCTTTCGCGCAACCGGCGCTTCGGCATCGCGCTCGCCCAGGGCATGGACACCCGTGCGGCGCTTCAGCATGTCGGCCAGACGGTCGAAGGCGTGCGCACCGCGGCGGCGGCCGTGCGGCTCGCTGAGCGCCTCGAGATCGAAGTCCCCCTGATGCGGGCCGTGCATCGGGTGATCCAGGGTGAAATCGACATTCCTTCCGCGCTCGATTCCTTGATGAACCGGCCCGAGCGCCCGGAAATCGGATGAGCGACGAGGATTTGTTCCGCGAGGCGATGCGAAAGGTGCGCCCGCTTGGCGCGCCATCGCGAACGGTGCCGAAAAAGCGCCGCCCCCGGATCCCGCAGCCTTCCGCCGGCCGTGCCCGGGCCGGGCATGATGAGGGCGGCACCGTTTCCGGACGCGGGAAGCCCGGGCTGCGCTCGCCGTCGCCCGGCACGCTCGTGGCCGACGGCGTCCCGCAGGCCCGGCTGCGCAAGCTTGCGGCGGGCCAGCCACCGGTGGACGCAACGCTCGATCTGCACGGCATGACGCGCGCCGAGGCGCTCGCCCTGCTCGAGCAGAGCCTTGCCCGGCCGATCCGCGTCTGCTGCATCATCCACGGCCGGGGCATGCATTCGGATTCCCGGCCGGTGCTGAAGGATGCCGTCTATCGCTGGCTGGAAACGGGCCCGCTCGCATCCCGTATACTGGCCGTGATTCCCGAACCGGGTTCGCGCGGCGGCGCCTGCCGGGTCCTGCTGCGCCGGAGCCGGAACGGAGGATAGCGCTGTCCGGCCCGGAATCGGCCCGCTATACTGGGCGCATGCGGAGATGCCTGCCCGTCGTCCTTTTGCTCTTGGCCGCCCCTGCCGGCTGGGCGCGCGAGGATGCGACGGCCGCGCTGCCCCCGCCGGAGGATACGCCGCCCGTGGCCGCCGAGCCCGGAGACGCGGGAGAGCGCGAGGAAGCCGGCGCTCCTTCGCTGCGCGAGGAGCTCCAGGCGCCGGATGCCGAAGCGCAGGTCGAGGTCCGCTCCTACGAGAAGAAGGGCACGGTCTACACCGAATACGCGATCCACGGGCATGTCTACATGATCAAGGTGCAGCCGCCCGTGGGTCCGGCCTATTACCTCTACGACGAAAACGGGGACGGCGCGTTCGAGCGGCGCCTGCCCGGCGGCTACCGGCACCCGTCGCCGCCTCAGTGGGTCATCAAGCGCTTCTGATTCCGCGGCTGATCCTGATCACGCAGGCCGAGGGCCGGGATCCGGAAGCCTTCTTCGGCGCCGTCGAAGCCGGGCTCCGGGGCGGCGTGGATGCCGTTCTTGCCCGCGAACCCGCGATGGATTCCGCCCGGTTTCTGGCCTTCTGCGCGCGCCTGCGGGCGCTGACGCGGGCGCATGGCGCAAGACTCATCGTCCACACGGCGGCGGACGTCGCGCTGGCAGTTGATGCCGATGGCGTGCACGTCGCGCAAGCGCACATCGGCCAGATTTCCGCGATCCGTCGCTGGCTGGGGGATGCGCCCATGAGCGTCTCCGCATCCTGCCACGATGCGGCATCGCTTGAGCAAGCCGCGGCTCAAGGCGCCGATTTCGCGCTGCTTTCGCCGGTCTTCCCGACCGCAAGCCATCCCGGGCGCCCGCATCTGGGGGTGCGCACCTTTTGCAGGCTTGCGCGGGAGGCGAAGATCCCCGTGCTCGCGCTTGGCGGCATCACGCCCGAAAATCGCGGCCGGCTTGCCGGCTTCGGCGTGGCCGTGATGCGCGCCATCCTCGATGCGCCCGATCCGGAACAGGCCGCATCCCGGCTTTGCTCAGGCCGAAAAACAACGGGGCTCCCCGAAGGGAGCCCCGCCGTCGGCTCAAACCCGACTCAGTAGCGCGGCTGACGCGGCCGGGCCTCGTTCACGCGCAGGGTGCGCCCGCCGAAGCTTGCGCCGTCCAGGGCCTGGATGGCGGCATCGGCCGAAGCCCCTTCCATTTCGACAAAGCCGAAGCCGCGCGGCCGGCCGGTGTCCCGGTCGCTGATCAGCTTCACGGAACCGACTTCGCCGTACTGCTCGAAGGTGTTGCGGACTTCGTCCTCGGTGGTGTTGAAGGGCAGATTGCCCACATAGATTGATTTCATCGTTTCTTGCTCCTGAAAATACCCGGATGATCCGGGGTTGATGCGACCCCGCAGCCGTCGATCACCCCGAATATTTTCAGAAGCCGTTCGAAACCACTGGATCCCATCGCCGGGGGATTGCCCGCCGACATCGCCCACACTAGGGCCACCCTTGGAGAATGTCCAGCCCGGGATCCGCGACTAGAATCCCATCTGCATCATGTGCTGCATCTCGGGCATCTGGCTTGCAGCCACGCCAAGCAGCACGATCAGCGCTCCGATGCTCAGGGACAGAATCAGCGCCGGCACCAGGATGATCGCCAGCGCGGCTCCGGAGCCCACCTTCGCATGGCGCGTAAGCCCGTACCACTGCAGCACGAGCGTCCAGATGCCCACAAGCGGCCCCACGATCGGCACCCAGGAAAGCAGAACGGGCACGTTCGCGTAGGCGCATATCTGGAAGGCGTTGACCGTATCCAGCGATCCCTTGGCAAACATGCGCACGGCCCAGCCCAGATACCATGCCCAGACCCAGGTGGTCGCTAGCCCCAGCACCCAGACGAACGGCGCCGCTATGAGCGCCAGGCCCAGCGAAATCAGCGCGTAGATCACGAAGGGCACCGCGAGCGTGATCGTGAAAAAGACGATGGCCGGCCCATAGCCCTCGGCCTTCGGCATGCCCTCGAAGAACTCGCCCGGTCGGGTGACGACATCCCGCACCGCGGCGATGAAACTGTCCAGCCACTGTTCGGTTCGGAAGTATTCGGCCATGCATCACCTCCCCATCCGCAACTTACCCTGATATAGCAGAGCCCCGGACTCCCGGCAAGGCTTCAGGAGAGAAAGAAGGGCTGCGCCCACTCCAGCGCGATGCCCGCGAACACGCTTGCACCCAGCCAGTGGTTGTTGAGAAAGGCGGCGAAGCAGCGCTCGGGCTCCCGATCGCGAATCAGCAGCTGCTGCCAGACGGCCAGGCCAAACGCCAGCGCAAGCCCCAGCCAGTACGCCCAGCCAAGATCAAAGGCCAGGCCGGCGGCCGTCATCAGCAGGAAAAAGCCCAGCTGGAACAGGCCGATTGCATGCCGGTCCCAGCGCCCGAACAGAATCGCCGTGGACTTGATGCCCACCGCAAGGTCATCGGCCCGGTCGACCATCGCATACATCGTGTCGTAGGCGACGACCCAGCACAGATTGGCCGCATACAGCAGCGCCGCCTCATGCGGCACGGCTCCGGTCTGGGCCGCGAACGCCATCGGGATGCCCATCCCGAACGCGGCACCCAGCACGACCTGGGGCCAGTGGGTGATGCGTTTCGTGAAGGGATAGACGGCCGCAAGCACCACCGCCGGAACCGACCAGAGCACGGCCAGTTGATTCGTGCACAGCACGAGCAGAAATGCGGCCAGCGAAAGGACGACGAACAAAACCACCGCCTCCGCCGGGCGCACTTCCCCGGCGGCAAGCGGCCGCTTACGGGTGCGGGCCACATAGGGGTCCAGATTCCGGTCGGCGAAATCGTTGATCACGCAGCCGGCCGAACGCATCAGAAACACGCCGAGGGCGAAGATAAGCACGAGCTGCCCGTCCGGATGCCCGCGTCCCGCGAGCCAGAGCGCCCACATCGTCGGCCACATCAAGAGCCAGGTGCCGATCGGCCGGTCGATGCGCATCAGGCGGGCATAGGCGTTCAGGCGACGGCTCAGATCCATGCGCCGATTCTTGGCCGATCCTTGCGCGAACTCAACGCGCCGGGCTCAGCCTTCCGCCTCCTTATGGTCGCCCAGCAGTCCGTGCGGCATCGCGACCAGAACCGAACAGGGAGCATGGCGCACGACGCGCTCGGCGGTGGAGCCGAGCAGCAAATGTTCGAGAAAACCCTGGCGGCCGTGCCTTCCGATCACGATCAGGTCGGCCTTCTGGGCCTTGGCGAAATCGCAGATGCTGCGGGCGGTCTGGCCCATGCCCTCGATAAGTTCGGTCCGCACCGGAAAGTCCACGCCGGCCGCCTGTACCTTCAGCCGCTTGAACGCGCCCTCGCGCATCGCATCCGTAATCTCCTGCACCGGAGCAAGCGAGACGAATTCGGGGTCATACACCAGCGCGGGCTCAAGCACGTGCAGGAGCACGACCTCGGCATCGAACGCCCGCGCGAGCACCCCCGCCCGCCGCAGCGCCTCGCTGCTCATCTCCGAAAAATCGGTCGGAACCAGAATCCTGCCCTGCCGGATCATGACGCACCTCCCCGGATCGCCGTGCTCCCGGCCGCCTGGCAGCTCATGCCGCCTCCGGCACGGTGATCGTCTGGATGTTGACGAACTCGCGCATTCCGATCGCGGCAAGCTCCCGCCCGTAGCCGCTTTCCTTGACGCCGCCAAACGGAAGCCGGGGATCGGACTTCACGAAATCGTTGACGGCGACAGCCCCGACATCGAGCCGTTCGGCCAGGCGCTCAGCCCGCGCAACATCGCGCGAGAACACGCCGGCACCCAGGCCATACCGGCTTGCGTTCGCAAGCCGCACCGCATGATCTTCATCGGAGGCCCGGATCAGCACCGCCGCCGGGCCGAACAGCTCCTCGTCGAAGGCCGGCATGCCGGGAACGACGTCCTCCAGCAGCGTGACCGGATAGAAAAATCCCGGCCCATCGGGGATGCGCCCGCCGAGGACGATGCGCGCTCCCCGCTTCTCGCTTTCGCGGACCTGGGCATCGAGACGCGCGCGCAGATCCTCGCGGGCGATCGGGCCCACGGTCGTCGCCTCGTCCATCGGGGAATCGAGCACCGCCCTGCCGAGTTCCTCGACCGCAAGCTCCCTGAAGGCGTCGTAGACCGCGTCCACGACGATCCAGCGCTTGGCCGCAATGCAGGTCTGACCCGAGTTCAGCAGCCGGCCTGCCACACAGGTCCGGACCGCCTGCTCAAGCTCGGCGTCCTCGAGCACGATGTAGGGATCGGCGCCCCCGAGCTCCATCACGCTCTTCTTCAGGTACCGGCCGGCAAGCGCGGCCACTTCTCGGCCCGCCCGTCGGGAGCCGGTCAGCGATACGCCGCGCACGCGCTCGTCGGCGATCACCGCCTCGCAGTCCGCCGGCTCGACGAAAATCGTCTCGAAGGCGTCGAAGCCGGCCTCGGCAAACAGCGCGGCAATCGCCTCGGCGCACCCGGGCACGTTCGGCGCGTGCTTGATGATCACGCCGTTGCCGGCCATCAGGGTCGGCACGGCAAAGCGGAACACCTGCCAGAACGGAAAGTTCCAGGGCATGATGCCCAGAACGAGCCCCTGCGGCGCCCAGCGGATGCGGGCACGCGCCCCGTCGAGCCGGACCTCGGGCTCCTCGAGATCCGCGGGCCCATGCTCGGCCACATGGCGGCACAGCCAGGCGCACTTGTCGATCTCGGCGCGGGCCTGCACGATCGGCTTGCCCATCTCGCGGGTGATGGTTTCGGCCAGGCGGTCGCGGGCCGACGCAAGCCCGTCCGCAAGGGCCAGAAACAGGGGTGCGCGCGCCTCGGGCGCCCTGGCGGCCCAGTCCCTCCAGGCCCGATGCGCTCTCTCGAGCCTGGCCTGAACCTCTTCGGCGGAATCCAGCGCGCGGTCGTAGAGATGCGCGCCGGTGGCTGGATCGACGGCCCGGAACATATACCGAGCCTAGACCCGGGACGGCTGCGTTTGCAAGCCGGGGTCTAGCGGGCCTTCCAGGGAAGAATGCGCGCGCCCATGTCGTGCCCCAGCAGCCGATGCCAGAGCGTCATCGCCACATGGCCCAGCACGAGCACGAGCACAGCGTTGGCAAACCCCTCGTGCAGCTCGGCCACATCATGCCCGAGTCCGTGCTCATGGCTGCCCAGCAGCCACAGCCCGAAGCCCGCGAGCGCGGCCGCAAGCGCCGCCAGAATCATGATCCCGTGCACGGACTTGGCGATCGTGTCGCTCTCGCTGGGTTCGGGCAGCCGACCGGTCAGCCACATCGGAAGCTCGCGCCGCGCATCGGCGAGAAGCTCGGCCCGCCCTTCCGAGGTCATCCAGGGAAACCAGCGCCGCCAGCCCGCCTCGGCGGGCCCGGCAAAGGCCCAGATCAGCCGGAGGAGAAGCACGACGAGTGCGGCTAGCCCCCCCGCCTCATGCAGCTCGGCGACCAGGCCTTCCTCATCCTGGGCGGCCGGGTCTGCCGTTCCGTGGGCAAGGGCGGTGGCGACCAGCGAGACGTGCTCGGATTCGTGCTCTCCGTCGTCCATGAACTGGCCGGTGGCCAGCTGCGCGACGATCAGGATGGCCAGCAGCAGGTGAAGCCAGCGGGTGATTCGGTCGTAATGCATGCCTCCCCCTCAGCCGAGCCGGTGTCCGGCCATCGCTTCCAGGCGCAGCCGGAGGGCCTGAAGCTTGATGAAGCCTTCGGCGTCCTTCTGGTCGTAGGCGCCGGCATCGTCCTCGAAGGTGCATAGACGCTCATCGAACAGCGACTGATCCGACCTGCGCCCGACGACAAAGACGTTGCCCTTGTACAGCTTCAGCCGGACCTCGCCGTTGACGGTGGCCTGGGAGGCGTCGATCAGCTGCTGGAGCATCCGGCGCTCGGGGGAAAACCAGAAGCCGTTGTAAACGAGCTTCGCATAACGCGGCATCAGCTCATCCTTCAGATGGGCGACCTCGCGATCGAGCGTGATCGATTCGATCGCCCGGTGGGCCTTGAGCATGATCGTGCCGCCCGGTGTTTCGTAGCATCCGCGCGACTTCATGCCGACAAAGCGGTTTTCGACGATGTCGATCCGGCCTACGCCATGACGGGCGCCCAGCCGGTTGAGCTCGCTCAGCACACCGGCCGGCGAAAGCGGCTGGCCGTTGACGGCGACGATGTCGCCCCCCTTGTAGGTCAGCTCCAGATATTCGGGCTCATCCGGCGCCTTTTCCGGCGCGGTCGTCCAGCGCCACATGGATTCGGGAGGCTCGTTCCACGGATCCTCCAGATCGTAGCCCTCGTAGGAGATGTGCAGCATGTTCGCGTCCATCGAATACGGCGACTTGCTGCCCTCGCGCTTGCGCTCGATCGGAATGCCGTGCTTCTCGGCAAAGCGCAGCATGTCCTCGCGCCCGCGCATCGACCATTCCCGCCAGGGCGCGATGACCTTCACGTCCGGCTTCAGCGCGTAGAAGCCGAGCTCGAAGCGCACCTGGTCGTTGCCCTTGCCGGTGGCGCCGTGGCTGACCGCGTCCGCACCCTCGGCCTCGGCGATTTCAATCATGCGCTTGGCGATCAGGGGACGCGCAATCGAGGTGCCGAGTAGATACTCGCCCTCGTAGACCGCGTTGGCGCGGAACATCGGAAACACATAGTCGCGCACGAACTCCTCGCGCAGATCCTCGATGTAGATCGCGCTCGCGCCGCAGGCCTCGGCCTTGGCGCGAGCCTCCTCGACCTCCTCGCCCTGACCGAGGTCGGCGGTGAAGGTGACGACCTCGCAACCGTAGGTATCCTGAAGCCATTTCAGGATGATCGAGGTATCCAGCCCGCCCGAATAGGCCAGCACGGCCTTGCGCACACCTGCGCGCGCCTTCTCACCGCTCATCTCACACTCCGCTCGCTGCCTGGTATCGCCGCCCGCAGGCGGAGCCCGGATGCTAGCCGGCGCCACCAGCGGCTTGCAATCGCCTGTAGCCTTTGTCACCCTCCAGGCTGAGCCCTTGGGAGGTGCGGATGGAGCAGTCCACGACCCGGACCGCAAACACGTTTCCGGACGCCGCGGCCACAAAGATGCTGGACGCACTGTACCGCAGGCTTGGCCGCCCCAATGTGCGAATCGAACTGGCCAGCGGCGCCGCAGTCGGCCCCGAGAATGCGGTCGGCCGGATCATCTTCCGCGACCGCGCCACGCTCTGGAAGCTGCCCGTGAACATGAACCTGCAGTTCGGGGACGCTTTCAGCCGCGGCGACATCAAAATCCAGGGCGACCTGATCGAGGTGCTCACCGAGATCTACCGGAAGCTGCCCAAGGGAATCGACCGCTCGCCGATTCGGAGGCTTACGCGCCAGCTCATCAATCCGCGCCGCAATTCGCCGCTTCAGGCCAGGCGAAACATCCACGCGCATTACGACATCGGCAACGATTTCTACCGCCTCTGGCTCGACCGGGAGATGGTCTACACCTGCGCCTATTACGAAGACGAGGATACGACGCTGGAGGAAGCGCAGCTTGCCAAGATGCATCATGTCTGCCGCAAACTCCGGCTCCGGCCGGACGAGCGGGTGGTCGAGGCGGGATGCGGCTGGGGCGCGCTCGCCCTCCACATGGCTCGTTATTACGGAGTTCGTGTCCACGCGTTCAACATCTCGCACGAACAGATCGCCTTTGCGCGCGAGCGCGCGAAACGCGAAGGACTTTCGGACCGCGTCGAGTTCATCGAGGACGACTACCGCAACATTGACGGCACCTACGACGCCTTCGTATCCGTCGGCATGCTCGAACACGTGGGAAGGGAACATCACGAGGAACTCGGGCGGGTGATCGATCGCGTGCTTGCGACCGCCGGCCGCGGACTCATTCATTCTGTGGGCAGGAACCGCCGGGAAGTCATGGGCGACTGGATCGAGAAGCGCATTTTTCCGGGTTCCTATGTTCCCTCGCTCGGGGAGATGGTCGCGATCCTCGAACCGCACGATTTCTCCGTGCTCGACGTCGAAAACCTGCGCCTGCACTACGCCCGCACGCTTCGGGACTGGCTTGCCCGCTTCGACGCCTGCGCGGATAAGGTTCGAACAATGTTCGACGAGCGCTTCGTGCGCGCATGGCGGCTCTACCTCGGCGGCTGCAGCGCGGCGTTTGCGGCCGGCGCCGTTCAGCTGTTCCAGATCGTGTTTGCCCGCCCGCAGGTCAACGACCTGCCGCTGACCCGCGCCCACCTCTACCTGCCGTGACCCTGAAAAGCGACGTGCTTGTCATCGGCGGCGGGCCCGCCGGTTCGAGCTGCGCCTGGCGACTGAGGCAGGCGGGCATCTCGGTGCGCGTGCTCGATGCGCGCGCCTTCCCGCGCGACAAGGTCTGCGCGGGCTGGATTACGCCGGCGGCGCTCGCCCTGCGCAGGCTCAGCCCCGAGGACTACCCCCATCTGATTCAGCCGATCCGCCGCTTCCGGGTCGGACTGATGGACGGCAGCCCGCACGAGTTCGGCTACCCTCGCCCGGTCAGCTACGGCATCCGGCGCTGCGAGTTCGATCACTGGCTTCTGGACAAGGCCGGCGCCGAGGTGCATGCTCCGGCACCCGTCCGACGCATTGAACGCAAGGGAACGCGCTGGATCGTCAACGACCGTTTCGAGGCCCCGATGCTCGTGGGCGCGGGCGGCCATTTCTGCCCGCTCGCCCGCCACCTCGGCGCGCGGCCCGGCCGAAGCGAACCTGCGGTTCATGCGCAGGAGGCCGAGTTTGAAATCCCCGGTTCCTGGTCCGACTCGCTGGTGGTGGAAGCCGACCGCCCCGAGCTCTACTTCTGCCCGGACCTGGCCGGATACGGCTGGATCTTCCGCAAGGGACCGGTGCTGAACATCGGACTGGGTCGGATCGGGGAGCGGGGCCTGGCCGCGCAGGTGGAGCGGTTCGTGGACTGGCTGATCGATACCGGCCGCCTTCCCGGGCGCCCTGCTGCCCCGTTCCGCGGCCATGCCTATCTGCTGGCCAAGCACGCACGCCGGAAGGTCGCGGCCGACGGCGCGCTCCTCGTGGGCGACGCGGCGGGGCTGGCGCACGATGTGAGCGGCGAAGGGATCAGGCCGGCGATCGAATCCGGCCTGTGGGCGGCCGAAACCATCCTCGAGGCGGACGGCGACTACCGGGAATCGCGCCTAGCGGGCTATGCGGAGCGGCTGAGGAACCTGCGCCGGTCTTCTCCTGCCCTGCCCCTGAGGCTTGCGCGACTCGGGTTCCGCTTCGGGCCGCTGGTGCGGCGCCTGATCGTCGAACAGGGCTTCCTTGGAGGAAGGCTTAGCTGAGCAGGAACTCCAAGAGCGCCTTCTGCGCATGCAGCCGGTTTTCCGCCTCGTCCCAGACCACCGACTGCGGCCCGTCGATGACCTCCGCGGTCACTTCCTCACCGCGATGCGCGGGCAGGCAGTGCATGAACAGGGCGTCCGCCCGCGCCTCGGCCATGACGCGCGCATCGACGGTGAAGCCCGAGAAGGCGCGCGCCCGCTCCACCTGCTCGTCTTCCTGACCCATCGACGCCCAGACATCGGTCGTAACCAGATCGGCGTCGCGCGCAGCTTCCAGGGAATCGTCGGTCAACCGCACTTCGGCGCCCAGATCTCGCGCGGCCGCTAGCAGGCGCTCGTCCGGCCCGTAGCCTTCGGGACAGGCGAGGTTGAGGCGGTAGCCGAAGGTCACCGCGCCGTTGATCCAGGAATGGGCCATGTTGTTTCCGTCCCCGATCCAGGCGACGGTCCGGCCCGTGATCGGTCCGCGATGCTCCTCGAACGTGAACACATCGGCCAGAATCTGGCAGGGATGGGTGAGATCGGTCAGCGCGTTGATGACCGGCACGCGCGAATGGGCCGCGAAACGCTGGATGATCTCGTGCCCGAAGGTCCGGATCGTGATGCCATCCACCATCCGGGACAGCACGCGGGCGGTATCCTCGATCGGCTCGCCGCGACCGAGCTGCGTCGTGCCCGAATGGAGGAACAGCGCATGGCCTCCCAGCTGATACATCCCGACCTCGAAGGACACGCGCGTGCGGGTGCTCGCCTTGTCGAAGATCATGCCGAGCGTCTTGCCCGCCAGCGGCCGATGGGCTTCACCCCGTTTCTGCCGGGCCTTGATCCACGCGGCCCGTTCCAAGAGCCCTCGGGCCTCGTCCGGGGTGAGATCCAGCAGCGTCAGAAAATGGCGCGGCGAAGCGTTTCTGCTCATGATGCCTCCAGCGCGCGGGCAAGCATGCCCACGGCTTGATCGATTTCTTCCGCGGTCACATTCAGCGGCGGAAGCAGCCGCAGCACGCGCGGGCCCGCGCCGACCAGCAGCAGGCCCTCGCCGCGCGCGGCCTCGAGCACCGGCTGGGCCTCGCGCCTGAGTGCGACGCCGACAAGGAAGCCCAGCCCCCGGATCTCGTCGATGTCGGCGGGATGCGCGCGCTTGAGCTCCCGCAGCTTGTTGCGCAGGCGATCCCCCTGGATCCGGACGTGCTCGAGCAGCCCCTCGCGCTCGATGACCTCGAGCACCGTCAGCGCGGCGCGGCAGGCCAGCGGATTGCCGCC
>CAYNLY010000002.1:25016-83107 GCA_964398225.1 uncultured Zetaproteobacteria bacterium
CGCCCGGTCCTTCCCATGCCCGTCTGCACCTCATCGAAGATCAGCAGCGCGCCGGACTGGTCGCACAATGTTCGAACATCGCGCAGATATTCGGCCGAGGCGACGTTCACGCCGCCCTCGCCCTGCACCGGCTCGAGGATCACGGCGGCGACATCGCCCGCGTCCAGCTCCGCCGCAAGCGCCTCGGCATCGTTGAAGGGCACATGCCGGAACCCTTCGGGCAGCGGATCGAAGCCCGTCTTGACCTTGTCCTGCCCGGTCGCCGTGAGCGTGGCCAGCGTCCGGCCATGAAAGGATCCCGTGGCCGCCACGATCGCCCGCTTGGGCTCGCCGCGGTCGTGCCAGTACTTGCGGACCAGCTTGAAGGCGGCCTCGTTGGCCTCGGCGCCCGAGTTGCAGAAAAAGGCGCGATCCAGCCCCGAACAGGCCGCGAGCTTCCGGGCAAGCTCCGCCTGCTCGGGTATCCCGAACAGATTGGAGCAGTGAATCATCCGGCCGGCCTGATGGCAGATGGCTTCGCGCAGCGCCGGATGCGCATGGCCCAGCGCGTTCACCGCGATGCCCGAGGTGAAATCGAGATATTCGCGTCCGGCATCGTCCCAGACGCGCGCGCCCTCGCCCCGCACCAGATTCACGGGAACGCGCGCGTAGTTGTTCATCAACACCGCATCCATGACCGAAGCCTAGCGGCCGCCACGGCCGCGGGCCATCTTCCCCCGCGCAGGCCTTGCCATTAGGCTCGGGCCATGGGCGGGAGCATGAGACGCACACGCATCAAGATCTGCGGCATCACCCGGATGGAGGATGCGCGCGCCGCCTCCTCGCTCGGCGTGGATGCGATCGGATTCGTGTTCTACGACCGGTCCCCCCGATACATCGAACCGATCAAGGCGGGCCGGATCATCCGCGATCTGCCTCCGTTCGTCTCGGCGGTCGGGCTGTTCGTGAATCCCACGCAGGACGAAATCGACGAGGTGCTCGAATACTGCGCTCTGGGCGTCATCCAGCTGCATGGCGACGAATCGCCGGAGTTCTGCGACGCGCAGCCCCGGCGGGTGATCAAGGCCGTGCCGATCGAGCGGCCGGACGACCTGAAGCGCGTGCATCAGTATCCCTGCGCGGTGCTGCTCGATGCCAAGGCGCCGCCCGGGGTTTACGGCGGCACCGGCGCATCCTTCGACTGGCGGCTCGTGGCTGAGCTCGAACACGAGCATCCGCTGATTCTGGCCGGCGGCCTGAATCCCGAGAACGTGCGCGACGCGCTCGCCGTGCGCGACTGGTTTGCCGTCGATGTCTCGACCGGTGTCGAATCCGCGCCGGGCATCAAGGACGAGGCGCGGATGCGCGCCTTCGTCGAGGCGGTGAACCGTCATGATTCCGCAACTTCCGAGGTGAACGCTTGAAAGCCCTTCCCCCCTACGATTTCACGCTGACCCACGAGCCCGATCCGCTCGGTCACTTCGGGCGCTTCGGCGGCCGGTTCGCGGCCGAAACCTTGATGCGTCCGCTGGAGGAACTGGAGGCCGCGTTCTACGAGGCCTGGGCCGACGAGGCGTTTCAGCGGGAGCGCATCGCGCTGCTCAAGCATTACGTGGGCCGGCCCACGCCGCTGTATCACGCCGAGCGTCTCAGCCGGGAGCTCGGAGGCGCCCAGATCTGGCTCAAGCGGGAGGATCTGACCCACACCGGAGCGCACAAGATCAACAACACGATCGGCCAGGGACTGCTCGCCGTGCGCATGGGCAAGAAGCGCGTGATCGCCGAAACCGGGGCGGGCCAGCACGGCGTGGCCACGGCGACGGTGGCGGCGAAGTTCGGCCTTGCCTGCGACGTCTACATGGGCCGCGAGGACGTCGAACGCCAGAAGCCGAACGTGCTGCGCATGCGGCTTCTCGGCGCCAACGTCATCCCCGTCGATTCGGGCACGGCCACGCTGAAGGATGCGCTGAACGAAGCGCTGCGGGACTGGGTGGCCAGCTGCGAGAGCACGTTCTACATCATCGGCACCGTGGCCGGACCCCACCCCTATCCGCTGATGGTGCGCCAGTTCCACGCGGTCATCGGGCAGGAAGCGCGCGCGCAGATGCTCGAGCAGGCCGGCCGGCTGCCGGACGTTGCCGTCGCCTGCGTGGGCGGAGGCTCGAACGCGATGGGGCTGTTTCATCCCCTTCGCGACTCCGGCATCCGCCTGGTCGCCGTCGAGGCCGCGGGCGAAGGCCTGGACTCGGGAAGGCATGCCGCGTCCCTGGGCGCGGGAAAGCCCGGCATCCTGCACGGCAACCTGACCTACCTGCTCGAGGACGAGGAAGGCCAGATCCAGGGCACGCACAGCATCTCGGCAGGCCTCGACTATCCGGGCGTGGGGCCGGAGCTTGCCTGGATGCATGAAAACGGCGAGCTCGAGCTCGATTCGGCGACCGATGCCGAGGCGCTGGAAGCCTTCCAGCAGCTCACCCGCAGCGAGGGCATCATTCCGGCACTGGAATCGAGCCATGCGCTGGCTGCGGCCATGCGCATCGCGGCGACGATGAAGCCGGATCAGCATGTGCTGGTCAATCTCTCGGGCCGCGGCGACAAGGACATGAACACGGTCTTCCGCGCCCTGGGCTGGGTGGAGGATGCACGATGAGCCGGCTGCCGCAGGTGTTTGAACGCTGTCGGGAACGCGGTCGCGCCGCGCTGGTGGGTTATCTCACCGCGGGCGATCCGGACCCCGAAACCAGCCTCCGGCTGATGAACGCGCTGGCCGGCTGCGTGGACATCCTGGAGATCGGCATGCCCTTTTCCGATCCGATGGCCGACGGACCGGTCATCCAGGCGGCCAGCGAGCGCGCACTGGCCGCCGGCACGACGATGCGCGACGTGCTCCGGATCTGCGCCGAGGTGCGCCGGAACCATCCGGAGCTCGGCATCGTGCTGATGGGCTACGCCAACGTTCCCTTCGCGATGGGCTTCGATGCGTTCGCCGAACAGGCCGCGCAGGCGGGCGCGGACGGCGCGCTGATCGTCGACATCCCGCCCGAGGAGGGCGGGCTTTGCGACGACGCGTTCCAGCGCGCGGGTCTTGACCGGATCCTGCTGCTGGCGCCCACCTCGCCGGAATCGCGCATCCGGCTGGCCTGCGAACGGGGAAGCGGCTTTCTCTATTACGTCTCGCTGACCGGAATCACCGGTGCGGACATGGGCGACGTCGATACGGTCGCGCGTCAGGTGGGCCGAATCCGGAAGATGGGCCGGCTGCCGGTCTGTGTCGGATTCGGCGTCAAGACTCCTGAGCAGGCGGCGCAGGTGGCCCGGTTTGCGGACGGTGTTGTGGTCGGAAGCGCGCTGGTTGCCGAGATCGCGCGCGGCGGGGATGCTTGTGCGATGGAAAAGGCCGTGACATCCTGTGCCATGGAAATCCGGCAGGCGATCGAGCGCGCATCGACGGGGGACGGATGAAAATCAAGGTTCTGGGATGCTACGGCGGCCAGCTGCTCGGCTTTCACCTGACCTCGTTTCTCGTCAACGAGTCGATCCTGCTGGATGCCGGCAGCCCCACCGAGGCGCTGTCGCTCGAGCAGCAGCATGCCGTCCGGCACATTTTTCTGTCGCACACGCATCTGGACCACATCAAGGACATCGGCTTTCTGGCCGACAATCGTTCGCTGAAGCGCCTGGGCGGCAACGCCGACAACCGGACGATCACGATCCATTCGCTGCCCGAAAACCTCAAGGTGCTGAAAAAGCACTACCTCAACGATCTCGTCTGGCCCGACTTCACGAAGATTCCTTCCGAGGACGATCCGATCCTTCGGCTTTCGCCGTTCGCGCCCGAACAGCCGATCGAGGCCGACGGAATCCGGATCACGCCCATTCCGGTCACCCATCCCGTGCCCTGCACCGGGTTTCTGATCGAGGAAAACGGGATGCAGTTCCTCTACACCGCGGATACGGGCCGGACCGACCGGATCTGGGAGGTGGCCAACGCCCAGCCGAACCTGCAGGGCATCATCATGGACTGCTCGTTTCCGAACGAGTTCGAGCGGCTCGCCGAGGTCAGCGGGCATCTGACGCCGAACGGGATGCGGGACGAACTGCGGAAGTTCAAGCGCCTCGGCGATGTGCCGGTGTACCTGTACCATATGAAGCCCGAATCGCTCAGCGTCCTCACGGCCCAGGTCGAGCGGCTCGACATTCCCCACCTGAGGATGCTGACGCAGGTGGACGAGCTTCTGTTCTAGGGGTGCGTCAATGAGCTGGTTTACCCGTCTTCTGGGCACGCCCCGCACCGTGCTCCGCTCCGGAGAATCCTCCACGCCGGAGGGCCTGTGGACGAAATGTCCGGCCTGCGGCGAGGCGGTCTATCACAAGGAACTGCAGCGCAATCAGCTCGTCTGCCCGAAATGCGACCATCATCTTCGCATGTCGGCCGCCGAGCGCGCGGCAAGCCTTTTCGACGAGGGCAGCATCGAGCCCTGCGACACCGGACTCCGGAGCGTGGACCCGCTCAACTTCCGGGATAAGAAACGCTACCGCGACCGGCTCAAGGAAGCGGCCAAGAAGGCCGGACCCGAGGATGCGGTCCGCAACTTCCTCGGCGACATCCACGGCCGCACGGTGTCGGCCTCGATCTTCGAGTTCGCCTTCATGGGCGGGTCGATGGGCTCGGTCGTCGGCGAAAAGATCGTGCGGGCGATGGAGCGCGCGATCGACCGCGGCTGCCCGTACCTGCTCGTGACGGCATCCGGAGGCGCCCGGATGCAGGAGAGCGTGCTCTCGCTGATGCAGATGGCGAAGACAAGCGCGGCCGTCAACCGCCTGAACGAGGCCAGAATCCCCTTCGTCTGCGTGCTGACCGACCCGACGATGGGCGGCGTGTCCGCCTCGGTGGCCTGGCTGGGCGACGTCATCCTTGCCGAGCCGGGCGCTCTGGTCGGTTTCGCGGGCCCGCGCGTGATTCAGGAAACGGTCGGACAGAAGCTGCCCGAGGGCTTCCAGCGCGCCGAGTTTCTGCTTGAGCACGGCCTGATCGACGACGTCGTGCACCGGCACCGGCTCAAGGACTACCTCGCAACCCTGCTTGCGCACCTTTCCAGCAGGCCCTACCGCCAGCGCCAGGCCTGAAGCGCCGGCCCGATGAGTCCGGCCCAGGACATCGAGCGCTGGCTTTCGGCGCTGGGTTCGCCCGGCGCGGACCGGGACTACCGCCCGGGGCACGAACGGGTGCGCAGGCTGCTCGATGCGCTTTCGCTCGCACGCCCGCGCCTGCGCGTGCGCATCGCCGGCACGAACGGCAAGGGCTCGACCGCCCACATGCTGGCCGCAGCGCTCCGCTCGCAGGGCCATCGCGTCGGCCTCTACACCTCGCCGCACATCCGGCGCTTCAACGAACGCATCCGGATGAACGGCGCGCCCGTCGGCGACGCCATGCTCCGGAGGCTTGCCGAGCGCATCCTGCCGCGGGCGCGGCAATGCGGCGCATCCTATTTCGAGGCCGCCACAGCGATGGCGCTTGCCGCGTTTTCCGAAATGCGGGCGGACGTCGAGATCCTGGAGGCCGGCGTCGGCGCGCGGCTGGATGCGACCACCGCGGTGCCCGCAGACCTTGCGCTCATCACGCCAATCGGGCTGGATCACCAGGCCTGGCTCGGCGACAGCCTTGCCGCGATCGCCAAGGAAAAAGCCCATGCCTTTCGCGGCTGCCGCTGGAAGATTTCCGCCCCGCAGCCGGAGGAGGTTCGCGCCGTGCTCCGGCGCCATGCGCCCGATCTGATCGTCGCTCGCCTGTGGCCCGAAAACGAGCCGCTGGCTAGCTCCGGAATGTTCCAGCGGGTCAACGCGGGCCTCGCCTGGAGCGCCTGCGAATGCCTCGCTGAGGCGGGCTTCGTTCCGGACCGGGAACGCGCGCGCAGGGCCATTGCCGCCACCGAGGTGCCCGGGCGCTTCGCCCGCCACTTCCTGGGCCGAACCGAGATCCGGCTCGATCCCGCCCACAACCGTCATGCGGTCGAGGCGCTGCTTCCGGACATCCGGGCGTGCGCGCCGTGGGACGCCATCCTCGTCCATCCCCGGGCCGACCGCTCGCTCGACGACTGCCTTTCCCTGCTTGCGCCGTTCGCCCGCCGGCTGATCACCCGCGAGGACGAACCCGACCCCGCCGCCGCGCTCGAGCATGCGCTGAGCCGTGCTTGCGGCGGGCGCGTGCTCGCCATCGGATCGTTCGTCAGTCTGGGCGCCTGGACCGCCTTGATCGACCGAATGCAGAGCGCGGAGGACGTCCGCGCTTGACGAACGACTCACCCTGGTCTTCACTGGCGGAACCGGAGGGAGGTGGTACGCCCATGGTTCTCGTCGTGGACGATCAGTCGATGGTCATGGAAATGCTCGTGGAACTGCTCGAAGAGGCGGGGCTTTCGACCCGGGGCCACACCGATCCCGCGGCGGCCCTGGCCGAGGTCGAGAACGGCGGGTTCCGCCCCCGGCTGGTCATCACCGACTTCGACATGCCGGGCATGACCGGCGTCGAGCTCTTTTCCCGGATCCGGGCCCTCGTGCCGGAAACCCGCGGCATCCTGATCTCGGGCCGGACCGATCACGCACCGCCCTCGATGAAGTTTCTCCCCAAGCCATTCGATCCGGACGCCCTTCTGGGCATTGTCCGCGCGTCACTAACGGACGCGGACCGTACGGCCGTCTAGTCGACCGTGAACCCCTGCGCGCCCCGGCGCATCGCCAGGGGGCCTGTTCGCGCGCTTTCGATGATGCCGATGGGCGCAAGCTCCTCGATGAAGCGGTCGATCTCGTCGGGCTTGCCGGTAAGCTCAAGGATCACGTAGGCGTCGTCATCGTCGTCGACGACGCGCGCGCCGAACTCCTCGGCGATGCCGAGGATGCGCGCGTGCCGTTCGGCATCCGAGCGCACCTTGATCAGCAGCATGCCGCGCTCCAGGTGCACCAGATGCGAGATGTCCTCGACCTTGATGACCGGAATCAGTTTTTCCAGCTGCTTGCGGATCTGCTCGATCACGCGCTCGTCGCCGAAGGTGACCAGCGTCATGCGGCTGACGGTCGGATCCAGCGTCGGGGCCACGTTCAGGCTCTCGATGTTGTAGCCGCGCGCCGAAAACAGGCCGGCCACGCGCGTGAGCACGCCGAACTCGTTCTCGACCAGAATCGTGAACGTATGCCTCATGCCAGCACCATCTCGTTCAGCGCCGCGCCGGCCGGCACCATCGGATAGACGTTCTCCTCCTTGGAAACCGCGACATCGAGCAGCACAAAGCGCTCCTCGCTGGCCAGCGCCTCGCGGATCGCATCGTCCAGCTCGTCCAGACGCTCGATCCGGCGCCCGACGCCGCCGTAGGCCTGAGCGAGCTTCGCGAAATCCGGCAGGGAATCGAAATACGAATGCGCGTAGCGCGATTCGTAGAACATCTCCTGCCACTGCCGGACCATGCCCATGTAGGCGTTGTTCAGAATGATGATCACGATGGGCTGGCGATACTGATACATCGTCGCCAGCTCCTGGATGCACATCTGCACCGAGGCATCGCCGGTGAATACGACGACCTTCTCGTCCGGCGCCGCCATCTGGGCGCCCATCGCCGCCGGCAGACCGTAGCCCATCGTGCCGAGGCCGCCCGAGGTCAGCCAGCGATGGGGCCTGCGGAAGCCGTAATGCTGCGCAGTCCACATCTGATGCTGGCCCACGTCGGTGACGACGATCGCATCGCCCTGCGTGAGTTCATGCACCCGGCGGATCACGGTCTGCGGCTTGATCGGGCCTTCCGGATCCTGCTCGAAATGCAGGCAGTTCACGGCACGCCATTCCTCGATCTGTTCCCACCAGAGCCGCATCGCCTCGGGGTCGGGACGCTCCTTGCGCCGGCGCAGCTCGTCGAGCAGCTGCCTCAGCACGACGCCGACGTCGCCGACGATCGGCAGATGCGCAAACACGTTCTTCGAGATCGACGAGGGATCGATGTCGATGTGGATCACCTTCGCATCGGGCGCGAAGGCCTCGAGCTTGCCGGTCACCCGGTCGTCGAAGCGCGCGCCGATCGCGACGAGCAGGTCGCAGTGCGACACGGCCATGTTGGCCTCGTAGGTGCCGTGCATGCCGAGCATGCCGAGAAAATGCGGATCATCGTACGGAACGCCGCCCAGACCCATCAGCGTGTTCGTCACCGGCGCGTTGAGTTCGTGCACGAGCTCGGTCAAAAGCGCCGCCGCCCCCCGCGAACTGATCACGCCGCCGCCGGTGTAGATGACCGGGCGCTGAGCCTTGAGCATCGCCCGGACCGCCTTCTTGATCTGGCCCGGATGCCCGTGCGTGACCGGGCGGTAGGAGCGCATTTCGACCTTTTCCGGCCATTCGAACTCGCAGACGGCGGTCGAGACATCCTTCGGAATGTCCACAAGCACCGGCCCGGGCCGTCCGGTCGTTGCGATATGAAAGGCCTGGCGGATGATCCGCGCCAGATCCTCGACCCGCTTGACCAGAAAGTTGTGCTTCGTGCAGCTGCGGGTGATGCCGACGACGTCGGCTTCCTGGAAGGCGTCGTTGCCGATCAGGTGCGTCGGCACCTGGCCGGAGAAACAGACGGTCGGGATCGAATCGGCGTAGGAGTCGGCCAGCCCCGTCACGGCGTTCGTCGCGCCGGGACCCGAGGTCACGAGCGCCACGCCGCACTTGCCGGAAACGCGCGCATAGCCGTTCGCCGCATGCAGCGCCGCCTGCTCGTGCCGGACCAGCACATGCCGGAACGCGTTCTGCCTGAAGATCGCGTCGTAGATCGGAAGCACGGCGCCGCCGGGATAGCCGAAGATCAGCTCGACCCCTTCGCGCTTCAGGCATTCGACAAAGATTTCCGCACCGCTCAGTTTCATGGTTCGACCGCGCCACCCACGGGAAAGATAAGGACTGGCGACCTTATGGACGGCCCTACCGGCTGTCAACCGCAGGGCTTCGGTCCGCGTCCAGATCCAGCCGCATGACCAGCGCATCCTCCCGGCGGCCGCCTGGAGCCACCGGCGCATAATAGCCCGCGCGCCGGCCTGCCTCGGCAAAGCCAAGGCTCCGGTACAGGCGCTGTGCGGCAAGGTTGGATGCGCGCACCTCAAGCCAGACCGTGCGCACGCCCGCCTCCCGCTTGCGCTCCAGCATCCGGCGGGCAAAGCGGGAGGCGATCCCGCGGCGGCGCACTTCGGGCGCCACCGCAAGCTGCAGGATGTGCGTTTCATCCAGCACGTCCTGGCTGATCCAGTAGGCCAGCAGTGGGCCGGGCCCCTCGCGCCAGACGAACACGTCCATTTCGCCGAGGATCGCATCGGCAAGCGAGGCGCGCCGCCAGGCCTCGGGAAACGCCTTGCGGTTGAGCGCCCAGATCTCGTCGAGATCCTCGATCGAGGCGGGGCGAATCGGCTCCGGCGGAATCCGGAGCTGTTCCGGTATCCTCCGCGGCTCGGACGTTCTTTGCACCGCGCCTCTCAGGCCGCCTCCGCGGCCTCGACCGTCTCGCGCCAGTCGCAGCCCTCGCGGACGCAGACATGCTCGGTCCCCCGCCGCTTGGTGACCTTCTCGGTCACGAACGGCGCGCCGCAGGCCGGACAGGGACGATCCACCGGCTTGTCCCACAGCGCATTCTTGCACTTCGGATACCGCGAACAGGAATAAAACACCTTGCCCCGGCGCGACCGCTTCTCGACAAAAGTCCCCTCGCCGCAGGCCGGGCAGCGGATGCCGGTGTCCTTCGGTTTTTCCAGCGGCTGGATGTTCCGGCACTTCGGGTAGGCCGAGCAGCCCAGAAACTTTCCGTAGCGACCGTTCTTGACCACCATCGGCGCGCCGCACTTGTCGCAGGTCTGGTCCGTCGTCTCGGGCTCCTCGTCCGCGGGATCGCCGTTCAGGGGCCGGGCGTATTTGCATTCGGGATAGCCCGTGCAGGACAGGAAACGGCCGTAGCGGCCAAACTTGATGACCAGCGCACGGCCGCATTCGGGGCAGGTCTCGTCGGTCTCCTCCACCGGGCGTTCCGCCTTCGCGGCCGCCTCGACGTCGGCCTTGAACGGCTGCCAGAACTCTCGCAGCACCTGCTTCCAGTCCGTCTCGCCCCGGGCCACGGCATCGAGCCGGTCCTCGACGCGGGCCGTGAACCCGGTCTCGACGATGTTCCCGAATGCCTGGACCAGAAAGCGGTTCACCCATTCGCCGATCTCGGTGGGCACGAAGCGCTTCTTTTCCATCGTCACGTACTTGCGCTCGCGCAGCACGTTCAGGATCGAGGCATAGGTGGACGGTCGGCCGATGCCGTGCGCTTCGAGCTCCTTGACGAGCGAGGCTTCCGTATAGCGGGGCTTGGGCTCGGTGAAGTGCTGCTTCGCCTCGGCCTTCCGCACCCGGATCTCCTCGCCCTCGGCAAGTTGCGGCAGCATCCGGTCCTCACCGCTTTTCTCCGGTTCGTCGCTGCCCTCGGTGTAGAGCCTGCGAAAGCCCGGAAAGGCGATCGCCGAGCCGGTGGCGCGAAGCGTCAGCCCGTCCTCCGAGCTCAAGTCGGCCCGGACCTGGTCCAGCACGGCCGGCGCCATCTGACAGGCCAAAGCCCGGTTCCAGATCAGGCGGTACAGCTTGAGCAGATCGGGCTCGAGCACGCGGGCAAGCTGCTCCGGCGTACGATAAATGCTGGTCGGGCGGATCGCCTCGTGGGCCTCCTGGGCGTTGCGGCTCTTGGTTCGAAACTTCCGGGGCCGCTCCGGAAGATATTCGGACTCGAAATGCTCGCCGATGAACGCTCGGATCTCGCGCACGGCCTCGTCGGCAAGCGAGACCGAATCGGTTCGCATGTACGTGATCAGGCCCACGGGCTCGCCATCCACCTCGATGCCCTCGTACAGCCGCTGCGCAAGCTGCATCGTCTTGCGCGCGGTGAAGCCCAGCTTGCGCGCCGCTTCCATCTGCAGCGTCGAGGTGATGAACGGAGGCGGCGGCTGCTGGCGCTTCTGCTTCTTTTCCAGTCGGGCCACCCGGAAGGCGGCGCGCCGGACGCGTCCGGCCACCGAGTTCGCCGTGGCGCCGTCGGTCAGCGCGAACTTGCCGAGCTTCCTGCCGTCCATCTCGACCAGCATGGCCGCAAACGGCACCGACTCGTGGTTCAGGCACTCGGCCTCGACGGTCCAGTATTCGCGGGGCTTGAAGTTGCGGATGTGCTCCTCGCGCTCGCAGATCAGGCGCAGCGCCACCGATTGCACCCTGCCCGCCGAAAGCCCGCTTCGAATCTTCTTCCACAAAAGCGGCGACAGCGTGAACCCGACCAGATAATCCAGCGCGCTGCGCGCCTGCTGCGCATCGACGAGCTCCATGTTCACCTCGCCCGGATGCGCGATCGCCTCCTTGATCGCGCGCTCGGTGATCTCATGGAAGGTGATGCGTTCCACGCGCTTGCCTTCGAGCGCCCCGCGGCGCTTCATTTCCTCGGCCACGTGCCAGGCGATGGCCTCGCCCTCGCGGTCCGGGTCGGTCGCGAGGATCAGCCGGTCGGCCTTTTTCAGCGCGCGCTCGATCGCATCCAGCCGCTTCTTCTTGTCCTCGATGACCTCGTAGACAAGCGCAAAATCGCGGTCGGGATCGACCGAACCGTCCTTCTTGGGAAAGGCGCGCACATGCCCGTAGGACGCCAGAACCTTGTAGCCCTTGCCGAGGTATTTCTCGATGGTCTTGGCCTTGGCCGGCGACTCGACGACAACAACCGCGCTCATGAATCCTTCAACTCCATACACAACAGGTAGCGGCTCCCGGGCAGGCGCTCGACCACACCCCTGAGCTCGAGGGCGAGCAAGATGGGCGAAAGCTGCGGCACGGTCAACCCGCAGTCTTCGGCCAGCCGGTCGAGATGCACCGGGCCTTCGCGAAGCGCGGCGAGCACGCGGGCCTCGGCGGCATCCGCCGGACGATAGGTCGATTTCGGCGCGGCGCGTCCCCGGATCCCCAGTTCGTCCAGCACCTGTTCGGCCGATTCGACAAGCACGGCGCCGTCGCGGATCAGCTGATGGCAGCCGGCATGAAGGCCGGCAAGCACCGAGCCCGGAACCGCCAGCACGTCCCGACCCGCATCGGCGGCGGCGCGGGCCGTGATCAGCGAGCCCGAGGCCAGCCCCGCTTCAACCACCAGCGTCGCCACGGAAAGCCCCGCGATGATCCGGTTCCGTCGGGGAAACAGTTCGGGCCTGGGCGCCTGTCCGGGCGCGTATTCGCTGACCAGTGCGCCGCGTTCGGCAATGCGGGCGGCCAGATCGCGCGCACGGGGCTCCAATGGGTGCATCAGCCCGCATCCGAGCACGGCCACCGTCACACCCCCGGCATCCAGCGCCCCGAGGTGCGCGGCCGTGTCGATTCCGTAGGCCATGCCGCTGGTGATCGCAACGCCTCGTTCGCCGAGGAAACGGCACCAGCGGCGCGCGAGGCTCCGTCCCTCCCGGCTGGAGCGGCGGGCGCCGACCACCGAAAGCATCGGTTCGGTCGAAAGCGCGGCCGGATCGCCGCGGACGAAGAGCACCAGAGGGGCATCCGGACATTGCGCCAGCAGGGATGGATAGCGGGGATCGTCCGGAACCACCACCCGGATTCCGGCCCGATCGCAGACTTCGAGCGTTCGCTCGGCCTCGGCGGCGCGGCTGGCGCGCAGCGCCTCAAGCAGGCGCGGCCCGACTCCGGGCACGCGGGCAAGCTCCGCATCGTCCGCGTCAAAAAGCCGCTCCACCGAACCGACCGCCTCGACCAGGGCCCGTCCGATGCGCGGCCCCACGCCGCGCGCCTGCCAGAGCCTGAGCCAGGCAACCGGATTCGGCGCCGACCGGAAAGAAGCCGGATTCATCCCGTCCGGCGCGGCCGCGTCAGCGGGAGGCCTGGTTGCGGACCGTGTCGCCGATGTTGATCGGCCGTTCCGAGCTGGTGACCAGGGCGATCGAAGCCGAGGGCTGAGGCACGAGCACGATGAGCTCGCCGATCTTCTCCTCGGGAAGCGTCGTGCGCTTGCCGGTCACCGGATCGCGGACCTTGCGTCCGGCCTTGTGCACCGAAAGCACCGCGCCCGCGCTGAGCCCCTGACGGCTGCCAAGGTTGATGCCGACGACCTGCCCCTGGCCGGCCTCGGCGGCATGATCGCGGATGTACATGACCGAACCGCTCAGCGTGCCCCCGGGATACACCGGCTCCAGACGGGTGTCGACATCCCGGGCCGGCTTCAGCCGGTCCCCGCGCGCAAGCTCCGCGAACGCCTCGGTGACCACGCTCCGGTAAAGGCCGTTCTTCCGGCCGGTGATCTCGACGCGGCCCAGGTGCTCGACGAGCACGCCGACGACGCGATGCGTCTTCGGATCGCGCACCGGATCGCCGGTGCGGAAGACATCGAAGCGGTCGCCCGGTTTCGCCTCGCGGTTCAGCTTCAGGTAGAGCCGGTCGTCGGCGCCGAAGTGGATCCGTTCGTCCTCGCCCTCGAGGATGTAGCCGACACCCTGAACCTCCGCCGGGCTGATGAAGTCCTGACGGCGCAATGCCGAGACGACCAGCGTCGGATCGATCCGGGCCTCCAGCCGCTCAACCGGCTTGACGATGGCCTGAGGCTCGGGTCGGACGGTGGTCAGCCCGCCCGTCTTCTTCTGCCGGACATCGAACCAGATCTCGTTGCCGGGATAGATCAGATCGGGGTTCGTGATGTAGAGATTGCGCTCCCAGATCTTGTACCACTTGAGCGGATCCTTGAAGAAATACTTGGCGATATCCCAGAGCGTGTCGCCTTTCTTGACGATGTAGGGCTGCGGAATGTTCGGGCGCAGATCGTCCTCGCTGACTTCCGGCATCGAAAGCTCGTCCGATCGGGCCTGGGCCCCGACCGGACCCGCCGCCACGAGGGCCGCCGCCAGCATCAGCCGGGCCACCGCCCGGAGCAAAGCTTGAAGTTTCATCTCAACCTCCCGGCCTAACCCGCGGATTTCTCAAAGCTTGGCACATCAGCGGGATTCCCGCAAGCGGGCGGCCCGGTCTTCGTCCGTCGTCGGCTCGGTGCCGTCGATGAGCCTGCGGATGTTGGAGGCATGGCGGACAACCACCAGCACCGCGACCACGACGCCGGCCGCAAGCCCCGCCCGGCTTTCCGCCACCCAGAAGGCCCCGAGGGGCACGCTTGCGGCGGCCAGCATCGAGGCCAGCGACACATACCGGCTCACCTTCAGCGCAGCCAGCCAGATTGCAAAAGCCAGCACCGCCACCCAGGGCATCCAGGGCAGCAGCACGCCGAACATCGTGGCCACGCCCTTGCCGCCCCGGAACTTCAGGAACACCGGAAACAGGTGCCCGAGAAAGGCGGCGAGCGCGACCACGGCCATCCCGAACTCATCCAGCCCCAGCGCGCGCGCAAGGCCCACCGCCGCGGCGCCCTTGCCGACGTCGGCCGCAAGCGTCAGCCCCCCAACGAGACGTCCGCCAGCACGCAGCGCGTTGGTCGCGCCGATGTTGCCGCTGCCCACCTCGCGCGGATCGCGGCCGGCGATCAGGCGGCTGAACACCAGCCCGAACGGAACCGAACCGAGCAGGTATGCGGCCCCGGTCAGGGCCGGAAGCGTGATGTTCACACGGCGCCCTTGCGGTAGTGGCTCCGCGCCGCATTGAGCCTCAGCTGCATCATTTCGGCCGGAGTCGCGTGAATGTAGGTCGGCAGCACCACCTCGACCTCGGCAGGAGCTCCGAAAATGGCCGGGAACGGCTCACCCTCGACCACGTTGTCGTGCGCCAGCAGCACGAGCTGATCGCGGGTGAGCGGAGGCGTGGGCAAAAGCTCGCCGAGGGCCGCCATGATCCGGGCCACGGGCATCGGCACCGGCACGAGCAGCCTGCGCCGGCCAAGCTCCCGGAGGAGCAGCTCCAGCAGTTCGCGGAAGGTGTAGACCCTGGGGCCACCAAGCTCGTAGGTCTGACCCACGACCTTGCGGTTGCCGATGCTGGCCACGAACGCCCGTGCGACATCCTGCACCCAGACGGGCTGAAACCGGGTGCTGCCGGCGATCACCGGGACGATCGGGGAAAACCGGGTCATCGCCTTGAAGCGGGTGAAGAAGGAATCGCCCGCCCCGTAGATCACGGACGGACGGAAGATCGTCCAGTCCAGACCCGACTGCCGCACGCGACCCTCGCCCTCACCCTTGGTCCGCGAGTACCCGCTGGCCGGGATCTTCCCCGCGCCCAGCGCGCTCATGTGAATCAGCTGGGGGACGCCGGCCCGCTTGCAGGCATCGATCACGTGCTCGACGCCGCGCACATGGGCCGCCTGGAAGTCGTAGCGACCGTGTTCGAACAGCAGGCCGACGAGATAGATCACGCAGTCGGCATCGCGGACCGCTTCGTCGAGCCCGCGACCATCGGCGACATCCGCACGGACCAGCCGCACGCCGTCCACCAGAAGGTCGCGCGCGCGCTCGGGATGCCGGCAGGCGACCGTCACCCGATGCCCGTGATGAATCGCCTCGTGAACGATGGCCCGGCCGACAAAGCCGCTTCCGCCGATGATCGAGACTCGCTTGCCCATACAGCCCTCCTTTCCCGGTCGGCGATAAAGTATGAACGCCCGGACACCGAGGTCAAATAATCCCGCAGCTTGCGGGCGGACTCATCCGGGCTAAGCTAGGCTTGTCCGGCATTTCCCGCCGGGACGAGGAGGATCCAACCATGGCGATTCAATTCTTTCATCCCGACCAGGTCGTGGCCGCGGCCCGTTCGTCGCTCCGGCCGCGCCTGCTGATCACGGCGGCGATCTCGATCGTCGGCGCCGTGCTGATCTACGGACTGTTCCGCATCGTTTCGCCCGCGCACGGGCTCGGCTCGATCCTGATCCATTTCGCCGGCGGCATCGCCAGCCTCTTGTGGCTGATGTTCGGCCTTACGGCACTGGCCCATCAGGTGCATTGCTCGATGCGGGGCGAGGACATCCCCCTGCTCAAGCAGGCCGCCTGCTTCGCCTGGGAGCGCGCGCGCTCGCTTCTGATGCTCCCGGTCTGGGGCGTCGGGCTGCTCGTGGGCGTGCTGCTGGCCGAAATGGCGCTGGTGGCACTCGCCAACCTGCCGGGCATCGGCGCCCTGCTGCTGGCCCTGCTGGCCGTGCCGCTTCTGATCGTCAACACCGTGATCGCGCTCGCGCTGCTGCTTGCGGTGTTCAACATGGCCGCCCGGATCGCGCTGGGCGGCACCGATCCCGCGGAGCTCAGGGACAAGCTGTGGACCCTGCTTCGCACGCGCCTGCCCGAACTTCTGATCTACAACCTCGGGGGAGTCCTGGCCACGGTGCTCGCCGCAGGCCTCCTGCTTTCGCCGCTGTGGCTGGGCTTCGTCTTCACCGAAAGCATCGTCGGATTCGTCGCGCCCGAGACCGCCGACGCGGTCATGGCCGCAAGTGGCTTCTGGGGCGGCATCGCGCATCTCGTGGGACTGGTGATGCTCGGCGTGCTGCTGGCCGCTGTCGCCAGCATTCCGCTGATTGTCATCACCCACCTGACGCTCGGCATCCATATCGAGCTCGATGCCCCTGCGGCCAAGCCCCGGCGCCGGCGCGCCGCTTCCGCAAGCCGTCGGCGGACTTCCACGAGCCGCAAACGGACGACTGCGCGGGCTGCGGCCTCACCGTCCGCGGACGAAAAGACGAGCGAGGACTCCGGAACCGAGAACACCGGCGACTCCGGCGAGAAGGACGCAGGCTGAGCAATGCAGGCGGTTGATCCGGCCGCGCTCCCCAGTCTTCCCGCGGGGCTGTTTGCCACCGCCGAGCGGCGCCCCACCGCACCCGCGCAATGGAAGCGCACGGACGGCGCATACGCGCCGATCAGCTACCGGACGCTGAGCGAGCGCGTGCGCCATGTCGCCTCCGGGCTGCTCCGCGAGGGATTCCAGCCGGGCGACCGGATCGCGCTGTTGATGGAGAACCGGCCGGAATGGGCCGTCATCGACTACGCCATCCTGTCCATCGGCGCGGTCACCGTGCCGCTGTACTGCACCTACCGGGCCAGCGACATGGCCTATGTGCTGAAGGATTCCGGATGTGTCGCCGCGTTCACCAGCGGCGGCAAGCTCCTGGAACGGCTGCTCCAGGCAGCGGAATCCTGTCCGGACGTGCGCGCCATCTTCACGCTCGAAGAGGCCGGCGACGGCGAGCTGGTCCGATACCTGAGCGAACTCGAGGCGGGGCAGGTGGACGTTGCCGCGCTCGATGCGCGGCTGGCAAACCTCGACCGGGATACGCTGGCCACGATCGTCTACACCTCGGGCACGACGGCCAGTCCGAAGGGCGTGATGCTCAGCCACGGCAACATCCTGACCAATCTCGAAGCCGTTCCCGACGTAATCGACCTGCGCGAGGACGATTCGATGCTGTCGTTTCTGCCGCTGGCGCACGCGCTGGAGCGGATGGCCGGCCATTTTCTCGTCTACACCTACGGGATTTCGGTCGCCTTCGCCGAACGGCCGGACACGGTGGCGAAAAACCTTCAGGAGGCGCGCCCGACGATCCTGATCTCGGTGCCCCGGATGCTGGAAGTGGTCCGCAGCCGGATTCTCGCGCAAGGCTCCAAGCAGCCCTGGCCCGCACGGGCGATGTTCGAGCGTTATCTGAGCGCGAGCCTGAACCGCATCCACGGGCGGGCGGGCGTGACCGACCGGCTGTGGCTTCCGCTTCTCGACCGGCTGGTGGGGCGAAAGATCCGCGCGCGCTTCGGCGGACGGCTCAGGGTCATCGTCTCGGGAGGCGCGCCGCTGGCACGCGAAGTCGGCGAGTTTTTCGAGGCGCTCGGCCTGCCGGTGCTCGAAGGCTACGGCCTGACCGAGTCGGCCCCGCTGCTTTCGGTCAATCCGATGCGCGACCGGCGGCTGGGCACGGTCGGGAAGGCTGCGCGGGGCGTGGAACTGCGCATCGCTCCGGACGGCGAAATCCTCGCCCGGGGCGCGAACATCATGCTCGGCTACTGGCACAACGACGAGGCAACACGCGAGGCCATCGACGACGAAGGCTGGCTGCACACCGGGGATGTCGGGGAAATCGATCCCGACGGCTACCTGACGATCACCGACAGAAAGAAGGACATCATCGTCAACTCCGGCGGCGAGAACATCGCGCCGCAGCGCATCGAGTCGCTGCTCGTCGGCGATCCGATGATCGATCAGGCGGTCGTCTTCGGCGACCAGAAGCCGTACCTCGTCGCGCTGATCGCGCCCAACCGCGAGGCGGCCGTCGAATGGGCCGTGAGCGAAGGTCTGCCGGAGACGGACTGGGAGCATCTGGTTGCCTCCAAGGTGCTCCGCAAGGAAATCCAGAACCGGATCAACCGCCTGCTCGCCCCGCTGAACCCCTACGAGCAGGTGCGCCGGATCCACCTTCTGCCCGAGCCGTTCACGATCGAAAGCGGGCTTCTCACCCCGACGATGAAGGTCAAGCGGCGCAAGGTCTACGAGCGCTTCCGCGAGACGATCGAAGGGCTTTACGCCGCCTGATTGTTCCCGGACAGCCGTTCCAGCCGCAGCGGCATCGGGGGATGGGAATCGTGCCAGAGCGAATACCAGGCATCCGCGACCATCGGCACCGCATTGTCCCGCGCAAGGCGCACCAGCGCCCGAGCCAGCGGCTCCGCACCCTGCAGCCGCACCGCAAAATCATCGGCCTCGAACTCGTGCCGCCGGGAAAGCGCATGAATCCAGGGCGAACTCCAGTAGCCGGCAAGCGGCGCAAGCAAGAGCATCGTCGCAAGCAGCATTCCCGGCGAGGCATGCGCAAGGCCCAGCGCGCTCAGAATCCCGGCCTGATGCGATGCGGCAAGCCCCAGCACGGCGAAGCCGGCGAACGAAAGCGCTGAGGCCGCGACAAGACGGCGCCGTAGATGCCGTTTCCGGACATGGCCGATTTCGTGTGCCAGCACAGCCAGAATCTCATCGGCCTCAAGCCGGCCCAGCAGCGTGTCGAACAGCACGATCCTGCGGGCGCGCCCCCAGCCGCTGACGAACGCGTTGCCGTGCGTCGAGCGCGTCGAGCCGTCCATCACGAACACCGGTGCCCGCCCGAGCCCGCTTCGCACCAGCAGCCGCTCGATGTCTTCCCGGAGCGCATCGTCCTCAAGCGGCGTGAAGCGGTTGAACATCGGCGCAATCCATACCGGAAAGGCCCAGATGAGCAGCGCGACGAATCCCGTCCAGACCAGCCAGGCCCAGAGCCACCAGGCATCCGGCCCTTCGACCATCAGCCAGAGCACCGCGGCCGCCACCGGATAGCCGAGCAGCGCGGTAAGCAGCGCCTGCTTCAGCTGATCGGAGGCAAACCTCGCCGGCCCCATCCGGTTGAAGCCGAATCGGCGCTCGACCACGAACACGGACCAGGCGTCCAACGGAAGCGCAAGACACTGCTGGGCGATCAGGAACAGCACGACCAGCCCCGCGCCCTGCAGCACCGGGCCCGCGGGCAGGCGCTCGACGATTCCGGCAAGCGTGTCCAGACCACCGAGCGCAAGCCAGAGCCCGATCAGCGCCACCTGCCAGGCAAACCCGGCAAACCCCAGACGCAGACGTGCGCGTGCATAATCGACGGCCTTCCGGTGCGCAGGAAGCGTCACCTCGTGGCGGACGGCAACAGGCACTTGGTCGCGCTCGGCTGCGAGCAGCCGGAGAAAACGGCGGGTAAGCCATGCCTCCATCGCCAGCGTGCCCAGCGCCAGCACGACGACGGCGGTCGCAATCGCGTTCATGCCGGCACTCTAGTGGGCCAGTGCGGGAATGTAAGCCGACTCACAGCAGGACGAGCAAAACATGCCATACTAGGGGTCATGGACCAGCACCGGAAAACGCACGCCTGGATCGTCGCGGCACTGGCCCTGGGGGGGCTGATTGTCGCCGCGCTCCTTCCGCCCATTGGCCAGCCGGAAAGCCTGCACCGCTTTGCCGATGCGCGCGCGCTCGGCGGCATTCCGAACGCGGCGAACGTGCTGTCGAACCTGTTCATCCTGATGGCCGGCGCCTACGGGCTGTGGGTGCTCGGCAATCCTTTCGGGGGCGGCTGGAAGCCGCGGCTGGAGCATCCCGCCGACGCCTGGCCCTACGCCGTCTTCTTCGTCGCCACCGTGCTCACCGCGTTCGGCTCCGCCTGGTATCACTGGCATCCGGACAACCTGAGCCTTGCCTGGGACCGGGCGCCGATGTCGCTGATGCTGGCCGCCTTTCTGGCGATGATCGCCGGCGAACGCCTCGACCGGCGCCTGGGATCGGCGCTTCTCGTGCTCTTGTCCCTGGCCGGGCTTGCCAGCGTGATCTACTGGATTCGGGGGGAACTTGCCGGTGCGGGCGATCTTCGGCCCTACCTCTACCTACATCTCTGGCTGCTGCTGCCGGCCGGATACGCGCTTTTTGCTCTGCCCTCGCGCTACAGCCGCTCGAACCGTTTCGGCTGGGCGCTCGTACTGTATCTGGCCGCGAAGGCGGCCGAAGTTCTCGACGCGCAGCTCTTCGCGCTTCTGGGCGGAGTCGTCGGCGGCCATACGATCAAGCATCTGCTTGCCGCGGCCGCGATCGCCCTGATCGCCGACCAGCTGGCGCGCCGGGTGCCGGTCCGGCGGACGCCCGCACCTTCCGCGTTCGAGGATTTCTAGCCCCCGCAGCGCCGGGGATCCGCGCCGGCGAAGGGCCTAGACCGAGGCCGGCTCGGGCTGATGATAGATTGGGGATTCCTCCCGGACGGCGCGGAACATTTCCTTGACATGCTCGACCGGCACATCGGGCGTCACGCCATGCCCGAGATTGAACACATGCCCGGATCCGTGCCCGAACCGGGCCAGGATGTCCTTCACCTCGGCGCGGATCCGTTTGGGGCTTGCGTAGAGCATACCCGGATCCATGTTGCCCTGAAGCGCGACCCGATCCCCGATGCGGGCCCGGGCGCGGTCGATGTCGATCGTCCAGTCCAGACCCACGACATCGGCGCCGGCATCGGCGATGTCCTCCAGCCAGCCCATGCCGCCCTTCGTATAGAGGATGACCGGGACCCTCCGGCCCTCGTGCTCGCGGATCAGCTGCTCGACGATCCGGCGCATGTAGGCAAGCGAAAGCTCCCGGTAGTCGCGCGTGGTGAGAATCCCGCCCCAGGTATCGAAGATCTGCACGGCCTGGGCCCCGTTCCGGATCTGCGCGTTCAGGTATGCGGCCACCGCATCGGCAAGCCGTCCGAGCAGCTGGTGCATCGCCTCCGGATCGTTGAAGGCCATCGCCTTGACCTTCGAGAAGGTCTTCGACCCCGCGCCCTCGACCATGTAGGTCGCAAGCGTCCAGGGGCTTCCGGAAAAGCCGATCAGCGGTACCCGCCCGTTAAGTTCGCGGCGGATCAGCCGCACGGCCTCCATCACATAGCCCAGTTCCCGCTCCGGATCGGGCACGGGAAGCCGCTCCACATCGGCGCGCGTCCGTACCGGATTCGCAAACCTCGGCCCCTCGCCCGGCCCGAAGCTCAGCTTCAGCCCCATCGCTTCCGGAACCACGAGAATATCCGAAAACAGGATCGCCGCATCCGACCCCAGAATCTCGACCGGCTGCAGCGTGACCTCGCAGGCAAGCTCGGGATTGCGGCACAGATCGAGAAAGCCCCCGGCGCGCTTGCGGGTGGCGCGGTATTCCGGCAGATAGCGCCCGGCTTGGCGCATCATCCAGACCGGCGTCCGTTCCACCGGCTGGCGCAGACAGGCTCTCAGAAACAGATCGTTCTTCAGTGTGCTCATCGCATGTCATCCTTGAGGGACGCCGGAGTCGGCGCCGTTTTTGTGGGCCGCCCCGTTCAGTCCCAGAAATAGCCTTCGGTCGGACTGGAGGCGCTGGCGAACGCCCGCTTGGGCATACGGCCGGCCAGATAGGCCAGGCGTCCGGCGCGCACGGCATCCCGCATCGCCCGGGCCATCATCACCGGATTGCGCGCCTCGGCGATCGCGGTGTTGATCAGACAGGCATCAACCCCGAGCTCCATCGCCTTGGCCGCGTCCGAGGCCGTGCCGATCCCGGCATCGACGATCACGGGCACGTTCGCCCGCTCCTTGATCACGCGGATGTTGAACGGATTGGCGAGCCCCCGGCCGGAACCGATCGGATTGCCGAGCGGCATCACCGCAACGCAGCCGATCTCCTCGAGCTGGCGGGCGACGATCGGATCGTCGTTCGTGTAGGCCATCACCTCGAAGCCTTCGGCGACGAGCTGCTCGGCCGCCTTCAGGGTTTCGACGACGTTCGGATACAGGGTCTGTTCGTCGCCGAGCACCTCGAGCTTGACCAGACGCCAGCCGCCCGCCTCGCGCGCCAGCCTCAGCGTGCGCACCGCATCGCGGGCGTTGTAGCAGCCGGCCGTGTTGGGAAGGATCGTATATTTCTTCGGATCGATGTAATCGAGCAGGCTTTCCTTGCCGGGATCGGTGATGTTCACCCGGCGCACCGCCACGGTGATCATCTCCGCCTCGGCGGCCTCGGTGGCCGCCTTCGTGGTCGCAAAATCCTTGTACTTGCCCGAGCCGACGATCAGCCGCGAGCGGAACTCGTGGCTTCCGATTTTCAGTCGATCTTCGCTACTTGCCGCTTCCATGCCGTTCTCATCCTCCGCCGATCATGTGTACGAGCTCGATCCGGTCGCCCGCCTCGAGCTTCGTGGTGGCGTACGCGCTCTTGGGCACGACCTCGAGATTGCGCTCGATCGCCAGCATGCGTCCGCCCAGGCCGAGTTCGTCGATCAGCTCGGCAACGGTCGTCGCCTTCACCTCACGCCGCTCGCCGTTGAGCACGATGCTCGGCATCCCAATCACCTCGAATCGGGCCGAAATCGGCCGAAATCGCCCCGAATCCATCAAAAATCGGGGCCAAAACGCACAAAACCGCCCGATTTTCGATTGACCCGTGTCCGGGCGGTCTCTAGCGTGGCGGACATGCTACCAGCATCGGACACCCAGCCCAACCGGAGGCGCGCGCCCCGCCCGGACAACTGGCGCGGCGTGGACGCGGGACTCGCCGGTGCCCGGGAGGCCTACCGCTCCGGCAGGCTTGAAGAGGCGGAACGGATGCTGCGCGAGGTTCTGGAGTTCGCGCCCGACGAAGCCAAGGCCTGGGCATGGCTCGGCCGCATCCTGGAGCGGCGCGGGGAAGCATCCGAGTCCCAGGCCTGTTATGCCCGCGCCCGCCAGCTGATGGCGCCCCGGCGCATGCCGCCTCCGGCCTCGGTCCGGCTTGCGCGGCTGCTCTGGCAGCAGGGCGAGCGGGATGCCGCCCGCGCAATGCTCGCCCTGCTCATGCTCCAGCGTCGCGACGATCCCGAGGTGCAGCGGCTTGCCGCGGAGTTCGCGCCGGAGTCCGCCCGATGAGCAACCTCCACATCCTGGTGATCCACGGCCCGAACCTGAATCTTCTGGGCATGCGCGAGCCCGGCCATTACGGCACGACGACGCTGGTCGAGATCAACCGTTCCCTGATCGAGCTGGGAGACCGGCTGGGCGTCGAGATCCTGACGTTTCAGAGCAACCACGAAGGGGAAATCGTCGAGCGCATCCAGCGCGCGGGCACACCCGGCTCCGATGAGGCGCGGATTGACGGCATCATCATCAACCCGGCCGCGTTCACGCATACCAGCATCGCGATCCGCGACGCGCTGCTCGCGGTGCGGCTGCCGTTCGTCGAGGTGCATCTTTCCAACATCCACGGCCGTGAGGACTTCCGCCGGCGCTCGCTGATGGCCGACAGGGCCTGCGGCGTGGTCGCGGGATTCGGCGCCGAATCCTACCGGCTCGCACTGCGCGGGCTGGTGCATCATCTTCGTCATGAAACCACGGGGGATTGAGCCTTGGACATTTCCGAAATCCGCAAACTGATCAAGCTGCTTCAGAACTCGGACGTCACCGAAATCGAGGTCACCGAGGGCGACGTCTCGGTGCGCATCTCGCGGCAGTCCGCGGCGGCACAAGCGCCCGCGCCGCAGGTGATTACGGCCACCGTGCCCCAGCAGCCTTCGGCTGCGGCGCCGGCCCCGGCCAAGGAAGCCGCCCCGGAAGCGCCCGCCGGACCGCCCGAGGAGCATCTGGTCAAGTCCCCGATGGTCGGCACGTTCTACCGTGCGCCCAGCCCGGACGCCGATCCCTTCGTCGAGGTCGGCCACAAGGTCAAGAAGGGCGACGTGCTCTGCATCATCGAAGCGATGAAGATGATGAACGAGATCGAGGCCGAGTACGACGGCGTCGTCGAGCAGATTCTGGTCGAGAACGCCACTCCGGTCGAATACGGCCAGCCGCTGTTCGTGATCGTTCCGCTCGGCTGATCCGGAGGGGGCATGTTCCACAAGATCCTGATCGCCAACCGGGGCGAGATCGCGGTCCGCATCATCCGCGCCTGCAAGGAACTGGGCATCCATACCGTGGCCGTCTATTCCGAGGCCGACCGCGACTCGATGCATGCGCGGCTTGCCGACGAGGCGGTCTGCATTGGACCCGCGCCCTCCAACCGCTCCTATTTGAACATTCCGGCCATCATGGCCGCGGCCGAGCTGACCGATGCCGAAGCCATTCACCCGGGCTACGGGTTTCTGGCCGAAAACCCCGACTTCGCCGAGATCGTGATCGAATCGGGCCTGACCTGGATCGGCCCTTCTCCGGAATCGATGCGGGTGATGGGCGACAAGGTCCGGGCCAAACAGCGCATGCGCGAAGCGGGTGTCCCGCTCGTGCCGGGGTCGGATGGCGCGGTCCGGACCGTGGACGAGGCAATGCACATCGCCCGCAACGCGGGCTTTCCGGTCATCATCAAGGCCTCGGCCGGCGGCGGGGGACGCGGGATGAAGATCGTCCGCTCCGAGGCCACGCTTCCGAACGCGTTCTCGATGTGCCAGTCGGAGGCGCGGGCGGCCTTCGGGGACGATACCGTATTCATCGAGAAGTTCCTCGAACGCCCCCGGCACATCGAGGTTCAGGTGCTGGGCGATGCCCACGGCAACGTCGTGCACCTGTTCGAGCGCGAGTGCTCGATGCAGCGCAACAACCAGAAAGTGCTCGAGGAGGCGCCGAGCCCCTTTCTGGATGAGGAAACCCGCGAGAAGATCTGCGCGGCCGGCGTGGCCGCGGCCAAAGCGGTGAACTATCAGGGGGCCGGCACGATCGAGTTCCTGATGAATCCGGACAAAAGCTTCTATTTCATCGAGATGAACACGCGGCTTCAGGTCGAGCATCCGGTGACCGAATGGATTACCGGCGTGGATCTCGTGGAATGGCAGATCCGGGTCGCGGCGGGCGAGCCCCTGGCGTTCACCCAGGACCAGATCAAGATGAAGGGCCATGCGATCGAGTGCCGGATCAATGCCGAACATCCGTTCTCGTTCCAGCCCTGCCCCGGCAAGATCGAGCTCTACCACGCCCCCGGCGGACGCAGCGTGCGCGTGGACTCGCACATCTACACGGGCTATACGATCCCGCCGCACTACGACTCGATGATCGCGAAGATCATCACCCATGCGCGGACGCGTGAGAAATGCATCCGGCGCATGCAGCGGGCGATGGACGAACTCGTCGTGCTGGGCATCACGACCAATCAGGAACTGCACCAGCGCCTGCTCGCCAATCCCGGCTTTCAGCGGGGCGAGTTCAACATCCACTTCCTCGAGGAGTGGCTGAGCCAGCTGCACCTCTAGCCCGGGCCCGCCTTCGGGCCGGGCTGCTCAGACTCCGGAATACTGGGCGTGCACCTCGCGGGCATGCATGTCCGGAAGCTTGTTCAGCGCGGCGATCAGCGCCTTGGCGCTGGCCACGATGATGTCGGTGTCCGCGCCCTGACCGTTGACGATGCGGTCGCCGTCCTGAAGCCGGACCGTGACCTCGCCCTGGGCGTCGGTGCCGGCGGTGATCGCATTGACCGCATACAGCAGCAGGCGGCCGTTGGGCTCGACCAGCGAGTTGATGGCCTTGAACGTGGCATCCACGGGGCCGTCCCCTTCCGCGGTGGCCTTGTGCAGCTGGCCGTCGATCTCGAGCTCGACCGCGGCCACCGGCGTATCGCCCGTGCCCGAGGCGACATGCAGGCTCACCAGCCGGATGCGCTCGCCCTCAACCTCGCCGTCGGTCGAGAGGATCGCCATCAGGTCCTCGTCGAAGACCTCCTTCTTCTTGTCCGCGAGCAGCTTGAAGCGTTCGAAGACCGTATCGAGCTGCTCGCCGTCGAGCTCGATGCCAAGCTCGGCATAACGCGCCTTCAGCGCAGCCCGGCCCGAATGCTTGCCCAGCACCATCCTGCTCGTCGTCCAGCCGACCGATTCCGGCGTCATGATCTCGTAGGTCTTCTGGTGCTTCAGCACGCCATCCTGGTGAATGCCGGATTCGTGCGCGAAGGCGTTGGCGCCGACGATCGCCTTGTTCGGCTGCACCGGCATGCCGGTGATCTGGCTGACCAGCCGGGAGGTCGGGACGATCCGGGTCGTGTCGATGCCGGTGTCGATGTCGAACCGGTCCGAGCGGGTGCGGAGGATCATCACGATCTCCTCGAGCGAGGCGTTGCCGGCGCGCTCGCCCAGTCCGTTGATCGTGCATTCCACCTGCCGCGCGCCGTTAACGACGGCGGCCAGCGAGTTGGCGACGGCCAGACCCAGATCGTTGTGGCAGTGCACCGAAAAGATCGCCCTGTCCGAGTTGGGCACGCGCTCGATCAGCTCGCGGATGCGGGCGCCGAACTCGTCCGGCACCATGTAGCCGACGGTGTCGGGGATGTTGATCACGGCCGCCCCGGCATCGATCGCCGCCTCGACCACCCGGCACAGGAAGTCCATTTCCGAGCGCCCGGCGTCCTCAGCCGAGAACTCGACCTCGGGCGCAAGCGACCGGGCCAGGCGCACCGCCTCGACCGCGCGCTCGAGCACCTCGTCCGGGCTCATCCTGAGCTTCGCTTCCATATGAATGGGGCTCGTGGCGATGAAGGTGTGGATCCGGCCCCGGTCGCCTGCGGGCGCGATCGCCTCGGCCGCGCGCTCGATGTCCTTGCGCGTGGCGCGCGCAAGCCCGGCGATTTTCGGCCCCTCGACCTCGGCGGCGATCCGCTGCACGGCCTCGAAGTCCCCGGGGCTCGCAATCGGAAAGCCAGCCTCGATGATGTCCACGCCCAGCCGCGCCAGCGCATGCGCCACCCGGAGCTTTTCCTCGATGTTCATCGAACAGCCGGGCGACTGCTCGCCGTCGCGCAGCGTCGTGTCGAAAATGTAGAGCCGCTTGGTCATCGGATCGTCTCCTCCATCCAGGAATAACAAAAAAGCCGCGGGGATCCGCCCGCGGCCTGCGCATCGTCCGGCGGCTTCCGGCTAGACGACGCCCAGGCCCGCTGCCTCAAGCAGCTTGCCGCACAGTCGAAGGCCCAGGAACCCGTCACGCATGGCGCTATTAGAGCAAAGGCCCGCCGGGCCGTCAACGCGCGGTGGACTCCCGCTCCGCCTTGCGCCGGAGCCGGAGCCGGTGCGCCCGGAAGTTCCGCCGGCCGCGCCAGAGCGCCATCAACGGCCCGTGCAGGACGTAGGCGAGAAAGAACATGAACGGCACGCGGTAGGGATCGGCCGCGACGAGCCCGACGACCGCGATCATCGCCACGACGATGCCCGTCGACCGCCGGTGCTTGAGGTCGATGTCCTTGCCGGAAACGAACCGGACCCGGCTGACCATGAGCCAGGATAGGAAAAACGAAACGCCGAGCCAGAGCCAGGGCTGGGGCTCGATGCCCTCCTCGGCATGGAACAGGACCGCACTGGCGATCAGCAGCGCCGACGCCGGCGTGGGCAGGCCGTTGAAGTAGCGTTTGTCCTGGGTATCAAGCTGAACGTTGAACCGCGCAAGGCGCAACGCCGCGCATGCGGCCAGAAAGAACGCGCCGAGCCAGGCGAGCTTGTGGTAGGCGTGCGGAAGCTGGGCCAGCGCCCACAGATACATCAGCACGGCCGGTGCCACGCCGAAGCTGAGCATGTCGCACAGCGAGTCGTACTCGGCCCCGAACTCGGTTTCGGCATGGAGCAGGCGCGCCACGCGTCCGTCGAGCATGTCGAAGACGGCGGCGGCCACCAGGGCCCAGGCCGCAAGCTCGTACCTTCCCTGAATCGCGCCGATCAGCGCGTAGAATCCGGCGAACAGCCCCATCGTCGTGAACAGGCTGGGCAGGACATAAACGCCCCGGCGAACCTTGCCCCGCTCGGTCATGAGTCCGCTCTCCGTCGGGCGAGCACCGTCCGCCCGGCGACGACGCGGTCTCCAGGCGCGACGAGAATCTCGAAATCCTCCGGAATCTCGCAGTCAACCCTTGAGCCGAATCGGATCATGCCGATGCGCTGGCCCGCCCGCACGCGGTCGCCGACGCCCACGTAGGTCACGATGCGCCGGGCCACGAGTCCGGCGATCTGCGTGAAGGCGATGCGCGTGCCATCCTCCGTTTCCATCTCGATCCGGTTGCGCTCGTTTTCGCTGGAAGCCGTATCGAGGCTTGCGTTGACGAAGCGGCCCGGACGATAGTCCATGAACGTGATCCGGCCGGACATCGGCGCGCGGTTGACGTGCACGTCGAAAACGTTCATGAACACATCCACGCGCTTGACGCCTTCGCGTTCCTCGGCAACGACGACGCGTCCATCCGCCGGGGACAGAAACAGTCCCTCGCCCTCCGGCGGGGTTCGTTCCGGATCCCGGAAGAAGTTGATCATGAACAGCTCGAGCAGCCCGAACACCATTGCGAGCGCAGTCCAGCCCGCCAGTGCAGCGAGCACGCAGGCGGCCAGTCCCGCGGCTAGAAAAGGCCAGCCGTCCGGGGCAAGGGGCAACGCGCCGCGCGGGCGACCGGCTCGGGCTTGGGGCGAAGACATGGGCGCAGGCTAGCGCCGGCAAAGTCCGAGCCCAAGCCGGAATCAAGCCGCCGGAATGTGACAATCGCCCCGTTTCGACTACACTTCCATCGTATGCCGCTGAATCCTGATGAGCTGTTTCTGGTCTACCGCGACCTGCACCGCATCTTCCCGGACGATCTGCACATTGCCCGGCCGCTGATCCGGATGCTGGAAGAGCGTGGCGATGTCCGCCATGCGCGGGACCTGGCTCTGACGATGGCCCGGCGGATGCTGGCCTCGGGGCGATCTGGGCCCGCGCTGGGCTTTCTCGAAATGTGCCGGAGGCTTGAGCATCCCGAGCGCGAGGAAATTGAGGCGCTTGCCAGCATGGCGCGCATCACCGGCACCGGACCCATCGAAATCGAGGCCGAGAACCCGCGGATGTTCACGCTGCTCGAGCCGCTGTCGGACCAGGAAGCGATGGACTTTCTCCGCCAGGGCCGGCTGATCGAGGTCCGGGAAGGCCAGGACATCGTCCGGCAGGGAGAGATCAGCCAAACGTTCTACCTGATTCTCGAAGGGGAGATGCAGGTTCACCTGATCACCGATGCGGGACAGGATGAGAACCTGAGCATCCTCAGGCCCGGACACTTCTTCGGCGAGTTCGCCTGCGTCTACAACCTGCCGAGAACGGCCACCGTCACGGCCCGCACGGAGGGGCTTCTGCTTGAGTTTTCCGCGCTCGCGGTCTCGCAGCTGATGCAGACCTATCCGCTGGCGAGCGAATACCTGATGCGGACGGTGCAGGCGCGAATGGTCCATTCGATGACCCACAGCCACCCCGCCTTTTCCGGACTTCCCGAGGCCGACCGCCGCTGGGTGGCCGAAGAATCGCGCGTGCGCGAATACCGCGACGGGGACCCGATCGAGGCTTGCGACGACAGCTGCTGCGTGATCCTCTATGGCGGCGCCGTCGCGCGCAGGTCCCATGAGAAAGGGCACCTCGAGTGCGAACTGGAGCCGGGCGACATGTTCGGCGGCGCCTCCCGCTATCTGCGCCTGCCTCCCAACACCGAACTCCGGGCAAAAGGGCATACGCTCATCTGCAGGATTCCCGGCCATGTTTTCGAATCCCTGATGAATGCCTATGCGGGCCTCGAGCAGTGGGTGCAGCCGCACGGAGAAGCGCGGCACCAGAGGCTTTCGATTCCGCTCGAGGAATGGGATCTCGACGCCTAGTTCCCGCCGCTCAGAAATAGGCGTCCAGGCGCAATCCCGCCACCGGCCGGAAGCCGCGCAGTTCGCTTCCTTTTCGCCCCCCGCCCAGCTGAAACAGGGCGGTCAGATCCAGATCCTGAAGCGCGGACCAGCGCAGGCTTGCGGCACCGAACCAGGCGCCCGGCCGGGCCATGCGGATGGCCGTCAAATCGAGCCGCAGCAGGGGCGTGAGATCGTAGCCCGCAAGCACAGCAAGCTGATGCCGGCTTGCGCCCCCGATCCGGTCCCGATACGCCGCTGCGGGGGCCACGGGCGCGGCCATTCCGTCGTAGAAGTATTCGGCGGCCAGATACAGTCCGGCCGGCGCCCAGGAAGGCGCCCAGGTGTAGTCGATGCCGGCCACCCACTGGCCCAGATTCCGGCCGGCCTGCCTGGACTGCATGCCCTCGATCCGGATGCCCGCATCGCCCAGGTTGCGCGTCAGATCCAGCCCCAGCACCCGCTCGCTGCCGACCGTGCCCACCATCAGCGCAAGATCGGTGCCGGCGAGCGTGTCCTGCCAGCGCAGCACCTCGCGCCGCGGCGCCGCATGCCGGGCCCTGCCCGGCGCTACCACGGCCTCGACCGATCCGTATTCGCGATACAGCCACGCGGCCCGCAGCGCATCCACGCCCAGCTTCCAGTCCGGCTCAATCGCGGTGGGAAGAACCGGATTGAAACGGTCGGTCGGATTCCAGACCCGGCCCGAGCCCCAGGCGATGCGCTGACGGCCCAGGATGATCCGGATGCGGTGATCGTCGTATCCCACCAGCCCGCGATACAGTCGATGCGACCATTGATGCCGCCTTCCCGCGTTCAGCTCCGCATGGGCATCCAGCCAGGCCGGCTCGGGCGCGGCAAGCAGCCTGCGCACCACCGGATCTTCGGCCGCGGCACCCCACAGCAGCGCGTGTTCGTAGACCCACTTCGTGAACCAGGCCCGATGCCAGGCCTTGAGTCCCAGCCGGGCACGCATGAGATCCGTGACGCCCCGCCGCCCGCGGCTGTCCACGCTCGAGGTGACAAGGTTCTCGATCGACGCGCTTGGCTGCCATTCAGCTGCCGGCGCCGCGCCGGCCACAAACATCCATGCCGCAGCCAGCGCCAGCGCGCGCCGCATCAGTCGCGCCGCTCCACCGATTGCACGCGTCCGTCCTCCATCCGGACCAGCGTGCGCGCCGAAGCGATCACGGCCGGATCGTGCGAGGCGATCACGAAGCTCGTCCCCTGTTCTTTGTTGAGCCGCCGCATCAGCGCGATCAGGTCGGCGCCGGTCTGCGAATCGAGGTTGGCGGTGGGCTCATCGGCAAGCACGAGCGCGGGCTCGGCGGCGAGCGCCCGGGCCACGGCGACGCGCTGCTGCTGGCCTCCGGACATCTGATCCGGGCGCCGGTCCTCCAGCCCCCGGAGTCCCACATCGGCAAGCCACCGGTCCGCGATCTCAAGGCGCCGGCGCTTCGGAACACCCCGAAGCTGAAGCACGTAGGCCACGTTCTCGCGCGCGCTGAGCACCCGGATCAGGTTGTAGGCCTGAAAGATGAAGCCCACACGATGCAGGCGGAACCGGGCCCGATCGGCATCGCTCATCGCCGCCAGATCGCGTCCGGCAACGATGAGCCGGCCCTCATCGGGCCGATCCAGCGCGCCGAACATGTTGAGCAGCGTGGTCTTGCCCGATCCTGAGCGGCCGGCGACCACGACGAACTCGCCGCGGAAAAGCTCGAGGTCCACCGCATCCAGCGCCCGCACCCGCGCCCCGCCGCTGGCGTAGATCCTGGTCAGTCCCTCGGCCCGAATCAGCGGTTCTTCCATCTACAGACTCCTTAACGCGGCCGCGGGCTCCATCCTTGAGGCGCGCAGCGCAGGCCAGAGCCCCGCAAGCAGCGCGCCGACAAGCGTGGCCAGCACGATGCGGCCAAGGCTCTCGGCCTGAAGCATCGGATGCACGACCGGCTCCATGTACATGAACGAAAAGGCCTCGGCAAAGCGGCTCAGGTCGATGCCGTTTCGTGCAAACGCCAGCGAAAGCGAGGCTCCCAGACCCAGGCCCGCGACCGCTCCGAACGCAACCAGAATCACGGTTTCCCAGACGACCATCAGAAACAGCCGCCCCCGGGTGGCGCCCAGCGCGCGCATCAGCCCGAACTCCCGCGTCCGCTCATGCAGGCTCATCAGCATCGTGTTGAGCACCTCGGCAAGCACGATCACGATGACGATCGCCAGCACGATCCAGGTGTAGGCGTCGGCGAACTCGGCCCATTGCTGGGCCATCGGATCGATCTCGTACCAGGTGAGCACTTCAAGCCCCCGATCCGCAAACAGCTCGCGCAACTGGCGGGCCAGGCTTCCCACGCGCTCGAAGTCCCGAATGCGGAGCGCGAGATCGGTCACCCCGGCGCCGATGCCCAGCCATTGCTGCGCCATGCCGATCGGCACCAGCACCAACGCATCGTCCATCTCCATCACACCCGAGTGCAGGATGCCCCGAACCCGGAACATCTCGGAAACGATCTCCCCGCCGGGACCTGCCGACATCACGACCAGCTTGTCGCCAAGCTCCACGTCGAGGCGCTCGGCAAGCCCCTGCCCGATGACCGCGTCGTGCCGGTCGGCGGGCGCAAGCCAGCGCCCCCGCTTGAGAAAGCCCGCCAGCCTGCTCAGCCGGCGCTCGGCCTCGGGTTCCACGCCGTAGATCCAGGCGCCGGCGTTTCCATTTGCGGAGCTTGCCAGGCCTGAGGCCCGGATGCGCGGCGCGACCACCTCGATCTCGGGAAACGCCTCAAGCCGCGCAACGACCGGTGCCGGATCCTCGATGTGCTGTGCGATCCGGCGCGTCTGTTCGAAGCCCGCGGCATGAATCTGGATGTGGCCGGTCAGCGTGAGCGCGAAGTTCGTCTTGATCTGCTGGAGCCAGCCGTCGTCCAGTGCGGAAAGAAACACCAGCGCGCCGATGCCCGTCGCCAGCCCCGCCGAGGTCAGCAGCGTCCGGACCGGATGCAGCCACAGATTGCGCCATCCCAGCTTCAGGTAGATGCCCGGATCAGACATGACGGATCGCCTCCACAGGCTCGAGGCGCGCCGCTTTCGCCGCAGGCCAGATGCCGGCCAGCCAGGCCGCGAGCAATACGGCCGCGCAGGTGATGGCCAGGTGATCGGTATCGATCTCGGTGTGAATCACGGGCTCGATGTAGAATCGCGTGATCGTGTCCATCTGCCGGCTCAGATCGATCCCGGCCTCGCCGAAGTAGTGAACGAGCAACAGTCCCGCCGCGGTCCCCAGCGCCATGCCGGCAAGCCCCAGCAGCGAGGACTCGGTCAGCACCATCGCGAACAGCCGGGCGGGCGAGGCGCCGAGCGCCATCATCACCCCGAATTCGTGGATGCGATCGAGCATGCTCATCATCACGGTGTTCGCGATCCCGGCGGCCACGATCACCAGCACGACGGACAGAAAAATGTAGTAGAACCCGTTTTCCAGCAGCACCCACTGCTTCATCATCGGATACATGTCGTACCAGCGGAGCACCTCGTAGCGGCCGTCAAGCCGGTGCGCAAGCCAGGCCGTTTCCTCCTCCAGCCGCTTTTCATCAAGGGGCACGACGAACTCGTGCACCCGGCCCTCCATCGCCAGCATCCGCTGGAGAAACCGCAGCGGCACGACCGCAAGCCCCCGGTCGATGCCCATCTCTCCGCTGGCGATGATCCCGACGAGCCTCAGCTTTTCCGCCGCCAGCGCTCCGAAGCGGTCCTCGGTCAGGAGCACGAGCTCATCGCCGACCTTCAGGCCGAGATTGCGCGCGGTTGTCCGACCCAGCACGCATTCGGCCGCATCGGCATCGCGCAGAAACCGGCCGCGGTCCACCTTCGCGGCAAGCCGCGTGACCCGGGACTCCGCCACCGGATCGATCCCGAGCGCGATCAGACCCTCGCTGGTTTCTTCCCCCGCGGCGAGCGCAAAGGTTCGAACCCGCTCCGACCACACCAGCCCCCGCCCGGCCAGCATCGCCCGAACCCGCGCGGGCTCGGGCACCGTGCGCTCCAGCTTTGGATGGCGGAAGAAATCGCGGGCATGGATTTGCAGGCTTCCGACAATGACCTCCTGGAGATTACGCATCATCGTGTTGTGCACGCCGTCGTTGAAACCCCAGAGAAACAGCAGCGAACCCAGCCCCACCGCCACCGCGGCCACCGTGATCAGGCTTCGCCGCCAGTTGCGCAGCACGTTGCGCCAGGCCAGCGCGAACACCGTGCTAGTCCCTGCGCCTCAGATTCGCCCGGGTGAACACATGGGCCGGGATCTCGGCGTCGAAATCCACCTGCTCCAGCAGCATGACGGTCCGGTGCCCCGGCTTGTTCACCGGCTGCATCACCCACCGCGTCGGAATGCGGCGGCCGTCCATCGTCCGGACCCGGTCGAAGCTGAGGCGACGTACGAGATTCCCGTCCTCATCGTAGTAATCCTCGGACACCGGCAGCCCGTCCCGGCCGATCCGGTGCACCAGCCTGCCCCAGACCACGGGCGCATCGGGCTTCGGAATCGATTCGACGACCCAGCCGTGCTCGTCCTTGCTCAAAATGCGGTGGCGGTAGTCGTCCACGACCGATTCCATCTTGACCAGATCGTCGTTCGTGAAATCCGATCCCATCCACGAGGACAGCATCATCGAGGGGGGTATGCGGATGTCGCGTTCGAGCCGGGGCAGATACATCCAGAGCTTTCCGCCGTCCTTGAGCCAGGTCGTATCCCGGTCGCGGGCGGGCTCCAGGATGCGGATGAAGAAGCGGCGGTGGTCCCGGTCGTCCCAGGCCTTCAGCCGCACCGTGCGTTCCCATTCCGGCGTGACGATGCGCATCGAATAGGTCGCGATGCTGGTGTGCGAACGAAGCAGATCCTGCACCTTCCGGATCAGCTCGCGCGCTTCATGATCGCCCGTCTCCGCCCGGACCGGCTGCAGTAGAACCCCAAAGAGTGCCAGCCCGAGCAGGGCAACGGAAAGGCGCTTCATGCCCTCAGTGTAGCAGGGCGGGCGGACGCGAACAGCCGTTCGGCGTGCGCCATCAGCGCCCGTTCCACCTCGCCGCGCGCAGCCCGCACGCCCAGCCGCGCCATCGAGGTGACCGGCGCATCCTTCATGCCGCACGGAACGATGCCGCGGAAATGGCGCAGGTCCGGGTCGATGTTCAGCGCAACGCCGTGGAACGTGATCCACTTCCGGCAGCGCACGCCGACCGCCGCGATCTTGCGGCCGTCCACCCAGACGCCGATGCCGCGCGGATTGCGGGAAGCCTCGATGCCGAAGTCGGCGAGCGTGCGGATGATCATTTCCTCGAGCCGGCGCACATGCCGGTGCAGATCGCGCTCCTCTCTCAGATCCGCCAGCACATAAGCGACCAGCTGACCCGGACCGTGATAGGTCACCTCGCCGCCGCGCCCGGTCTGAAACACCTCGATGCGGACGCCGTCGATCTCGGTGGCGAGCACGTCGCGCCGGCTTCCCGAAGTGCCGATCGTGAACACGGGCGGATGCTCAGTCAGGATCAGAACCGGCGCGGGTTCCCCGGCCAGGATGCCCTCGACCAGCCGCTCCTGTTCGGCGACCGAATCCGGATAGGGCTGGCGCTCGTGGCGGATCACCCGCATGGCGGGTGCTAGCCGGCCGCGGCCCGCTGGCTCTCGGCGATGCGGCGGGAGGACGGCACGGGCTCGGCCTCGGCCACAAGCCCCAGCCGCGCGAACAGGGCCCGGTCGCGCTCGGCGTCCTGATTTCCGGTCGTCAGCAGCTTCTCGCCGTAGAAGATCGAGTTCGCGCCGGCCAGAAAGCACAACGCCTGCATCTCGTCGCTCATCTGCTGCCGGCCGGCCGAAAGACGCACATGGGATGCTGGCATCGTGATCCGGGCCACGGCGATCGTTCGCACGAACTCGAACGGATCCAGATCCTCGGCGAAACGATCCTCCTCGGCCACCGGCGTGCCGGGCACCTTGACGAGCAGGTTGATCGGCACGCTTTCGGGATGCGGGTCCATGCGCGCAAGCTGCGCGATCAATCCCGCCCGGTGCCGGCGGCTTTCGCCCATACCCACGATGCCCCCGCAGCAGACCGAGAGCCCCGCCTTGCGGACGTGGCGGAGGGTATCCAGCCGGTCCTCGAACCGGCGCGTCGTGATGATTTCCCGGTAGTAATCGGGGTCGGTATCGATGTTGTGATTGTAGTAATCGAGCCCGGCCTCCTTAAGCCTTCTGGCCTGTTCCTCGGTCAGCATGCCCAGGGTGGCGCAGGTTTCCATGCCCAGCGCCTTGATTTCGCGCACCATCTCGAGCACGACCTCGAACGCCCGGCCCTTGGGCTCGCGCCAGGCCGCACCCATGCAGAAGCGGGTGGCCCCCTTCTGTCTGGCCTTCCGCGCGGCCTCCAGCACCTGTTCCTTGGCCAGCAGCAGTTCCCGCTCCACGCCGGTGTCGTAGCGCGCGGACTGCGGGCAGTACTTGCAGTCTTCGGGACAGCCGCCGGTCTTGATCGAAAGCAGGGTCGAAAGCTGGATCCGGTTCGGATCGAAATGCGCCCGCAGCGCGTTCTGGGCGCGGAAGATCAGGTCGGGAAGCGGCAGCTCGAACAGCGCCTCGATTTCCTCGACGCTCCAGTCGTGGCGCAGTGCCTGCATGATCGTCACCTCCGAAGCCGTCAACCCGGCAGCCCCGGATGGTAGACGGCCGCGTCCCCCGGCGCAAAGATCAGGCGCAAACGCCGTTGTCCGGCGCGTAGGTAAGGCGGCTCAGGTGCCGACGAATCACGAGCACCGCGTGTAGGCTCATCGACAGCGCATCCAGCCCCATGTTCATCAGCCGCTCGGTCCATTCCGGATCCGCGGCCAGCTCCCCGCACAGCGACACCGGAATGCCGGCCCGGTGCGCTGCCTGCACGGTCAGCCGCATCAGGCGCTCGATCGCGGGGTGTTCCGCCCGGTAAAGACCGGCCACTTCCTCGTCGGCCCGGTCGGCGGCCAGCGCATACTGCATCAGGTCGTTGGTTCCGATCGAGAAGAAATCCGACACCTTCGCCAGTTCGTCGGCGATCAGCACCGCCGCCGGCACTTCGATCATCGCGCCCAGAGGCACCCGCACGCCGCCGCCGGCGCGCTCGATCTCGTCCTGGAGCATGCGCCGCACGGCCTGCATTTCCTCGACCGACACCACCATCGGCACGAGCACCTGCACCGGCCCTTCCCGGGCCGCAGCAACAATGCCCCGGAGCTGGGCGCGCAACAGATCGGGCATGCGCAGAAGCAGGCGGATCCCGCGCAGGCCCATGGCCGGATTCATGCCGTTGAAGGGATCGGCGCCCACGCAGCGATAGAGCTGGGGCTTGTCGCCGCCGACATCGAGCAGCCGGATCGTCACCGGTCGTCCCGCCATCGCCCGCACGACCTCGCGATAGCAGGCGGCCTGCGTGGCGGCATCGGGCGGATCGCCGGAGTTCATGAACAGAAACTCGGTCCGGAACAGACCGATGCCCTCCACGCCGACGCGCAGCGCCATGTCCAGCTCTTCGGGAAACTCCAGATTGCCCATGATCGGCAGCGGATGACCGTCGGCGCTCCGGGAGGGACGGCCGGCATAGGCCATGAGCTGATCGTGGTAGACCTCGATCGCCTCGGCGAACCGCCGGTAGCGCACCTGTTCCTCGGCCTCGGGGTTCAGCACCCACCGCCCCTGTTCGCCGTCGAGAATCAGCGTATCACCGTCCCGGGCCCGATCGAGGATGCCCTCCACGCCGACGAGCGCGGGCAGACCGATGCCGCGCGCCAGAATCAGCGCGTGCGAGCCGCCGCCGCCTTGTTCTGCGACGAGGCCAGCTGCACCGGCGCGCCAGAGCGCGACCACCTCGGAAACCGTGAAATCCTCGGCAATGAAGATCTGCGGATCGTCGCCCTCGGCTCCGGGCTGATGCAGATCCGCAGGTTCCCCGGCCAGATGACGGAGCACGCGCTGGCCCACCTGTTCGACATCGTCCTTGCGGGCGCGCAGGTACTCGTCCTCGATCTGCTCGAAGGCCTGCTCGATCGCGTCCATCTGCTGGCGCAGCGCCCACTCCGCATTGATGGCCTGCTCGCGGATGCGTTCGCGCGCGCGGTCCACGAGCTCCGGATCCGAGAGCATCATGATGTGCGCATCCAGAATCATCTGCGGATCCCGGGATTCGACCACGGCCAGCTGCCGTCGCTCATGCTCCATTTCCCGGAGCGCGGCCATCACCGCGCGATCCAGTCGCTCGACCTCGGCCTCCACGGCGGCAGACGCCAGGTGGCGCTCGGGGATCGGCATCCGCCCCCGCCGAAGCTTCTGAACCCGGCCGATGACCACGCCGGGGCTTGTGGCAACGGCGCCGCCTTCGTGCCGGATGCGCTCCGGCGCACCCATCATGACTCCTCGCCGAAGCGATCGTCGACCAGCGCCGCGATCGCCGCCAGCGCATCCTCGGCGTCCGGCCCCTCGGCACGGACGATGAGTTCGGTGCCGCGGGCCGCGGCCAGCATCATGATGCCCATGATGCTCTTCGCGTTCACCTCGACCTCGTCCCGGGCCAGGATGATTTCCGACTGAAACCGGCCGGCGACGGCGGCCAGCTTCGCCGAGGCCCGCGCATGCAGGCCCAGCTTGTTCCGGATCGTCACCCGCCGCTCAGGCATCCCCACGGCTCCGGCGCTCGCCGATCAGCTCGGACGCAAGACAGATGTATTGCCGGCCCGAGGCGACGACCTCGCGCGCAAGCACCGTAACGTCGCGTTCCTCCCGGCGCATGACGAAGGCCTTGACGAGCAGCGGAATGTTGAAGCCGGAGACGACCTCGATGCGCCCCGGTTCGAGAAACTCGAGCGCGATGTTGCACGGCGTGCCGCCGAACATGTCCACGAGCACGAGCACGCCGTCGCCCGCATCCGCCGACGCGATGCAGTCGCGCATCCGGTCGCGGAGCTGTTCCGGCGGCATGGTTTTCGGCACATCCAGCACGGCCGTCAGCGACTGCCTGCCCACGACATGTTCGGCCGCCTGAAGCATGCCGCCCGCGGCATGCTCGTGCGCAACGAGTACCACTCCGATCATTGCCCGGCTCCCGCATCAAGAATCAGCCCCAGTTCGCGGTGGTGCACCGCAGGGCTTGCCCGCCCGGTCTCGGCGAGCCACAAGGCGGTGCGCTCGGCCAGATACACCGAACGGTGCCTGCCTCCGCTGCAGCCGAAGGCGAGCGTGAAATACTGCTTGCGCTCCTTTTGCATGCCCGGCCAGGCGAAAGCCAGCCAGTCCCGGATCCGGCGCTCGGCCTCGGCCACTTCGGAGCGCGCTTGCAGAAAGGCCGCCACCGGCTCGTCGCGCCCGGTCAGGGGAGCGAGTTCGGGCACGTAATGGGGATTGGGCAGAAAGCGGACGTCGACGACCATGTCCGCCTGCCGGGGCAGCCCCCGCTGGAAGCTGAACGAGACCAACGTGCATCGAATCGGCCGCTCGGCGGTCTCCGCCTCCTGCCGGATGTAGGCCTGGGCCTGCTCCGCAAGCTCGTAGGGCGTGGTCTGGCTCGAATCGAGCACGAGATCGGCGATCGCCCGGACCGGTTGCAGTGCCTCGCGTTCGGACTGGATCGCCTCGAGCAGGTCGCGCTCGGGCGCAAACGGATGCCGGCGGCGCACGGTCGAAAACCTGCGGGCAAGCACCTCGTCCTCGGCCTCGACGAACACGAGCTGCCACGGATCCCCCGAGACCAGCACGGCCTCGATCGCCTCGGCCAGCGCCGCCCGGTCCGGGCAGCTGCGCACGTCGAGGCAGACCGCCGCGGGCTGATTCCTGGCCAGCATCTGCCGGCTCCAGTCGCGCAGAAGCTCCAGCGGCAGGTTGTCGGTACAGAAGTAGCCCGCATCCTCCAGCGCGTGAAGCACGGTGCTCTTGCCCGCGCCGGAGAGCCCGCTGATCAGAAGCATCGCCGCGTCACCGCGCGCCCTTCTCGATCCGCTCCTGAAGCGCCTTCGCGAAGCTCCGGCTGCTGTCGATCCCGCGCAGCTTCAGAAGCTGGTTGCGCGTGGCCACCTCGACCAGCACCGCCAGCGAACGCCCGGAACGGATCGGCACCGGCACCTGGGGAATCGGCACGCCCAGGATCTCGACCGTTTCCTCGCCGCCCGTCGCCCGATCCTCCTGCTTCAGCCGCTCCCAGGGCACAAGCTCGACGACCATCCGCAGCCGCTTGGTGTCGGTGATCGCGGCCGCGCCGTACAGGTCCCGGATGTTCAGGATACCGATCCCGCGGATTTCCATGTGGTAGCGCAGCGCCTCGGGGCTGCGGCCAACGATGACCTCGGGGCTTTCACGTACGAACTCGACCATGTCATCGGCGATCAGCCGGTGTCCGCGCGAGATCAGCTCGAGCCCGATCTCGCTCTTCCCGATTCCCGACGCGCCCGTAAGCAGCACGCCGAGCCCGAACACGTCCATGTACACGCCGTGGACGAAGGTCTTCGGGGCCAGGCGATGGTTCAGAAACAGGGTCAGGTTCGTCATCAGCGACTGGGAATCGAGCTCGGAGACGATCAGCGGCGTGCCGGTCCGGGAGGCCGCCTCGACGATGTAGTCCGGAGGCTCCATGCCGTAGGTCACGACCACGGCCGCCAGCCCCTGGTCGAACACCGCATCCACATGCGCGCGGCATTCCGCTTCGGGGCGCGAGGCGAGATAGCCGAGCTCGGTGCGCCCGATCACCTGCAGGCGGTTCGGATTGATCTTGGCCAGATAGCCGGCAAAGGCGAGCGCCGGTTTCTCCACCCGGGGATGGTCGATGATCCGGTCCAGCCCTTCCTCGCCCGTCAACAGCCGCATCGCCATCGGCCCGCCCTGCTCCGCGAGCAGCTCGCGAACCGTGATCGTCGGCTGACCCACTTATCCTGCCGCCTCTTCGAAAAGCCGGGAAATCGCCTCGGCGCTTTCGGCCTTCATGATGGCCTCGCGCACATGCGCCTGCTGCAGACTCCGGGCAAGCCGCGCCAGCAGTTCGAGATGCGCCTTGTCGTCGCTGTCCGGAACGAGCAGCAGCACGACGATGTGCACCGGCTGGCCGTCGATCGCATCGAAATCCACGCCCTCGATGTGCCGGGCCAGCGCCAGCTCCGGGCGGGTCAGACCGCGCATGCGTCCGTGCGGAATCGCCACGCCGTGCCCGATGCCGGTGCTGCCCAGCTGCTCGCGGGCCATGACCACCTCCATGACCTGATCGGGGTCAATGGAGGACAGCACATGAGCCAGATCGGTGATCAGCGCGCGCTTGCTCTTCGCGGCCGAATCGAGGAGCACGTGCTCCGGTGGCAGCAGGCTCATGACCGGGCTTCCAGACGTAGACCTAGGCGGCCTCGGCCTCGATGCACGCGACCGAGCCGTCCGGACGCCGGTAGAGCACGTTGAGCCGCTCGGTTTCCTGGTTCGTGAACACGAGCTCGTCGCTGCCCGACAGCTCGAGCTGCATGATCGCCTCGTCCACACTCATCGGCTTGGCCGCGATCTCGCGGCTGGCCACGGGCTCCGGAACGTGGTCCTCGGGAATCTCCTCGTCCGCCGGCGGCAGGTAGACCCGCTGGGCCACCTTGATTTCGCGGCCTTCGCGGCGCGAATGGTTGCTCTGGTGCCGTTTCAGCTTCTGACGGTAGCGCTTGAGCTGGCGGTTGAGCTTGTCCACCGCGCCGTCGATCGAGGCATACATGTCCTCGGTCTCCTCGCTTCCGTGGATCGTGATGCCGCTGGCATGGATCGTGATTTCGCAGCGCTGGCGGATCTTCTCGACCGAAAGCACGACCTGAACGTCGACCACATGGTCGAACGAATGCTTCAGATGCTGAAGCTTCTCGTGCACGTACGCCTTCAGCGGTTCGGTGAGCTCGATATGTCGTCCCGTGATGTTGACCTGCATCTATGACCTCCGTTGTCCCTTGCGCCGCGCGGATGAGGCGCGACGGCGCTGGCTGCTGGGCGGCAGGCCCAGCTGTTCGCGGTACTTGGCCACCGTTCGCCGTGCGATCTCGATGCCCTCGGCCCGCAACCGGTCGGCAATGGCCTGATCGGAGATCGGCCGCCCGGCAGGCTCCGATTCGATCAGCGCCCGAATCCTCTGCTGCACCCGGTAGACGGAAATGGTGCCACCGCCCCGGGTGGGCAGTCCAGCGGAAAAGAACCGCTTGAGCTCGACGACGCCGATCGGCGTCAGCGCGTACTTGCCGCTGGTCACACGGGAAATCGTCGATTCGTGCAGTCCGACCTCCTCGGCGACATCCTGCAGCGTGAGCGGCTTGAGTCCGAACAGCCCGTACTCGAGAAAGGCGCGCTGCCGTCGGGCCAGGCACAGCGCGACCTTCATCAGCGTTTCGGCCCGCTGATCGAGCGCGCTCAGCAGCCAGCGCGCCTCGCGCATCGCCTGGGCCATGAACTCTCGGTCCGGCCCCTCGAACTCGTGCTCAAGCCACCGCTCGTTGATCCGGAGCCCGCGCGCGCCGGCGGCCGGCACGTCCACCTCGATGTCCCCGGACGGCGTCTTACGGAACACGATCTCGGGTTCGATGTAAACCGGCGCCTCACCGCGAAGCCCGTGGCCCGGGAACGGATCGAGCCGGCGCATCCGCGCGCGCGCTGCGGCCAGCTCCTCAATCGAGCATTCGGCCATCGCCGCCAGATCCTCGTCCGGAAGATGAAGATGCTCCGCGAAATGCAGCAGCAGCCGGCGGGCAAGCCGCGTCGGCTCGTCGTCTTCCTCCAGCTGCAGAAGCAGGCACTCGATCAGGCTCCGCGCGCCGATCCCGGGGGGCTCGAGCTGCTGCACGATCCGCTCGAGCACCGAAACCACCGCGTCCGGCCTGGCGTTCTCGGCCTCGGCAAGCTCGGCCGGATCCATCCGGAAGTAGCCGTCGTCGTCAAGGTTGTCGATGATCGCATGCGCGAGCCGCCGCTCCTCGTCGCTCATCGGCTGGCGGTCGATCTGTTCGTGCAGGGACGCGCCCAGACTGGGCTCGTCGCGGAGCATCGCCTCCATGTCTGCGGGTGTTTCCCGGCCCGGGCCCTGGTAGAGCCGCTCCCAGCGGTTGTCGCCGGACTCGCGCCACGGCTCGGCTCCGCCTTCGAGCACCGGGACCGGCTCGGAAGGCGCCTCGGCCGCCTCCTCGACACGCTCCAGCAGGGGATTGGTTTCCAGGCATTCCTCGAGGTAGGCCTCGAGTTCCATGGCGTTCATCGCCAGCACCTTCAGCGATTGCGCCAGCTGCGGCGTGAGCGCGAGCTTCTGCCCAAGCTTCGTGGTCAGCCGAGTTTGCATCAGCGGACTCCCGTCACCGGGCGGGCGAAGGGCGATTCAATCCGGCGCATACCCATTGAATCTTATAGCCCCCTCCGGCTCATGTTTCAAGCTGCGGCACCTAGGACCCGGTGCGATGAGCCTCGATGATCGGTGCGAGCAGTTCGGCGAGCTCCCCCGACTCGTACATCTCGCTGACGATGTCGCAACCGCCGACGAACTCGCCCTTCACGTAGAGCTGAGGAATCGTGGGCCAGTTCGTGTAGTCCTTGATGCCCTGCCGGACGCGCTCGTCCAGCAGCACATTGACGGAAGCAAAAGGGATGCCAAAAGACTGCAGGATCGCGGCCACCCGCTGGGAGAAGCCGCACTGCGGAAACTCCGGGGTTCCCTTCATGAACAGGACGACGTCGTGCTCGTGCACGATGCGGTCGATCTGATCGAGGATTTCCTTGTCGGTCATCGTTCAGTGCTCCTTTGGCGCCCGGGTCTTCAGGGCCAGGGCGTGAATTCGGTCTCGAAGCGCCTCGCCCAGCGCCTCGTACACCATCCGGTGCTGCGCCACGCGCGAAAGCCCCCGGAAGGCGGGGGATACCACCTCCACCTCGAAATGATCGTCGCCGGAAAACAGCCGGACCTCGACTTGCGCCTCGGGTATCGCTTCGATGATCCGGCGCCGGATCGTCTCCGGTGTCGGCCGTTCCTGCATGGGTTCACTCCTTCCCACTGGAACTGGTGGGCCCACCAGGACTCGAACCTGGAACCAACCGGTTATGAGCCGGCAGCGCTAACCAATTGCGCCATGGGCCCTTCGCCCTGCGGGATGCGCAAGCTAGTCCTGGCGGCCGATGCTGGCAATTTCACCCCTGGGACCCGTGCATTTTGGCGCCAATGCCCTAGCATGCGGCCATGAGCAAGACCTTTGCCGAACTGAACCTTCCCGAACCCCTTCAGCGCGCGATCGACGAGCTCGGCTTCACCGAGCTCACACCGGTGCAGCAGGCGGCATTGCCCCGCACGCTTGCCGGCGAGGACATCGCCGGCCAGGGCCGCACCGGCACCGGCAAGACCGCGACCTTTCTGATCACGATCTTCAACCGGCTGCTGAGCCGGCCGCCGATGCTCGGCCGCAAGCCGCATCACCCGCGCGCGCTGGTCATCGCGCCCACGCGCGAACTGGTCGTGCAGATCAGCGAGGATGCCCATGCGCTGGGCAAATACGCGGGGCTTACGATCCACACCGTGTTCGGCGGCGTCGACTACGACAAGCAGCGCAAGGGATTCGATCGGGGTGTGGACATCCTCATCGGCACGCCCGGGCGACTCATCGACTACTTCCGCCAGCGCTGCTATTCGCTGCGCAAGACCGAGATCGTCGTCATCGACGAGGCCGACCGGATGTTCGACCTGGGTTTCATTCGCGATCTCCGCTTCCTGCTTCGGCGGCTGCCTCCGGTCGAGGAGCGCCAGGCGCTGCTGTTTTCGGCCACGCTGTCCTACCGGGTGCTGGAGCTTGCCTACGAGCACATGAACAATCCGGAAAAGGTGCGCGCCGAGCAGGGCGAAATCACGGCCACCGGCATCGAGGAAAGCCTCTACCACACCGCGATGGACGAAAAACTGCCGCTGCTCATCCACCTGCTGCGCGCCGAAGACGTGCGCAAGGGCATGATCTTCGTCAACGAAAAGCGCACCGGCGAACGGGTGGCCCGTCAGCTCGCCCGCTACGGATTCAAGGTGGGTGTGCTGTCCGGGGATGTCCGGCAGAAGAAGCGGATGCGCATTCTCGAGGATTTTTCCGAGGGGCGCCTGCATCTGCTGGTCGCCACCGACGTCGCCAGCCGCGGGCTGCACATCGACGGCGTCACCCATGTATTCAACTACGATCTGCCCGAAGAGGCCGAAAACTACGTGCACCGGATCGGCCGGACCGCGCGGGCAGGCGCCACCGGGGTCGCCGTTTCCTTCTGCTGCGAGCGCTTCTGTCTCGAGCTGCCCGACATCGAGGCATACATCGGCCGGCGCATTCCCGTGCGCATGATCGAGCCCGAGTGGCTCGAGGTGGGGCCTCCCACGCATCCGGATGCCACCGCCGAAGGCCTGCGACGCGAGGATCGGGCCGGGCGCGAACACCCCCGCTCCCGGCGGGCCGGTGCCAGGCCGAAGGAAGCCGAAGCGCCGGACTCCACGCAGAAAAAACGGCGCCGGAGACGGCGAAGAAAAAAGCACCCGGAAGGCAGGGAAGCGGCCTGAGCCGTTCCGGCATTCCGGCGCGAACGACCCTAGGGAAATCAGACTTGCGAGGAATCCCCGTCCGAGCGTTGGCTGCGCCGGGGTGGCCGCACGGCATCGGCGAGCCGTTGTACGGCCTCCCGGTCGGCCCCGGGGCCTGCCTCGGCCCGGACCCGTGCAAGGCTCATCCGCCCGCCGCAGTGCTCGCATACGAAACGTCCCTCGGCCGCATGTCCGCAGTCGAGATGACGCAGACGAAGCGCCGGCCCTTCGGGGGCCGCAAGCCAGCGGTTTCCCCAGCCCGCCATCGCGGCCAGCACCGGAAACAGCTCGCGTCCCTTCGCGGTCAGCCGGTACTCGAACCGGGCCGGCTTCTGCTGATAAGGCACCTTGCGAAGAATGCCGGCCGCAACCAGCGCGGCGAGCCGTTCGCTCAGCACCCGACGCGAAATCCCGAGATGGCGCCGGAAGCTTTCGAAGCGGCGGACGCCGTAGAAACAGTCGCGCAGGATCAGCCAGCTCCAGCGGTCGCGAAGCAGCGCAAGCGTTCCGGCGATCGGGCAGCCGTCTTCGGGTCGTTCGGCCATGCGTGCAGTATAGGGTTTGAAAACAAAACCCACAAGAACGAGTGCATTTTGTTTTCAAACCCACAAGGTACTGCTGGTCTCTTTCTGGAACCTGAGTCATGAAAGGCAGCTTCATCCGCTGGCTCGGCCAAATGCGCTGGCTGTCGCCCGCGCGCCGTCTGGAGCTTTATCCGCCGTTCTGGCTGATGCGCATCAAGGTGCTGGAATGGGACGACGCATTCCGCCACCTGCGCATCCTGCTGCCGCTCACCGCGCTGACCGCGAACGCCAGGGGCAACATGTTCGGAGGCGTTCAGGCGGCGCTGGCCGATCCCATCCCGGCCTTGGCCTGCCTGCGACTTTTCCCCGGCCGCCGGGTGGCGACGAAACGGCTGAGCCTCGACTTCATCCGCGTGGGCCATTCCTCGCTCGTGCTCGAGTTCGACTTTCCTCCCGAGCTTGAAGCACGCATCCGGGAGGAACTCGATCGGCACGGCCGCGCCGACCCCTGCTTTTCGATGGTCTATCGCCGTGCGGACGGCGAGGTGTGCACCCGCATCGAGAACACGGTCGCGATCCGGCCCGCCGATCATGTCGGCAGACTCGATCGAAAGGCGTGACCTGCACCCCGCGCCCGCTACACTCCCCGCTCCCACGGAGGTGCCATGGCAGGCCGACTGATTCTGAAGCGCAACGAAGAACGCCGGCTGAAAACCGGCCATCTCTGGATCTATGCCGACGAAGTGGCCGAACTGCGCGTGGATGCGCCCGGCGGGCTTGTTCATGTGTTCTCCGCCCACGGCACGCCTCTGGGCACGGCCTATGCCAATCCCGAAAGCCGCATTGTGGCCCGGCTCGTATCCGGCCGGCGGCTCGATGCGCTGCATCCGGCATGGTGGCGCGACCGGCTGAAGTCCGCGCTCGCCCGTCGGGAATGGCTGTTCGATTCTCCGCATTACCGGCTGGTGCACGGCGAGGGCGACCGCCTGCCCGGACTGATCGTCGATCGCTTCGGCGAGGATCTCGTGCTTCAGGCCCATACGGCGGGCATCGAGCGCCACTTAGAGGCGATCCTGGACGCGCTCGAACATCTGCTGAAACCGAAAACGATTTACGTGGCCAACCGAGCGGGTTCGCGCCTGCTCGAGGGGCTACCGCTGGATTCCTACATCGCGCGGGGCGATGGCGACGGCAGTGTGGCCGCCGTCGAAGGGGGCATCGAACTGCGCTGCAACGCGCTCACCGGCCAGAAGACCGGCTACTTCTACGACCAGCGGCCGAACCGGGCCTGGATGCGCCGCATCGCCCGGGACCGCAGGGTTCTGGATCTGTTCGCCTACGTCGGCGCGTTCGCGCTCCAAGCGCTTGCCGGCGGCGCGCGGGAGGTGGTCAGCGTGGATTCGTCCGAGACCGCGCTGAGCTGCGCTGAGGCCAACATTCGCGCATCCGCGCCGTCCGGCCGCTGGCGTCCGATCCGCGCGGACGTGCTCAAGCTGCTTCCGCAGCTGATCGAGGAAGGCGAACGCTTCGAGATCGTCATCTGCGATCCTCCGGCCTACGTCAAATCCCGGGCCCGGAAGCAGCAGGGCCTGCGGGGATACCGGAAGCTCGCGCGCGAAACCGCGCGGCTGGTGGCGCCCGGCGGCATGCTTGCGCTGGCCTCGTGCTCGGGGCTTGTGAGCGAGGACGAGTTCCGGAAGGCCTGTCTGCATGGCATCCGGGAGGCCGGACGGGCGGGCAGCATCGTGCATGTGGGGGGCGCGGGCCCCGATCATCCCTGGAATCCGGCGATGCCCGAAACCCGCTATCTGAAGTTTTTCGTCTTCATGCTCGACTGAGGCCGGGCCGGTGACAAATCGCACGTGCACCATCCATCCTTGCATGCGATCCTCGAGCGCCTGAGGAATCCCGCACCATGGCCCTTCTGCTTCATCTGACCGATTTTCATCTCTACGCCGATCCCGGCGCGGAGCTCAAGGGCGTGCGCACGCTGGCAAGCTTCCGCGCGGTGAAAAGCGCCGCCTGGCAGCGATTCCCCAGGCCCGATGCCGTGCTGCTGGGAGGCGATCTCGCCCAGGACGAGCTCGCGACGACCTATCGCCTGCTCGCCGACGAGATCCTCGGCTGGACGAAGCGCTTTCTCGTCACGCCCGGCAACCACTGCGATCTTGGCGCTCTGCGGCGCACGCTGCTTCCCGCCCTCGGCATCCCGGGACTCGACGCCGAGCCGCCCCTGATCGACAACTGGCGCGTCCTGACGCTGAACTCGAACGATCCCGAAGCCTCGCCGGGAGGCCGCCTCGGCGCCGACGAGCTGGAGCGCCTGAAGCGGGAACTTGCGCGCAACGAGGACGCCCACGTGCTGATCGCGCTGCACCATCATCCGCTTCCGATCGGCAGCCCCTGGATGGATGCGATGATGCTCGAGGACTGCGACGCCTTCTGGCAGACCGTCCGGACATGCGATCGGGTCCGCGCGATCGTGTTCGGGCATGTGCATCAGGTCTTCGATACCGAACATCAAGGCATCCGGCTGCTCGGCAGCCCCTCGACCTGCATCCAGTTCCGCCCCAACACCGAGCGCTTCGAGCTGGACGACGCCTCGCCCGGCTACCGGTGGCTGCGGCTGTTCCCCGACGGAAGGCTGGAGACGGGCATCGAGCGTGTGGAAGGCTTCGTGCCTCCGGATCTGAGCGACACCTCAACCTACTGAAGGGCACACGCGGTGCGACCCCGGCGGGTGATCAGCGGCGGCCAGACGGGCGTGGATCGGGCGGCGCTCGATGCCGCGATGGCCGCCGGCATCCCGGTGGGCGGCTGGTGCCCGAAGGGGCGCCGGGCCGAGGACGGGCCGATCGATCCCCACTATCCGCTGACCGAGACGGAGAGCGCGGACTACCGGGAGCGCACCGAACGCAACGTCCGGGACGCGGACGCAACCCTGATTCTGTCCCCCAGGCCGCTTACGGGCGGCACGCTGGAGACGGCGCGCGCCTGCAAAAGGTGGAACAGACCCTTTCTGGTCGTCGATCCGAAGGCGCCGGATGCGGCCGGACGGATCCGCGAATGGCTCGCAAGGATCCGGCCGAAGACGCTGAACATCGCGGGGCCACGGGAGTCGCAGCAGCCCGGAATCGGCGACGAGGTTCGGAAGCTCCTTGCGCGGGTGTTCAAATCCTAGCCCGAGCTCTCCGGCACCCGGCGCACCGCGAACGACAGCCCTTCCCCCGGAGCATCGCCGAGCGTGAACACCGTGTGCCAGACACAGCGGCGGGTATCGGCCTGTGGCAGCAGCAGCACGTCGCCCGGGGCAAGCCGGTAGGCAAAGCCTTTTTCGACCAGACGGCCGATGAATCGCGCCGATTCGTTCATCAGCACCTCGGCCCAGTCTTCGCCCAGGAGCTCCGCCGGATCGCGGCCGGAGGCCAGCGTGTTCGCGAGCCGCCGGGGCGCATTCCCCTCGTTCAGAAGGCGGACCACCTCTTCCGGCTCCTCCGCGACCAGCGACCTGAGCTCCCCGATCAGGTCCGCCCCGGAGAGCGCAAGCCAGAAGGTCTCGCCGCTCATCTGCGCATAGACGACGCCTGCATGCCCCCGCTCCACGTCGTGGTGCATCAGCGCGCCGCCCTCGGGCGCATTGAAATAGACGATCCGTTCGACGAACGCGACCGGCCCGCCCAAGGCCTGTTCGAGCAGCGAAACCAGCGGCCGGTTCCCGGTCAGCGCGGCCGATTCGGGGAACACCGTCTCGCACAGCCGTGCGGCCCAGCACTCGCGCTCGAAATCGGCGGCGACATCCTCGAACCCCTCCATGCCGAACGAAAACCGGAAGCGAAGGCTCGCGTCGGCCTCATGGAAGGACAGCCAGGAGGCCTTGCACCAGAGATCCTCGATCGACCTTCCGTCCGGGGTCTCGGCATCGAAATAGACCTTTTCGATCGCCTGCGGATCGTGCTCCTCGGAACTGACCGCAACCGGCGCAAACGGCACGGACGCAAGCCGCTCCCGCCAGGGGGAGGCATCCAGGCAGGGCTCGAGCCGGCCCGCCTCCAGCACGGCCTCCATCAGCCGGTGCGCCGAGGCAACCGCTTCCGCGTGCGCTTCCGGATGCACCCAGCCGGGCAACCAGAACGGCCGGTCCTCGCACCAGGCGCGAACGGCCTCGGCCTCCGCCCGCTCCGGACAAGCCCTCTGACCGGAGACCGAGCCCAGCGCAAGCCCCCGGCGGGCAAGCGGCGCGTCGAACGCGCCGGATCGCAAATCATGCCGGATCATGCCCGGTCGAGACGCGGGCCGACCTTGGCCATTTCGGGCGGAAGCTCATCGGCAAATTCCGCGAACACCTCCGAAAAGCGGCGGGCTAGCTGCCGCGCCTGGGCTTCGTAGGCCGCGGGATCCGACCAGGTGGCGGCAACATCGAGGCAGGCGGGATCCACGCCCGGACAATGGACCGGAACCTGAAGCCGGAACGTCGGATGCTCGCGATATTCGACCCCGTCCAGGCGGCCTTCGAGTGCCGCGCGCAGAAGCGCGCGCGTCAGATCGATGTCCATGCGCCACCCGACCCCGTAGGGCCCGCCGGTCCAGCCGGTATTGAGCAGCCAGCAGGCCACGTTCCGCTCCCGGATCTTGCGCCCGAGCATCGTCGCGTACACGCTCGGGTGTCGCGCCATGAACGGCGCGCCGAAGCAGGGGCTGAAGGTGGCCTCCGGTTCGGTGACGCCCGCCTCGGTGCCCGCGACCTTCGCGGTGTAGCCCAGAAGAAAGTAGTACATCGCCTGTTCCGGCGAAAGCCGCGCGATCGGCGGCAACACGCCGAAGGCGTCGGCCGTCAGCATCACGATGTGCGAGGGCTGCGCCGCCACACCCGGATAGATCGCATTCGGAATCGCCTGGATCGCGTAGGCCGCGCGCGTGTTCTCGGTGAGCGAGACGTCGTCGAAGTTCACCCGCCGGGTTTCGGCATCGAAGGCCACGTTTTCCAGAATCGTGCCGAAGCGCTCGGTCGCGGCGTAGATGAGCGGCTCCTTTTCCGGCGACAGGTGCGCGACCTTCGCATAGCAGCCGCCCTCGAAGTTGAACACGTCGTGCGGGCTCCAGCCGTGCTCGTCGTCTCCGATCAGCCGACGTTCGGGGTCGGAGGAAAGCGTCGTCTTTCCCGTGCCCGAAAGACCGAAGAAGATCGCGACGTCCCCGTTTTTGCCGACGTTGGCCGAGGCATGCATCGGAAGCACGTCTTCCTCGGGCAGCAGGTAGTTCATGATCGTGAACACGGACTTCTTGATCTCGCCCGCATAGGCCGTGCCGCCGATCAGCACGAGGCGCCGGCTCATGTGCAGCAGCACGAAGGCTTCGGAATGCGTGCCGTCCTGGCTGGGCATCGCGTGAAAGTGCGGTACGTGGATGACCGTGAACTCCGGCGCGTCGGGGGCGAGCTTCCGCCCGAGGTCCACCGGCCGCACGAACATCGTGCGGGCAAACAGCGCGTGCCAGGCGTCCTGGGTGATGACCCGGACCGGCTTCTCGTACTGCGAGTCGGCGCCGACCAGGCAGTCCTCGACGTAGACCTGCCGGCCTTCCAGATAACGGCAGACGCGGCGGAACAGGGCATCGAACCGCTCTTCCGGAAAGGCCCGGTTGTAGTCGCCCCACCAGACCTTGTCACGGCTTTCCGGTTCGTCCACGACGAACTTGTCGCGCACGGCCCGGCCCGTGAAATGCCCGGTTCGGACGACGAGCGCCCCCATGTGCGCCAGATGCCCCTCGCGATTCCGGATCGCATGCTCGTACAGCCTCGGCGTGGGCAGATCCCAGTAGATTTCCTCGAGATTCCCCAGCCCCAGCCGGGCCAGCTCCCGAGCAATCGCTTCCTTGTTCCGCATGCTGAGCTCCACCTGATTCGGAATGAGCCGATGCTATCAGATCCGCCCTGCCTGCGCGCGACGGCCATGCAAGCCAACCAGGGAATCCGCGGCTGCCCGCAAGTCTGCAACCAGCAGAGGGACTGGCCCGTCACATTGCGGACGACCCATCTGCTATCGAACCGGATAACTCATAATTTGTTGCGACGCTGATGCTGGGCCGTTACCTCTCCGGCCAAGAGCAGACACAAAGACCCAAAATCTACGTAAGCGTATCCAGCTAGCCCTCGCTCCTGAGCTTCAGGGCTTCAAACACCTCCTCGGCATGGAAGGACGAGCGCACCAGGGGGCCGGAGGCGACCATGCCGAAGCCCTTCTTTTCGGCCAGGTATTTCAGATCCTCGAACTCCTCCGGGGTCCAGTACTTCATCACCGGATGATGCTTCGCACTCGGGCGCAGGTACTGGCCGATGGTCAGGATGTCCACGCCGGCCTCGCGCAGATCGTCCATGACCTGCAGGATCTCGTCGCGCTCCTCGCCCAGCCCGACCATGATGCCGGACTTCGTGACCACCCGGGGATCAAGCTCCTTCGCGCGCTGCAGCAGACGCAGACTCGTGAAATAGCGCGCTCCGGGGCGCACCGAACGGTACAGCCGCGGCACGGTTTCAAGATTGTGGTTGAAGATGTCCGGGCCGGCCTCGATCACCGTTTCCAGACAGGCATCGGGCTTGCGCCGGAAATCCGGCGTGAGCACCTCGATCGTCACGCCGGGATCGCGCGCGCGCAGCTCGCGGATCACGGCCGCGTAATGCCCCGCGCCGCCGTCGGGAAGATCGTCGCGATCCACGCTGGTGATCACGACATGTTTCAGGCCGAGCGCGGCCACCGCCTCGGCCAGCCGCGCCGGCTCCTCGGGGTCCACGGGGTCGGGCCGGCCGGTTTCCACATCGCAGAACGCGCAGGTGCGCGTGCAGACACGCCCCAGGATCATGAACGTCGCCGATCCCTGCTTCCAGCAGCCGCCGATGTTCGGACAGCTGGCCTCCTCGCATACCGTGTTCAGCTTGAGCTTGCGCATCAGATGCACGAGCCGCCGGTATTCGGGGGATCCGGGCGCGCGCACCTTGAGCCACGAGGGCTTGCCGTAGGACGGCATGCCTTCCTGCTCGATCGGAATGACCTTCCGGCTCACGACGCGCCGCCCACCGCCTGCCGGCGCTTGCGCACCGCCTCGGCGACGACCCGCATCAGATCCGCCGAGTCCTCCCAGCCCAGGCAGGCGTCGGTGATGCTGACGCCGTATTCGGGCTTCTTGCCCGGCACGACGTCCTGGCGCCCGGGCTTGAGATGGCTTTCGACCATCATGCCGATGATGCCGCGATTGCCGACCGCGATCTGGCCGGCCACATCATAGCCCACCTCGACCTGCTTCTGATACTGCTTGCGGCTGTTCGCGTGGCTGCAATCGATCATCAGCCCGGTCTCGATGCCGGCGCGGCCAAGCTCGGCGAGCGCCTGGGCGACGCTTTTCGCGTCGTAGTTCGGCTCGCGCCCGCCGCGGAGGATGATGTGGCAGTCCTCGTTGCCGGTCGTCGAGAAAATGGCCGAATGCCCCTGCTTGGTCAGCGACAGGAACACATGCGGATGGCGGGCCGCGCGGATCGCGTCGATCGCGATCTGGAAGCCGCCGTCGGTCCCGTTCTTGAATCCGACCGGACAGGAAAGCCCGCTGGCAAGCTCCCGGTGGCCCTGGGATTCGGTCGTGCGCGCACCGATCGCGCCCCAGCTGACGAGATCGGCGAAATACTGGGGCGTGATCAGATCCAGAAACTCGTGCGCCGCCGGCACGCCCATCTCGTTGATGTCCAGAAGCAGCTTGCGGGCCATCCGGATGCCCTTGTTGATCTTGAACGAACCGTCGAGGTCCGGATCGTTGATCAGACCCTTCCAGCCGACCGTCGTGCGCGGCTTTTCGAAATAGACGCGCATGACCAGCAGCAGATCCTCGCCCAGCTCCTCGCGCAGCGCCTTGAGCCGGCCGGCATATTCGAGTGCCGCGTCGGGGTTGTGGATCGAGCACGGGCCGATCACGACCAGCAGCCGGTCGTCCTTACCATAGAGGATGTCGTGGATCTGGCGGCGGGTTTCAAAGGTCGTGCGCGCGGCGGCCTCGGTGATCGGATATTCCTCGTGCACCCGGCACGGGGGGATCACCTCCTGAATGGCCCGGATTCTCAGATCGTCGGTCGGATACCTGTTGCTCGCCATTGCCTCGTCACCCTGTCTCGAACGGGCATCGCGCCCGATGGCGGCGCAGTATCGCAGAAATCGGCCCGCAATGCATGGGGCCGTTCAGCCGGAGCTTCCCACCCGGGCGGCGCGCGCGACGGGCTCCGACCGCATCCGGGCCGTCCGCCACCGGTACACCTGCCGGAACGCGAGCACATGCTGGACGTAGCGCCGCGTTTCATCGAACGGAATGGCCTCGACCCAGAGCTCGAGATCATCGGCCGGCACGCGCTCCAGCCAGCGCGAAACCCGGGCGGGTCCCGCGTTGTAGGCGGCCACGGCCAGCGCGGGCTCGCCGAAGCGCTCCAGAAGCCGGGACAGATAGGCGGCGCCCAGGCGGACGTTGACCTCCGGATCGAACAAATCCTCATCCGCCGCCTCGATGGCAAGCCGATGCGCCACCTGCCGGGCCGTGGCCGGCATCAGCTGCATCAGCCCTCGCGCGCCGGAGCGGGAAACCGCGGCCGGATTGAACGCCGATTCCTGCCGGATCACGCCGAGCACGAGCTCCGGCGAAAGCCGATGTTCGCGGGCCGCGGTGAATACGGCGTTGGCAAAGCCGACCGGAAAGCGCACGTCGAGCGCATCCATCGCGCCTGCGCGCCAGGCGGCCGCAATCGCCTGATTCCAGAGCCCCCAGTCCATCGCGAGCTGGAGAACCGCCCGCCAGTCCGGCTCCGGAATCCGCGCAAGCGCAGCCGCCCACTCCCGGCCCGCTCGTTCCCGGTCGCCCAGGGCCAGCCATTCCCGGGCCCGGACCATGCCGGGAAGCCCGGCAAGCCGGCGCAGGGTGGCTGGCTTGGCTTCCGGCGAGGGCGCGGGGCTCAGACTTGCCGGAACACCGAGTCTGCGGGCTGCGAGAAACCCGTAATATCCGCGTTCCCGGGCCACCTCGCTCCACAGGCGCCGGGCGGCCTCGGGATGCCCAAGCTCAAGCTCGGCCCGGCCCAGCCAGTAGCGCCACCGGGCGCTTTCGCGCTCGTCCCGGGGCATGGCGCGAATCGCCCTGCGCACCGCCGCCCAGTCGCCCGCCAGCATCAGAAGCCGGACGCGCCAGGCGCGCGTGGACGCATCGGCCGTCTCACGGGGAAGCCCGGCCAGCCACCTGTGGGCCTCGAGCCGATGGTGGCGGGCGGCGCGCAGCGCGACCCTGCGCCGGAGTTTCGCCACCAGCGAACGCGCAATCCCTCGCGGCGGATGCCTCAGCGCCTCCCAGCAGGCCGCGACATCCTGACGCGAGTGCCTGCGGATGAGGTCGGAAAAGACGGGCTCAGCCCAGTCGCCCCAGTCGGCGGAACGGAATTCCGACAGCGCCCGGGCGGGATCGGCCTGCGCCTGCCTCCAGGAAGCCAGACGGCGCGCGATCGCATCGGGCAGCTCGCACCGCAACCGCTGCAGGTCCGCGCGTTCCGCATCGATCTGGGCCCAGCGGCCCTCCCGGGCCAGCCTGCGGAAGCGCTCCCTCATTTCCTCAGGCGTCGGATGCCCGTGCCCGATCCAGTCCGCAAACGGCCGGTCCAGCCGATCGGCGAGCGGATCCTTCTGCCAGTTCCACCCCTGCCGATAGCGTTCGGACCATGCCCGCCGCGCCTCCTCCCGGTCGCCAAGGTGCCAGCGCACGAGCAGCATCGCCCCGGCAAGCGCCGGATCGCGTTGCAGATCGGGCCTTCGGGCAAGCTCCGCGCCCGCCCTGGGCCACTGGCCGCGCCGGGCCAGGCTTTCGATCCACGCCTGGTGGATGTCGGCGGCCTCGGGGATTTCCGCGTGACGCGTCAGCGTTTCGGCCACCGTCTCGTCGTCGCCGGCCCTCATCGCCGCGCGGGCAAGCCACAGCTCGAGATAGGGCGCAAGCGGATACGTATCGAGCTTCTCGAGAAGCCGCTCGGCGCGCGAACTTTGCCCGGCCTCAATCGCCGCGGCCGCCTCGGCAAACCATGCCCGCTGCTGCTCCAGCGTGGCGGCGCCGGCCGGAAACGCCCGCGCACCCAGCACCAGGGCCCAGCACGCGCCGAGCACCGCGATCCTCCTCCATCGAGCCATGCCCCGACGATAGCAAACGGCACATGCGCCGACCAAGTCTTACCCGGATGCCTGTCCCGTTCCGACACAGGGACTGGCCCCCGGGCCATGCGGACGGCACCATGAAGCCCTTCTATCCCTGAGGAGTCCGATCATGAGCGATGCGCGCTGGCAAAACCCCGACGATGAAACGATCCGCGAGCTGCTGAAACACAGCCGGCGAATCGCCGTGGTCGGCTGTTCGCCGAAGCCGGAGCGCGCAAGCCATCAGATCGCCGCGTTCCTGATCGAGCAGGGCTACGAGGTTTATCCGGTGCACCCAAAGGCGGACGAGATTCTCGGCCGCCGTGTCCATGCCCGCCTGGACGAGATCCCCGAGCCGGTGGACATCGTCGACGTGTTCCGGAAACCGGAACATACGCCCGAAATCGCCCGGGAAGCGGTGGCGATCGGCGCGAAGGCCCTCTGGCTGCAGCAGGGCATCGTCAACGAGGAGGCCTGGCGGATCGCCCTGGAAGGCGGGCTGATCTGCGTGATGGACCGCTGCATCGCGGTGATGCACCGGCTTCTGATCCGCTAGCCGCGCCGGCGGCCGCATTTCGGTCTAAGCTCAGGTCATGAGGACCTGGGTGGGATGTTCCGGCTACTTCTACCGCCACTGGGCCGGCCGGTTCTATCCGGACGGGCTGCCGATGCACCGATGGTTTGCGCACTACGCCTCGGTCTTCGACACCGTGGAGCTGAACGCGAGCTTCTACCGCTTTCCCACCCCGGCCGCCGCGCGGCGCTGGCGCAGGCAGGCGCCCGAAGGATTCCTCTATGCCGTCAAGGCGCCGAGAGTGATCACGCATCTGCGCAAGCTTGCGCATTGCGACGAGCACCTGGCCCGGCTGCGCGATGCGCTGGAGGAACTGGGCGACAAGCTCGGGCCCGTGCTGTTCCAGCTTCCGCCAAAATTTGAGCATTGCGACGAGCACCTGGAGCGCCTCGAGGTGCTGACCGCGCTTCCGTGGACCGTGGCCGTCGAGTTCCGGCACCCCTCCTGGTGGCGCGAAGACGTCCATCGCTGGCTCGACGAGCGCGGGCTGATCTTCGTCTCGGTGGACGCGCCGGAACTTCCGGACCGGCTGCTTCCATGCGCGCAAGGCATCTATCTGCGCATGCACGGCAGGCCATGGTACCGCGAGCGCTACACGGACGACGCCCTCACCCGGCTGACCCGGCGGCTGAAGGATGCCGCGCCCCGAAGGGCCTGGATCTATTTCAACAACGACCACGATGCGGCCGCACCCGACAACGCCCGAACGCTTGCGCGGATGCTGGCCGGGGAGGTGAATCATGCAGGTTGACGACTACAGCTTCGGCGCCATTGTCATCGACGGACGGCGCTACACCCGCGATGTGCTGATTCTGCCCGGCCGCATCCTTTCGCCCTGGTGGCGGAAGGACGGGCACCGGCTGGATGTTGCCGATATCGAACCCGTGCTGGCCGCCGAGCCCGAGGTGTTCGTCATCGGCACCGGCAGCCTGGGACGCATGCGCGTGCCGCCCGAAACGCTGGATGCGCTGAACGAACGCGGCATCATGACGCGGGCGCTGCCCACGGGGGAAGCGGTGAAGGTCTATAATGGCTGGGTGAACAACGGCCGCAGCATCGCCGCCGGTTTCCACCTGACCTGCTGAACCCTGCGGGAGGCCGCCATGAAG
>CAYNLY010000003.1:0-61753 GCA_964398225.1 uncultured Zetaproteobacteria bacterium
CATGCCAGAGGCGCTCGAAAGCTTTCAGGCAGGCTTCGCGATCCTCGGGGTGCACTTGCGAGATCCACCAGCCGGCATCGAGGCATTCCGCAGGCGCAAAGCCCGCAAGCTCGCGGATGCGCTCGGAGCAGAACGTCGGCACGAAGCAGCCCGAGGCCCGATCCGCCCATTCGAGGTGCCGGTAGGCCTCGGGCAACGGCTCATCCGGCCGCCATTCCAGCCGGTAAAGCACGGCCGGCGAGGCGGAGACGAGGCGTTCGAGATCGGAAGACACCGTTCTATTTCTCCTCAGGCACGGGGATGCAGCATCGATGCCGGATCGAGCAGACGATTGAGTTCCTCCTCGGGCAATACCTTCTCCTCCAGGCAGAGCTCGCGCACGGTCTTGCCCTCGGCGACCGCGCGCTTGGCAATCTCCGCCGCCCTGTCGTAGCCGATCACCGGCGCCAGCGCCGTCACCATGCTCATGCTCCACTCCACCTGCTCGGCGCAACGTTCCGCGTTGGCGGCCAGCCCCGCGATGCAGCGGTCCGCGAACACGCGCGCGGCGTTCGCCAGCAGACGTTCGGATTCGAGCAAGTTGTGTGCCATGACCGGCAGCATCACGTTCAGATCGAGCAGGCCCGAGGCGCCGCCGAAGGCGATCGCGGCATCGTTGCCAATGACCTGGGCGCAGACCTGCGCGAGCGATTCGGCGATCACCGGATTGACCTTGCCCGGCATGATCGAGCTGCCCGGCTGCACGGCCGGCACCGTGATCTCGGCCAGGCCGCAGCGCGGGCCGGAGTTCAGCAGCCGCACGTCGTTGGCGATCTTCACGAGGCTTACGGCCGCGCTCCGGAGCGCGCCGGAAAGCTCGACCGCCGCATCCTGCGCCGCCTGCGCCTCGAAATGGTTGGCCGCCTCGCGGAACTCGATGCCGTACTCGCGCGAAAGGATCGCCGCCACCCTTTTCCCGAACTCCGGATGCGTGTTCAGCCCGGTGCCGACCGCCGTGCCTCCGATCGCAAGCTCGCAAAGCCGGGGAATCGCGGCGCGCAGGCGCTCGATCGCAAGCTCCACCTGCCGCGCCCAGCCGGAGATTTCCTGGCCGAGCGTGATCGGGGTCGCATCCATCAGGTGCGTGCGGCCGATCTTGACCACATCCTTCGTTTCCCCGGCCTTTTGATGCAGCGCCTCGTGCAGGTGCTCCAGCGCCGGAATCAGCTCGTGCACAAGCTGGTCGGCCGCCGCGACATGGATCGCGGTCGGGATCACGTCGTTCGACGACTGGCCCATGTTCACGTGATCGTTCGGATGCACGTGCACCCCGGCGTCGAGCTGAGCACAGCGGTGGGCGATGACCTCGTTGGCGTTCATGTTCGTGCTCGTGCCGGAGCCGGTCTGGAAGATGTCGAGCGGAAAATGCGCATCCCACAGGCCCTCGGCCACCTCGCGCGCGGCCTTGTCGATCAGCTCCGCCCGGCGTTCGTCGAGCCGCCCCAGATCGCGGTTCACCTCCGCCGCCGCATGCTTGATCCGCCCGAGCGCCCCGATGAACGCGCGCGGAAAGCGGATGCCGGAAATCGGGAAGTTCTCCACCGCCCGGGCCGTGGATGCGCCGTACATCGCATCCGCCGGCACCTTCATCTCGCCCATCGAATCGCGTTCGATCCGGTAGTTCCGTGTCTCGTCGTGCATGTCTTCAGTCCTCCCTTCGTATCGCCACCAGCGTCAGGTCGTCGGCCCTCTGTCCGCCGGCGTATTCGGCCACCTCATCGGCCAGCCGTTCCACGAGCTCATCCACCGGCAGCTCCCGGTTTTCCTCGAGGAAACGGACGAGCCGGGCCTCGCCAAACGGCACGCCGGCGGCGTTCGTGGCCTCGGTGACGCCGTCGGTGCAGATCAAGAGCAGATCGCCGGGGGCGAGCTCCGTTCGCGAAACCGAGAAGCTCATGCCCGGAGCAAGCCCCAGGGGCGGCGCGCCGGCCTCGAGCCGAAGCGGGCTGTCGCCGCGCAGGATCAGCGGCGGCACATGGCCGGCGTTCAGCCAGACGAGCGCATGGCTTTCGGGCTGCAGCTTGCCGAGAAACAGGGTCACGAAGCGGCCGCCGGTCAGGTTCTCGTGCAGCGTGTCGTTCAGGTAGGCGGCCGCCTCCTCGATCGGGAAGTTCAGCCGGGCCAGCCCCTGCAGCATCGCCTGCAGATTCGCCATCGTCAGCGCGGCCGGGTAGCCCTTGCCGGAAACGTCGGCCACGGCCAGCCACAGGCGACCGTCCTCGGCGGGGAAATACTGAAAGCAGTCGCCTCCGACCTGCTCGGTGGGGCGAATCAGGCCCGCGATCGAATAGCCCGGAAGGGACGGCGCGGCCCGGGGCAGCAGCCCGCGCTGAATCTCGGCCGCCGCTTCCAGCGCCCCTTCGAGCTGCGCCCGCGCCTTGAGTCCCTCCATCGCCGTATTCAGCCCGCGCGCGAGCTCCCCCATTTCGTCGTCGCTGAGCACCGGCACGCGCGCATCGAAGTTTCCGCGCGACAGATGATCGAGCCCTTCGCGCAGCGAGGCCACGATCCGCGCAAGCGAACGGCTCAGGGTCCAGACCAGATCGAGTCCCGCCGCGACGGCCAGCACGATGAGCACGGAGGCCTGCGCCAGCAGAAAATGCTCCTCGCCGGGATCGGCGTGGAACGCCAGTGCGACAAAGCCGGCCATCATCAGGATTGGCACCAGGCCGGTGACCGCGAACACAACCCACGGCCGGCGCGACGACGAGGTGAACGGCAGGCTGATGCCAGGCCCCGGACGAGCACCGAGGAACACGCCGTCTTCCGCTAGCCTTCTGCGAAGCCAGGTCGAAAACCCCAGCGCGTGCGCCACCGCAAGCACCGGCAAAAGAATGCAGCCCCCATAGAGAATCGTGCCCGCCACGGCCAGAAACAGGCGCGGGCTCCAGGGCTGCCCGCTTCCGGTCCAGACCAGCGCCACGACAAGCAGCAGGTAGAAGGAGAAGGCCACGCCGGCTGCGAGAAAACCTTGAAGAACACGCCACGGAAGCATGGCCAGAAGCGATTCGAACACGCGCATCCGTCCCCGGACGAGCGCGCGCTGAAGCGGCGCAATCATAAGCCAGGAGGCGACCGTAAGCAGCGCAAGAAACACCAGCGCATCGACCAGCGAATGCCTCCAGGAAAGCCCCATGCGCGCGCTGTTGCCGGTGAGGTGCATGGCGACCTGGCCGAGCGCCAGCACCGCGGCAAGGGGCCAGAGGCGCAGCAGGAAACGCCAGAGACACTCCCGCGGGCCGCGGACGCTTGCAGGGCGTGCGTTGCTCATGCGACGACTCTAGCAAGCGCAGCCGGAATGGGCGACGGGACGGGCCGCCCGATCAGCGGCGGCGATAGCCGTAAAGCCAGCGGGCCGTCGTGCGCCCGATGTTCCGCGCCGAATGACGGGCACCGGCCGGAATGAAGAGCTCCTCGCCGATGGCGGGATGATGGATCCTTCCCTCGATTTCGAACTCCATGCTTCCCTCGAGCACCAGCACGAGCTCGTCAACGGGGTGCACGAAATCCTCCCAGCGCGCGCCCGGCGCATCCACCCACAGATCGCAGGAAAACCCGCGCGCCTGCCAGTCGCGACGGACGGATTCGGGATCCGGTTGCATCCTGTCTCCCGGCACGGATCGGATGAGTCTTCATGGCCAAGCATAGAAAAAAGCCCCGCGAAACGCATCCTTCGCGGGGCCATCGCGTATCTGGCTCCCCGGGCCGGACTCGAACCAGCGACAGGGTGGTTAACAGCCACCTGCTCTACCGACTGAGCTACCGGGGAATGTGGCCGCGAACGGTACGAATCCGCCAGCGCACTGTCAACCGCCCCGGATTCGTCTATAGTCGCCCGGAGCCGTCCTTGCCAGGATGGGTAGGAAGGCGCCAATATATGGCAGTTTTTGAACTTGCCGCGATCCGGTGCTATATTGCTTGAACATGGAGGGGCCATACCCTTGAAAACGGGCGCTTTTTGGAAATCGGACTGGTTCCTGGGACTGGGGGTCACGCTGGTCTTTCTCGTCGGCTATCTGGCAGGCTTCGGCCCCTTCAAGAGCCTGGAATACACCGCCTACGACATGGGCGTGGCGGCCGCCGCCCATCCGGCCGACGACCGGATCGTGATCCTCGCCATCGACGACGACTCGATCGACCGGATCGGACGCTGGCCCTGGCCCCGGTCGACGATGGCCGAGGCGATCGACAAGCTCACCGCAGCCGGCGCGCGCCTGATTGGCGTGGACATCTTCTACAGCGAACCCCAGAAAAAAACCAAGGCGCTGATGGTCCAGCAGCAGCTTGCCGAGCTGCTGAAAAGCCAGGGCAAACTGAAGCAAGCCGAGAAGGTGCTCGCCGAGCTGCGCAATCTGGACGAGGACCTGGTGCTCACCGAGGCGGTCAAGCGTTCCGGGATCACGCTGATGCCGATGTTCGTCGAAATCGGCAAGCCGAAGGGGCGTCCGGATGCCGCGCTGCCCGATTATGTGGCCCGGATGGCCATCGAGCAGGTTGATGTGGACAACGAGGCGGCCGCGCCGCTCACCGCCGTCAAGGTGCGCTACCCGTTCGAGAAGCTTGCCCGGGCCGCCGCCGGACTGGGGCACCTGAACATCGTCGTGGATTCCGACGGAACGGCCCGCAGCGAGCCGCTCGTGGTCGACTACTTCGGCCAGTTCCTGCCCTCGATGTCCCTGGTTATGGCGGCCAAGGATCTGAACCTGACGATGGACGACATCCGGATCAATCTGGGCACGGGCGTCGAGCTCGGTGCGCTGGACCTCGCAACCGACCCCGCGATGCGAATCTTTCCCGCATTCTACGACGATGGGAGCGGCAGCTCGTTCGTGCGCTATTCGTTCCACGAGTTCATGTCCGGCCGCCTTCCGGCCAGCCTGTTCAAGGACAAGATCGTGCTGATCGGCATCACCGCAACTGGGATCGGGGACACCTTCGTCACGCCGATCAACACGATGATGCCCGGCGTCGAGTTCAACGCCCATGTCCTGCAGAGCATCCTGAACGAGGAGTTTTACACGCGGCCGTCGTGGGCCGCGCTGACCGAGCTCGGCCTGCTTGTCGCCGTCGGCCTGTATCTGATGCTGCTGCTCCCGCGGCTTGGCGCGGGTCTCGGCGCGCTCGTTTCGGGCCTGCTGCTTCTGGGCCTGCTGCTTACCGGTTTCGTGATGCTGACCGGCTCGATGCTCTGGGTGCAGACGATGACGCCTTCCGTGCTGCTGCTGCTCGGCCATCTGCTGCTGACGACCAAGCGCTACTTCGCCGCCGAGGAGGACAAGCAGAAGATCTCCGCCGACTCGGCCGAGACAAACAAGATGCTGGGGCTCTCGTTCCAGAGCCAGGGCATGCTGGACATGGCCTTCGACAAGTTCCGCAAGTGCCCGGTGGACGACGACATGCTGGCCATCCTCTACAACCTCGCGCTGGACTTCGAGCGCAAGCGCCAGTTCAACAAGGCGCTTTCCGTCTACGAATACATGGCCGAGCACAAGCCCGACTACAAGGACATTCAGGCCCGGATGGAACGGGTCAAGACGGCGGGCGAAACGATGATTTTCGGCGCCAGCACGACGGGCGGGGGGCTCTCGACGCTGCTGATCACCGGCGGCGCGAAGCCCACGCTCGGCCGCTACGAGATCATCAAGGAGCTCGGCAAGGGCGCGATGGGCACGGTCTACCTCGGCAAGGACCCGAAGATCAACCGCGAGGTCGCGATCAAGACGATGGCGCTGTCGCAGGAGTTCGAGGAGGACGAGCTCAACGAGGTCAAGGAGCGCTTTTTCCGCGAGGCGGAAACGGCCGGCATGCTCAACCACCCGAACATCGTCACGATCTACGATGCCGGCGAGGAACACGACCTGGCCTACATCGCGATGGAATATCTGGACGGCACCGATCTGTCGCCGTTCACGAAGCCGGGCAAGCTGTTCCCGCCCCAGGCCGTGCTCAAGATCATCGGCAAGGTGGCCGAGGCGCTGAATTACGCCCATTCTCAGGGTGTGATCCACCGCGACATCAAGCCGGCGAACATCATGATGCTGAAGAAGAACAAGACCATCAAGGTGACGGACTTCGGCATCGCCCGGATTACTGCCTCGAGCAAGACCAAGACCGGCGTCGTGCTGGGCACGCCTTCCTACATGTCGCCCGAGCAGCTTTCCGGCAAGCATGTGGACGGACGATCGGATCTGTTCTCGCTGGGCGTGATGCTCTACGAAATGCTTGCGGGCACCCGGCCCTTCAAGGGCGATTCGATGGCCACGCTGATGTTCCAGATCGCGAACGAACCGCATCCGGACATCCGCGAGCACCGACCGGACCTTCCGGAGAGCGTGGCCAAGCTGATCGACCGGATGCTGGCCAAGGATCCGGAGCAGCGCATCGCCACCGGCAATGAGGTCGTGAAAGCAATCATCCAGTGCCTGAAGGATCTTCAGGCCCAGGGAGGCAAGGCATGAGCTCGCTGGAAATGCATGCCGCCACCGATGTCGGCGTCAAGCGCAGCCACAACGAGGATGCAGTCGGCATCACGCCCTCGCACGGCATCGCCGTTCTGGCCGACGGCATGGGCGGCCACAACGCCGGTGAGATCGCCAGCGCGATGGCGGTGGACATCTGCACGCGCTACCTCAAGGAAAAGCTTTCGAAGATCAAGATGGCCCAGGTGGACGAAGACACCGGTTTCACCGGCGAATCGCTGCTTGCCCGTGAGGCAGTGGCGCTGGCCAACGACGCGATCTACGACACGGCCCAGCACAAGCCGGAGTGCGCCGGCATGGGCACGACCATCGTGCTGGCGATCTTCTACGCCGACCGGGTCACGGCCGCACATGTTGGCGACTCGCGCATGTACCGATTCCGCAACGACGTGCTCACGCACGTGACCGAAGACCATTCGCTGATCCAGGAGCAGGTGCGCCGCGGACTTCTGACCGCCGACGACGCCCGCAACTCCTCAATCAAGAACCTCGTGACCCGCGCGCTCGGCGTCGAGCCCGGCGTGGAGCCGGACATCGTCGAGGATGTGGTCCGGGAGGGTGACATCTACCTGATGTGCTCGGACGGCCTGACCGACGTCGTGCCCGACGAAGCCATCCGGCTGACGCTCTCGGAATACCAGCGCGACCTGAAAAAAGCGGCAACGCAGCTCATTCAGCTTGCCAACGACGCGGGCGGTCCGGACAACATTTCGGTGATCCTGATCCGCACGCCGAAGAATTTTCAGCGAAAACGTGGTATACTTGCACGGATGTTTGGCGACAAGGGATAAGGGGACACGCCCGGATGGAGGAACGCGATGGCCAGTAAGCTGATTCTGAAATTCAAGGATACCGTCATTTCCGAGTGCCCGCTCACCCAGGAGGAGACGACGATCGGGCGCAAGCCGGACAACACGATCCACATCGACAACCTGGCGGTCAGCGGCCGGCATGCGCGCGTGATCAAGGTGGGCAAGAAGGCCATCCTCGAGGATCTGGGAAGCACGAACGGCACCTACGTCAACAACAAGCAGATCACGAAGCATGTCCTCCAGCACGGCGATGTCATCACGGTCGGAAAGCACACGCTTGTCTATGTGGACATCGACGAACCGGCCAAGCCTGAGCCTCAGGCACCGAGCGCCGAGGACGAGATGGACAAGACGATGGTCATCGGACCCCAGGCCCGGGCGGCGATGCAGACCGCCGGGGCGCAGGCAGGGGCTTCACGATCCACGCCGATGCCGCTTGCGGGCGTGCAGATCATTGCCGGCCCGATGCAGGGGCGCAGCTTCGACCTCACGGCCTCGCTGACGAGCATCGGCAAGGGCGACAACTGCAAGATCAAGGTCAAGGGCTTCACCGTCGGCAAGCAGGCGGCCGTGATCACCCGCCGGCCGACCGGCTATCACATCGCCCATGTCGAAGGCCTGGCCAAACCGAAGGTCAACGGCGAGACGGTCGGCGATCAGCCGCGCACGTTGAAGGACGGCGATGTGATCGAGATCGGCGACACCAAGATGGAGTTCTTCATCAAGGAAGCGTAAGCGCGAGGGAGGATCAGGCGCGGGCGGCGACGTCGAACAGCCGCGCGTATTCCTGCAGCGCGTAGCGGTCGGTCATGCCGGCGATGTAGTCGGCGACGACCCTTGCCCGGGCGGCCAGATCGCCCTCGCCCACTTCGGAAAGCCGCCGCTGCGGCCCCGGCGGCAGCATCTCAGGCGCCTCCATGTAGGCATCAAACATCTCCCGGATCACCCGCTCGGCCTTGGCCGCCATGCGCACGACCCGGTAATGCCGGTACATGTTCCGGAACAGGAACCGCTTGATCTCCCCGTTCATGTGCCGGACCTCGCGCGAAAACCCGACCAGAGGCTCGGAACAGGCGCGCACGTCCTCAAAGGACGCGACACCGCACGCCTCGATCCGCCGCCGCGTTTCCTCGACCGCGTCCATGATCAGGAAATGGATCATGCGGCGGACCGTTTCGTTGACCTTGAGCCGCTCGTCGGCGCCGGGATGCAGCCGCTCCACCTCCTCAAAATGCATCCGGAACAGTCGCACCTGCATCAGCTGGTCGAGGTTCAGCATCCCGGCCCGGTAGCCGTCGTCGACATCGTGGTTGTTGTAGGCGATCTCGTCGGCCAGGTTGCTGATCTGCGCTTCCAGCGGCGCCTGCTCCTCGAGATGGAAGCGGGCGAGATCCTGATTCTTCGGAATGTCGTGCGGCGAATGATGCTTGACGATGCCCTCGCGCGTCTCGTAGCTGAGGTTCAGTCCGGGAAAGGCGGCATATTTGCGTTCGAGCTTCTCCACCACCCGGAGCGACTGCCGGTTGTGCTCGAAGCCGCCGTAGGGCTTCATCACCGCATCGAGCGCATCCTGGCCGGAATGCCCGAAGGGCGTATGCCCGAGATCGTGCGCGAGCGACACGGCCTCGGCCAGATCCTCGTGCAGCCGGAGCATCCGGCAGATCGAACGCGCGATCTGCGCCACCTCGAGCGAGTGCGTCAGTCGGGTCCGGTAATGATCCCCCTCGTGGTTGACGAACACCTGGGTCTTGTATTCCAGCCTGCGGAAGGCCGTGGAATGAATGATCCGGTCCCGGTCGCGCTGAAAGGCGTTGCGGCCCGGCGCCTCGGGCTCGTCGTAATCGCGCCCGCGGGAGCTCGAGGCCCGACAGGCATAGGGCGCCAGCCACTGTTCGTCATCCACCATCGTCCAGCCCCCGTTCCATCATCGCCAGCGCCTCCCGGGCCGCACGCACGGGGTCGGCAGCCGCCAGGATCGGCCGGCCGACAACAAGCATGTCCGCGCCGCGTCGAACGGCTGCTTCGGGATCGACCACCCGCACCTGGTCCTGCGCCTCCTGACCGCCCCAGCGGATGCCCGGCGTGACGACGAGAAAGTCCGCACCGCAGGTTTCCTTGACCGCGCGCGCTTCCAGGGCGCTCGCCACGACGCCGTCCAGCCCGCAGTCCCGGGCAAGGCGCGCCCGCTCCAGCACCAGCCGCCGCGCGGCATCCTCCGGCATCGGATCACTGGTCAGCACGGTGACCGCAATCAGCCGCATCCCGGGAAACCGCCGCGCGGCTCCGGCCCCGGCCCGGAGCATGCCCTCCCCGCCGGCGGCATGGACGTTGACCAGGTCCACGCCCAGACGCCCGGCGCTTTCCACCGCCTGCGCGACGGTGTTCGGAATGTCGTGAAACTTGAGGTCGAGGAACACGCGAAAATCCCGCTTCAGGCGCCGGACAAGACCCGGCCCTTCGGCGACGAACAGCCGCAATCCCACCTTCACCCAGCCGATTTCGCCCTTCAGGCGAGCCGCAATCTCAAGCGCGGCATCCGCATCGGGCAGATCGAGCGCGACCATCAGCCGCTCGCGAAGCCGGTGCATCAGATTTCCTCCTCTCCGATGGGATGCATCGTGCCCCAGGCATGACACTGCGGACACTGCCAGCGCATCTCCACGACCTCGACACCGCAGCGCTCGCAGGCGAAGTTGCGCGTTCCCGACCGCCAGGCGCGGGCATGGCTCTCGATCGCGCCATCCCCGTCGGCAACCGCCGCGGTCAGCCTGAGGGATGAGCGCAGACCCGCGGGCTCAAACCCGATCTCCTCCTTCAGCGCACGCGCCGCATCACGCCCGCGGATCCTGGCCACCGCCTCGATCCAGGAAAGCGCCAGCTCCTGACTGTTCCGGCTCCCGCCCCGGCCCCATTCCCGAAGCCGGCCGCGCACCTCGTTCCGTTCATCCAGGCCGGACTCGACCAGCGGATTCAGCGCAAGCGGCAGATATTCCCCCGCATGTTGCCAGAAGCCTTCCAGCGCCTCGATCACGCCCGCCCGATCCTCGCGGTTCATGGCCAACCGGAGGCGGATCAGCCAGGCATGCCCGCATCCCGGAAAGATCGATAAAGCCCGGTCGACAAGCTTTTCCGCCTCCTCCGTCCCAGGGTTTCCTTTCTCCAGAAGCCGGGCCGCCTGCTCCGCAAGCAGATAGGCGCGATGACGCTGCCGGGGACGGCCGGTGACCTGTTCGATCCGGGCGAGCACCGACTCGGCCTCGTCCCACTCATGACTTGCCTCGCGGATGCGCAGGCACGCCTCAAGCGACGGCACATGATCGGGACGCACCGCCAGAACCTTCTCGTAATGCCTCAGCGCGCGGTCCAGAAGCCCACCGGTCTGGAAATCCCGGGCCAGCGCAAACTGCGCCTGCAGGCGCAGATCCTCGGGAAGGTCCGGCCGCGCAAGCAGATTCTGGTGGATCCGCACCGCGCGCCCGATCTCACCCTGGCCAAGAAACATGTCGCCCAGCGCCAGGTAGACCTCGGCCGCATCCGACCGCAGACGGGCGGCACGCACCATCTCCTGCAGGGCGCGGTCGGGCTCGTCGTTGAGCAGGTAGTTGATGCCGCGCACCAGGGGTGCGACGCGCGCATCTTCCGCCGCCTCGGCCTCGTCCTCCCGTTCCCCGGCCACGGGTCGAAGCAGCAGCGCGACGAGCACGACCAGGGCCGCGGCAATCAGCGCAAGAAGGAGCGTGTTCACAGGTCGTCTTGAAGCGGAATGTTGCGCAGGTTCTCCACCTCGCGGGAAAGCGCCTCATGCTCGGCGCGCAGCCGGGCGATTTCCCGCTTGTGCTTGCGCCGCGAAAAGCTCATCGCGAAAAGCCCGCCGCCGAAGCCGAGCAGAAAGGCGAGAAACACCGGCACGTAAAGGGGCACGCTCGGGCTTTCGGCCCCGAAAAAACGGATCTGGACGGGTTCGAGATTGGCGGTGGCAAAGGCCACGGCCAGCGCCGTCAGCACCAGGACGACGACGATGTTGATCCAGTTCAGGCTGCCCATCGGCGACCCGGCCGGCCGCTAGCCGCGGCCGCGATCGACCCGCTCGCGCAGTTCCTTGCCGGGCTTGAAATGCGGAACCACCTTCGCCGGCACGTGCACCGACTCTCCGGTCTTCGGATTCCGCCCGATGCGGGCGCCGCGTTTCTTGGTCGTGAAGCTCCCGAAGCCGCGAAGTTCGACCCGATCCCCCGCGGCCAGCGCATCGGCAATCGCCGAGAACACCGTGTTCACGACCACTTCGGCCTCCCGACGCGTCAGCCCCTGTTGCCGATCCGCGATCAGTTCGACCAGCTCAGACTTCGTCATCGCATCCCTCCTTTGCTCCCCTCAACTTAGTGGAAACCCGCGCCGATGCAAGCGGATCAGCCCTTCCCGAGCAGCTTGCGCTGAATCTCGAGCGCCAGCGGCGAGGGCGTATCGTCCTTCTGCTGCTGCGTGTACTGACGCACTGCCGCGCGTTCCTCGTCGAGAAGGTGGCGGCGAACCGAAAGCGTCACCCGCCGGCGCTTGCGGTCGGCCTCGATGACCTTGGCCTCGACTTCATCGCCGACCTTAGGCTCCTCCTGATCGCGCGGCACCTCGCGACGCGGAAGCCAGGCCTGAACGCCCGGGGCAAGCTCGACAACGAAGCCGTTCGGCTTGGCCTCGGTGATGCGGCCGTTGACGCTTTCCCCGCGCCGGGCCGCCTTCACGAACAGATCGAGCGGATCCTCGGAAAGCTGCTTGATGCCCAGCGAAATGCGCTGCCGCTCCACGTCCACGCCGAGCACGACGCATTCCACTTCCTGGCCCCTGGAGTATTCCGCGATCGCCTCCGGCCCCGGCTTCTCCCAGGAGAGATTGTCCATGTGCACAAGCCCGTCCAGTTCGTCGCTCACCGCGACGAACAGGCCGAAGTCGGTGATGTTCCGGATTTTGCCCTTCACGCGCGAGCCCACCGGGTGGTCGGCCAGCCACGCCTGCCAGGGGTTTTCGGTCACCGCCTTCAGGCTCAGCCGGATCCGGCGCTGTTCGGGGTCCACCTCGAGCACCTGAACGTCGACGACGTCGCCCTCGGCGAGCACCTGATCCGGGCGGACGTCCCGCCGCGTCCAGGAAAGCTCCGAACGGTGGATCAGCCCCTCGATCCCCGGCTCAAGCTCGACGATCGCCCCGTAGTCGAGCAGGCGCCGCACCGTGCCCGTAATCCGCATGCCCGGTTCGTAGGTTTCGGCCACCTTCGCCCAGGGGTCGGGTTGCAGGGCCTTCATCGAGATCGACACCTTGCCCGTTTCCGGCTCCAGACGAACGATTTCCGCCTCGACCTGCTGGCCGATCGAAAGCACCTGATCGGGACGCTCAAGCCTCTGCCAGGCGATGTCGGAAACATGCAGCAGCGCGTCCATGCCGCCGACGTCGACGAATGCTCCGAAGTCCGCCATGCGCCGGACCGTGCCGCGCACGCGGTCCCCCACCTGCGCGGTTTCGAAGAAACGGCGGCGCTGTTCCTCGCGCGCCCGCTCGATCGGCCGGCGCCTCGAGACGACGACGTTCTCGGGCTTGCGCCGGGCCTCGATCACCATCACTTCGCAATCCTGGCCGACCAGCTCCTCGCCCACCGAACGGGGATCCGGATCGGCCTCGGAGAACGGAAGAAAACCGCGCACCGCGCCGATCGAGACGCGGAAGCCGCCCTTGATGCGTTCCTCGACATGCGCGGTCAGCGTCGTTTCGGAATCCCGGGCCTCCTCGATCCTGGCCCAGTCCTCGCGCCGGCGCCCCTCGAGCACCGAAAGGCGGATACCCTCGGCATTGCTGCGGGTAACCAGTGCTTCGATCTCGTCGCCAGCTTCCGGCGCCGGCAGCCCGGCCTCGGAAAACTCGTCCAGCGGAATCGTGGCCTCGACCTTCGCGCCCACGTCGACGACGGCGTTTCCGCCATGAACCGCGACGACCCGCCCGCGCACCTGCTCGCCGCGCCGGATGTTGCGGGTCTGCTTCAGCGTCGCATCGAGCAGCCTGCGGAACTCCTCGGCGTCAGCAGCCTGCGAGGCCTCCTGCGCTTCCTGATCGTTCGGAATCTTCTCCGGATTGCTCATGCTCAACCTTCCATGTCCTGAATCAGTCGCCGCCGTCCGCGCGCCGGATCAGCCCCCTGCGGGCCAGAATCGTCAGCATCCGGTCGACGACTTCGTCGATGCGCATCGTCGTCGAATCGATGACGATCGCATCCCTTGCCGCGGCGAGCGGCGCATGCTGACGCTCCCGGTCGCGGGCGTCACGCATTTTAAGCTCGGCGAGGATCGTCTCAAGGTCCACCTCGGGATCGGTGGCCTTCAGCTGCGCCCAGCGGCGGCGCGCCCGTTCGCGCTGCGAGGCGGTCAGAAAGAACTTCGCCTGCGCATCGGGAAGCACGACGGTGCCGATGTCCCGCCCGTCCATCACGCAGCCCTCGCGCGCCCGGCTCCGCTGGAGATCGAGCAGCATCTCCCGGATCCGGCCGCTGGCCGCAACCCGGGAAGCCGCAGCACCCACATCCTCGCCGCGCATGCGCGACGCCCAGTTCTCGCCCTCGAACCAGATGCCGTCTTCCCGCCAGTCGATCGCCGGCAACAGCCCCGCGGCAAGTTCGACGAGCGCCGCCTCGCTTTCCGGATCGATGCCGCGCCCGAGCGCGACCGCGCCGATGAACCGGTACAGCAGACCGGTATCGAGCACCGGCAGCCCGAGCAGATCGCCCAGCCTGCGGGCAACCGTCCCCTTGCCGGAACCCGAGGGGCCGTCGATCGCGATCATCAGCCCCTCGACCGCGGGCACCCAGCGCCCGAAGCTCACGTCCGCTCCCAGCGCACGTTCATTCCGATCGCGCGCGCCATGTCCACGAAATCCGGGAACGAGGTCGCGATCGTCTCGGCGCCCCGGATGCGGACCGGCGCCCGGCACCGCTGCGCCGCCACCGCCATGGCCATCGCGATCCGGTGATCCCCGTGCGCGTCGACCTCGGCCCCGCCGGCAAGTTCCGGCACGCCCTCGATCACGACGCCGTCCTCGCGCTCCTCGATGCGGGCGCCGCAGTCGTGAAGCGCGCGCGCCATCGTCGCGATGCGATCGCTTTCCTTGACGCGCAGCTCGGCGGCGCCGCTGAGCTCGAAACGCCCCCTGCCGAGGGCTGCGGCGACAAACAGCACCGGAAACTCGTCGATCGCATCAGGCACATCGGCGGGATCCACGCTGAGATTCGCAAGCCTGCCCGAACGCACCTCGATGTCGGCGACCGGCTCCAGCCCGCCTTCCTCCAGCGGCATCGCATCCAGTTGCGCGCCCATCGTCGCGAGGATCCGGCGCCACCCGTCGCGCCGGGGATTGATGCCCACCTGCTCAAGCCGGACGCGCGAATCCGGCACGATGCTTGCGGCCACGGCGAAGAAGCAGGCCGACGAGGGATCGGCGGGAATGCGCAATGTGTCGTCGGGTGCGGCCAGCCTGCCCGACGGGGTAAGCCGGATCGCGCCGTTCTCACCAACCTCCACCGGCTGGCCGAAGCGGGGCAGCATCCGCTCGGTGTGATCGCGGGTGGGTCTCGGTTCGATCACTTCCGTCGTTCCTTCGGCATAGAGGCCTGCGAGCAGCACGCAGGACTTCACCTGCGCGCTGGCCACCTCCGGCGCATGCCGGATCGCCTTCAGTTTCCCTCCGCGGATCGCAAGCGGCAGCTTGTCGCCGCCGGCCCGGCCGTCCACATGCGCGCCCATCCGCCGCATCGGCTCGACCACCCGCCGCATCGGCCGCCGGTGCAGCGAGGCATCGCCGATCAGCACGGAAAAGAACGACTGGCCCGACAGCACGCCGGTCATCAGGCGCGCGCAGGTGCCGGAATTGCCGGCATCCAGCGGCCGCTCGGGTTCCTCAAGCCCAAACAGCCCGCGGCCTTCCACGGCGAGACGCGTACGCGATTCATCCTTCCAGCGGATCGCCACCCCCATCGCCTCGAACATCGCGCAGGTGGCCAGGTTGTCCTCGCCGGGCAGAAAGCCCTCGATCTCGGTCACGCCGTCGGCGAGCGAGGCGAGCATCACGGCGCGGTGCGAAATCGACTTGTCGCCCGGCACGCGCAGGCTGCCCGAAAGCGGCGCGGACGCAGGCCCCGCAATCAGAATCCGTTCGTTCCCGGCTTCCCGCCCGCTCATCTTCCCTGTCCTCCCGGCATGGATTCCAGCCGCTTCAGCCACGCATCCCTGGCCTGCTTGGCCTCGGCGAAGCTGCTCAGGAGCCGTGCGCCGTCCCTGCTCTCAAGCGCCTCCCGGAGCGACGCCAGTTCGTCGGCCAAGGCGTCGATCTGGGCAAGCAAAGCCTCGCGGTTGGTCAGCACGATATCCCGCCACATCTCCGGACTCGACGAGGCGATGCGGGTGAAGTCCCGGAAGCCTCCGGCCGCAAAATCGAGCGGATCAAGGTCGCTTTCGCGCATCCGGAGCACCGCGCGCACGAGCGCATAGGCGGCAAGGTGCGGCAGATGGCTGACCGCGGCCAGCACCCGGTCGTGCTCCTCGGGCGTCATCCGGCGGATGTGGGCCCCCGCCGCCCGCCAGAGGCCGGCCACGCGCTCAACCGCCGCCGGATCGGTCGCCTCGGTCGGCGTAAGCACTGTAAGCCGCCCCTCGAACAGATGCGGATTCGAGGCCTCGACACCCGAATGCTCGGTGCCGGCGATCGGGTGCCCGGGCACGAAGCGCGCCGGATCCGGAAGCAGGCGGCCGGCCAGTTCGATCGCATGCCGCTTCGTGCTGCCGGCATCGGTGACGATCGTGCCTTCGGAAAGCGCCGGAGCGATGCCCGCAAGCACCTGTTCGTAGGCGCCCATCGGCACCGCGATCATCACGAGATCGGCGCCGGCCACCGCCGCCGCAAGATCGGTGCGCGCCTCGTCGATGACGCCCAGCGCTTCGGCCCGCGCCAGATGCCCGGGGTTGCGCCCGACGCCGGTGATCCGCTCCACCGCGCCTGCTGCGCGCAGCGCGCGCGCAAACGAGCCGCCGATCAGGCCGACGCCGACCACGACCAGATGCCGCACCTGCTCAAGCATCGCGCCGCTCCAGCCAGCGCGCAAGATGTTCAAGCAGCAGGCTGTTTTCCTCGGGCGTGCCGACGCTGATGCGCACAATCTCGTGCATCCCGTAGGGCCCGAGGGGACGGGCGATCACGCCCTGCGCCTCCAGCCACCCGACAAGCTCCGCCGCTCGGGTCTCCCGCATCAGCACGAAGTTGCCGGCGCTCTCTCCTGCCAGCACACCACGTTCGCGCAGCCAGGATTCGAGCCGTTCCCGCTCGGCGAGCGTGCGACGGACGTGGGCCTCGACCCATTCCGCATCGTCGAGCGCGGCGATCGCGGCCGCCTGCGCCGGCGCATTGACGTTGAACGGCTCCCGGAAGCGGTTGACGACCGCAACGATGCCCGCATCCGCAACCGCAAACCCCACGCGGAGCCCGGCGAGGCCGTAGGCCTTGGAAAAGGTGCGGACGACGACGAGGCCCGGATGCGCGAAACGATGCCAGCTGTCGCCCTGGCGCTCGGCCACGTATTCGTGGTAGGCCTCATCGAGCAGGATGACGACATGCTCGGGCACGCGGGCGAAAAAGCGCTCGAGCGCATCGGGCTCGACGAAGGCCCCGGTCGGGTTGTTCGGATTGGCAAGCGCGACCACCTTGGTGCGCGGGCCGATCGCATCGGCCATCGCATCCAGATCCGGGGCAAGCCCGTCCCGCTCGGGCACGGCCACGCCGACCGCCCCCGCCGCCTGCGCGGCCAGCGCATAGACGATGAAGCCGCGCTCGGCATAGACGACCTCGTCCCCCGGCCCCGCAAAGCTCCGGATCACGAGCTCGAGCACCTCGTTGGATCCGTTGCCGACCAGAATCTCGTCGGGACGCGCCTGCATGTGCGCCGCAAGCCGCTCCTTGAGCAGGCCTGCATCCCCGTCCGGATAGCGGTGCGCTTCGGCAAGCGCCCGTTGCGCGGCCTCCACGGCCTTCGGCGACGGCCCGTCGGGGTTTTCGTTCGAGGCAAGCTTGACGGCGCGCGCAATCCCGCGCTCGGCGAGCAGGCGCTCGATGGGCTTGCCCGGCACGTACGGATGCAGCGCTTCCGCCTGCGGGACGGCCCGGCGCAGCCAGTCCACGGCCTTCGCTTCCGCAGCCATCGCCCTACAGCGGCGGCGAGGCCGGATACGAGCCGAGCACCTTGATGAACGCGCCGGGCATCGCCCGGATCTCGGCGATCGCCTCGGCCACGCGCGGTTCGTCCCGGTGTCCCTGAATGTCGGCGAAGAAGACGTATTCCCAGAGCTTGCGCTTCGACGGCCGCGATTCGATGCGGGTAAGCCCGATGCCGCGCTCGGCGAATGGATGGATCAGGTTGTGCAGCGCGCCCGGCTCGTCCTTGATCGACATCACCAGCGCGGTCTTGTCCTGACCGGACGGCGGCGAATCGTGGCTTCCGATCACGACGAAGCGGGTGCGGTTGCCGTGGTAGTCCTCGATGTTTCGCGCCAGCAGCGGAATCTCGAAACGGTCCACCATCGAATACGGACCGATCGCGGCGGCCCGGCGCCAGTCGAGCCCCTCGCGCTCCCCCCGGCGCGCTTCCTCGATCATCTGGGCGGCGCGCACCGTCGAGCTCGTCTCGGACTGGCGCGCCTGAGGCAGGTGCCGGGCAAGCCATCCCCGGCACTGGGCCAGCGTCTGGGGGTGCGAGAGCACGAGCTCGATGTCCTCGATGCGCGCCGCATGGCTGAACAGATGATGATGAATCGAAAGCTGCACCTCGGCGCAGATGTAGACCTCGCGTTCCATGTCCGCGAACAGGTCCAGCGTCGGCGCAACCGCGCCCTCGAACGCGTTTTCGATCGGCACGACGCCGTAGGTGGCGCGGCCGGCCTCGACCTCGTCGAACACCTCATCGAGGCTGGCACAGGGCGCGTAGCGCGCCATCGCCCCGAACTGGCGGGTCGCCGCGGTGTGCGTGAAGGTGCCCTCGGGCCCCAGGTAGGCGACGGTCAGCGGATGCTCGAGCGCAAGGCACGCGCCGATGATCTCGCGGTAGATCCCGTGCACGGCTTCGTCGGGAATCTTCGCCTCGTGCGCGTCGGAGGCCGCCGAGGCGTTGCGCTCGAGCAGCCGGCGAATGATCGCCGCCTCCCGGCTCGGCACGTAGAACGGCGCATCGCCCGAGTCCTGCTTGTGTTCGCCGACCTTCGCGGCCAGACGCGCGCGCCTGCGAATCAGGCGCAGGATCTCGTCGTCCACCGCATCGATTTCGGCCCTCAGCCTGTCGAGTTCGGATCCGCTCATCGGCCGTGACGCTAGCCGATGACCCGGGCTCATACCAGATTCAACAGCCCCTTGAGGACCATGTCGGTATGGCTCACGAAGAAGCCGTCAAGCCGGCTGGCGCGGCCACGGGTTTCTCGCAACCCGCTCCGGCCTCGTTCGTGCTGCTTGTTAGGCCCACCCCGGCATCGAACACCGAAAGCTCCCAGCCATCGCCTGCCAGCCGCCGGCGGACCGCTTCAACCCCTTCGGGCGGGCTGCCCTTCAGCGCCAAGACCCAGGCGTTTTCGGCCACCCGCCAGGCCCGGTCCTCGGCGCGCAGCCGCGCGACCAGGCGCGCCGCGCAGGCTCCATCGATGCGGCCGGTGCGAACCGCGCGGAGCACGCGCCAGCCTTCCCGGGCATCCCCTCCGCGCTCATCAAGCCAGCGCTCGAACGCCCGCCGGCCGGTTTCGGCATCCAGCTGCTCGGGGCCGGGCGCGGCCGGCGCATGCATGATCGAGCGCGCCACCCGCCCGCCGAAACGGTGCATCGCCCAGCCGAGCGCGAGCACGCCCAGGGCTGCGGCCGCGATCGTGCCCCCGGTGCCCAGCATCGCATGCGCCCGCGCAAGCAGCCAGCCCACCGACAGCCCGGCGGTGAACACCAGCAGCGCCCAGCTCAGGCAGTTCAGCACCTGCAGGAAGACGAACCGGGCAAGGCGGATCGTCGAGCATCCGAACAGCACCGCCGAAGCCAGACGCGTGCCGTACAGATACTGGAACAGAAAGACGGACCAGTCCGCATGCTCGTCGAGCACACGGTTCACACGCGGATACTGCCGGGCCAGCGCGGGAAACGCGGCCACCAGGCGCATGCCCCAGCGCCGGCCGATCGCAAAGAAGATCAGATGCCCGGCAAACGCGCCGCAGGCGGCCACGAACACCACCGCCTCGGGCCGCATCAGCCCCGCCGCAGATGCGGCCGCGGCGGCAAGCAGCACCGCCTCACCCTCGATCAGCGTCGAGACGAACAGCGCGAAATAGCCGTACTGCTCGATCCAGGCCCGGGCCCATTCCAGCTCCATCGCCACCCCCGTGTTCCGGGATTCCGTGGTCATCCACCTATCGGCGAAGACGCCCGGAACTGAAGCCCGATTGCGGTTGCCTGCGCCCCGGCTAGGATGGGCGCATGACGATTTCCGCAGGGATTCTGGGCGCGACCGGATACACCGGCGCCGAACTGATCCGGCTGATCCACAGCCATCCCGGAATGCGCCTGGACTGGGCCGCCGCCCACTCGCAGGCCGGACGGCGGCTGGGCGAGGTGCTGCCGGGGCTTCCCGGAGAGCTCGCGGATCTGAAGCTGGCGCATGTGGACGATCCCCTGCCGGACGGGCTCGATCTGGTGTTCTGCGCGCTGCCGCATGCGGCCTCGGCCGCGGCGGCGAAGCGCGCGCTCGACGCCGGCTGCCGGGTCGTGGACCTTTCGGCCGACTTCCGCCACGACCGGCACGAACGCTATTCGGAGGCCTACGGGCTTGAGCATCCGTTCCCCGAACTGCTGAAGGATGCGGTGTACGGCCTGACCGAGCACGTCCGGGAAAAGCTCGCCGGGGCCCGGCTGGTTGCAAACCCCGGCTGCTATCCCACCTGCTCGCTGCTGCCGCTCCTGCCCCTCGCCCGGGCGGGCGTGATCGACACCGCCTCGATCATCATCGACGCGAAATCCGGAACCTCCGGCGCGGGCCGCTCGGCGCGCCAGGATCTGCTCTACTGTGAGATCAACGAGTCGGTGCGCGCCTACGGGCTTCCGCGCCACCGGCACACCTGGGAAATCGAGGATGCGCTGGCCCGCCTTGCCGGTGTACGCGCGCCGGTCCGGTTCACGCCCCACATCCTGCCGATGACGCGGGGCATGCTCGCCACGCTGCATCTTTCGGGCACGGATGCGAAAAGCTGGCGCGCGCTGCTGGCCGATCACTATGCGGATGAGCCCTTCGTCCGCGTGCTGCCCGAAGGCGCGCTTCCCTCGACCGCGGACGTCCGCGGCAGCAACCGCTGCGACATCGCGGTCGTGGTTCAGGACGAGCGCCACGCCGTTGTGCTCAGCGCGATCGACAACCTGCTCAAGGGCGCTTCCGGCCAGGCCGTGCAGAACGCGAACCGGATGTTCGGGCTTGAGGAAACGGCCGGGCTTTCACCCCTGCCGGTCTGGCCCTAGATGCAAGGCATGCGGCCCGATTGGCTGCGCATCCGGCAGCTGATCCTGATTGATCCGAGCGGCGAAAAGCCCGCCTACAAGCGGCTTGTGGATCCGGCCCGCTGGCTTGCGGGGCTGCTGGTTTCGGCTGGGCTTCTTGTCGGCATGGGCTACTGGCTAGGCGCGACGCGGGACGACCGCGCAAGCCAGATGATCGCGCAGTTGAAGAAGGAAATGGCCGAACTCAGCGACCTTCTCGCCGAGGCCCGGGCCGAGGCGGAGCTTGCCCGCGGGGCGCAGACCGCGATGGAACAGACGCTTGCGAAGGAAAAGGCCCGCGCCGACCGTCTTCAGCGGCGCGTGCTGCTCTTTGAGTCCATCCTGAGCGAGCGCAGCAAGCCGGGCGTGCACTTGCTCGCAGGCCAGGCGCGCTGGGCCGGGGAGCACGCCATTCAGGTCGAACTCGTGCTTGTGAAAGGCGGAAACTACCCGCGCACGGCCACCGGAAGCATCCACTTCCAGGCGACCGATCCGGAAGGAAACGCCGTGGAGCTCCTGCCCGAGGGCGCCACGGATCCCTTGCGTTACCGGCTGCAAAGCCATACCTTCGTGCAGACAACGCTCATCTGGCGCCAGGACTGGCGCCCAAGGGAGCTCAGCGTCGTGCTGACCTCCCCTTCCGGGCGCGAGCTGGCCCGCGAGAACCTGAGCATAGGGAGTGAATCATGATCAAGCGCTCAAAACCGGTGGCAACCGGCGGCACCCACATCGACACGCTGATCGGCGCCCAGGCCCGCTTCAAGGGCGAACTGACCTTCGAGGGCACGGTCCGGATCGACGGGCAGTTCGAGGGCAACATCCGCTCCTCTCAGGACGGGACGCTGATCGTCAGCGAATCGGCCCAGATTCAGGGCGAGGTCAACGTGCCCAATCTGATGCTGCACGGCACGATCCGCGGCAACGTCCGCGCCAGCAAGTCGATCACGATCGGTCCCAAGGGCCGGCTGAACGGTGATCTCGAATACACCCGCCTGAGCCTCGCCGAAGGCGCGTCGGTCAACGGCCGCTGCACGCGGATCGACGACGAGGAGCAGAGCCGGAAGCATCTGCTCAGCAAGAAGCCCAAGCCGGTCGAGGACGCCTCCCAGGCCCAGGCCGGATAATCCGATGCTGATCCCCTGGGCCGGCATCCATCCTCAGGTGGATGCCAGCTGCTTCATCGCCGAAAGCGCCGAGGTCATCGGCCGGGTCCGAATCGGCGCGGAATCCAGCATCTGGTATCAGTGCGTGCTCCGCGGCGACGTGCACGACATCGTCATCGGCCGCCGCAGCAACATTCAGGATCTTTGCGTGCTGCACACAAGCCAGGGTGTGGCCCCCTGCGTGGTCGGGGACGAGGTCACCATCGGCCACCGGGCGATCCTGCACGGATGCGAAATCCAGGACCGCTGCCTCGTTGGCATGGGCGCGATCGTGATGGACCGCGCCGTTCTGGAAAGCGGCTGCCTGCTCGCCGCCGGCAGCCTCGTGCCGGAGGGAAGGCGCCTGCGCGGCGGGTATCTTTACGCGGGCGTCCCCGCCCGGGAAATGCGCGAGCTTACCGATGAGGAACGCGCCTTTCTGGCGCGATCGGCCGCGCATTACGTGGAACTTGCCGCAAGCCATAAACGCGACTGATGCGCGCGGCCAGCCTGGACATCGGCTCGAACACCTTCCGGCTCTTGATCGCGGAGCCCGACGGCGCGAACAGCCCCTGGAAGCGCATCCACTACGAACACCGGATCGTCCGCCTGGGCGAAGGCCTGCACGAAACCGGACGGCTTTCCCCCAAGGCCCGGCGGCGCGCGCTCGCCGCACTCGGCGAGCTTGCGGAAGCGATCCGCCGTCACGGGATTGAGCCCGCAAGCGCCCGGGCCGTGGCCACGGCCGCGATGCGCGAGGCGGCGGACGGCGCCGAGTTTGCCGCCGAGGTCGAGCGCGCCTGCGGGCTCCGCATCGAGATCATCGACGGAGCGACCGAGGCCGCGCTTTCGGCTGCCGGCGCCTCCAGCGTCCTCGATCCCGAGGTCCGGAAATCCTTCCTGCTGTTCGACATCGGCGGCGCCAGCACCGAGTTCATCCGGTCCGAACGCGGCCGGCTCGTCGATGCGGAAAGCCGGAAGCTCGGCGTCGTGCGCCTGGTCGAGGCTCATCTGAGGAGCGATCCGCCAAGCCCCGGGGACTTCGAGGCGATGCGGCGGGCAAGCCTGGCCCATCTCGAGGCCGTGCAGGCCGGCTGGCGGGACGGCAGGGTTCCCGCGCATCTCGTCGGCACGGCGGGCACCGTCACGACGCTTGCGGCCACCCAGATGAACCTCGTCCCCTACGATCCGGACCGCGTGAACAATCACCGGATGTCCCGCGCATCCTTCCAGCGGCTCCGGGATTCGCTGCTCGCGCTGAACCACGACGAGCGCCAGGCCCTGCCGACGATCGAACCCGGCCGCGCCGACCTGATCGTCGCCGGACTTGCGATCGTCCAGGCGGTGTTCGACTTCTGGCAGCATCCGGAAATGGTTGTCGTGGACGCCGGCCTCCTGGAAGGCGCCTGGCTTCAGGCCGCGGGTCTGCTGCCCGGATCGAAGTAGGTTTCGGCCCGGCGGCATACCTCGTCCATCGCCCGCTGGAAGCGTTCGAGATTGACGCGGTCGTCCTCGGAGTCCGCATAAACCGGCTCCCCGATCACGAACACCCCGCGCGTAAACGGCAGCGGAATGTAGAAACGATCCCAGGAACGCGCCCTCAGATGGCGCCGGGTGGCGTAACAGACCGCGCGCAGCGGAAGTCCCGTCTTTTTCGCCAGCGCCACCGTTCCCATCTGGACGCGCTCAGCCGGTCCCCGGGGGCCGTCGGGGGTGATCCCGAGGCTGTGCCCCTTCCGGGCCCAGCGGATCATCTCGAGCATCGCCCGGGCGCCTCCGCGCGTGCTCGATCCGCGCACCGATTGGATGCCGAGGCGCTCGACGGCGTCGGCGATGAAGGCGCCGTCGCGGTGCTCGGAGATCAGCATGCGCCCGTCCCAGCCGCGGTAGGCATAGGGCATCATCAGAATCCGCGAATGCCAGAACGCCAGCAGATAGGGCTCGGCTCCCGGCCGCCAGCGTTCGCCGACGAACTCCCAGCGGATCGTCGCGGCCAGCAGCCGGTGCACGAGCACGATCAGCCGGGGCACGAGCCGGCGCGCTAGCCGCGCCCTCCATCCGGAAGCTTCAGTCGCTTGCGCCACCGTCGCCCGTCCGGGACTCGTCGAACTGAAGCCGGTACAGCTCGGCATACAGGCCGCCGCGCGCCAGCAGCTCACGATGGCGGCCGACCTCGACGATGCGCCCGTGTTCGAGCACGACGATCCGGTCGGCGTGACGGATCGTCGACAGGCGGTGGGCGATCACGAGCACCGTCCGCCCCTGCATCAGCCGCTCGATCGCCTGCTGCACCAGCCGTTCCGACTCGGCATCGAGCGCGCTCGTCGCCTCGTCGAGAATCAGGATCGGCGCATCCTTGAGCAGCGCGCGCGCCAGCGAAAGCCGCTGCCGCTGCCCGCCCGAAAGAATCACGCCGCGCTCGCCGACCATCGTGTCGTAGCCGTCCGGCAGGCGTACGATGAACTCGTGCGCGTTGGCTGCCTTGGCCGCCTCGACGATCCTGCGGTCGAGCTCGTCGGCACTCAGCCCGTCGTTGCGCAGACCATACGCGATGTTGTTCCGCACCGTGTCGTTGAACAGGATGATCTCCTGGGTGACCAGCGCGATCTGGCGGCGCAGCGATTCCTGGGTCACCGCGCGCAGATCGCGTCCGTCGATCGTCACCCGCCCCGCCGTCGGATCGATGAAGCGCGGCACGAGGTTCACGAGCGAAGTCTTGCCCGCTCCGCTGCGCCCGACGAAGGCGACGACCTCGCCCTTGCCGATTCTCAGATCCACGCCGGAGAGCACCGGCCGGTCGGCGCCGGGATAGACAAGCTCCACGCCCTCGAAGCGGATGGATCGCGAAAACGGAGGCAGCTCCTCGGCGTCGGGCGCATCGGTCACGCTCACCGGCTCGTCCAGAACCTCGAAGATCCGCTCGGCCGCGGCGAGCCCCTGCTGGATCTGGTTGTTCGCCGCGCTCAGCCGCTTGACCGGCTCATAAAGCATGATCACCGCGGCGAGAAACGACATCAGCGTACCGGGCGTCGTTTCCCCGGCCGCCACCCGGATGCCGCCGTAGAGCAGCACGCCGGCGATCCCGAAGCCCGCGAGCAGCTCCATGATCGGAAACGAAAGCGCCTGCACGCGGAAGGCGCGCAGCTGGTGGCCGAGAAACTGCCCGGTGAGGTCCCGGAACCGGCGCCGCTCGTAGTCCTCCATGCCGAAGGCCTTGACGACGCGAATCCCGCCGACGGTTTCCTCGACCAGGCTCGTCATCGCGCCCATCGCCACCTGACCGTCGAGGGTCGCGCGCCGCATCTTGCGCCCGAAGCGGACGATCGGATAGACGACCAGCGGAAAGACGACGAGCGCAATACAGGCCAGCAGCCAGTCCTGAACGAACACGACGCCGAGCAGAAACACGATCGAGATCGCATCGCGCATCAGCGCCGTCACCGCCGTGCTGACCGCCGACTGCACGAGGGTCACGTCGTAGCCGAGCCGGGCGATCAGCTCGCCGGTTTTACGGTGCGCGAAAAAGGCCAGCGACTGGGCGACGAGGCGGTCGTACAGCTCGTTGCGCAGATCGAAGATCACCCGCTGGCCGATCCAGCCCATCAGATAGGCCTGGCCGTAGTAGGCCGCGCCCTTCACAACGTAGAGCCCGACGATGAACATCGGAATCAGGTAGATCATGTCCGGATGTCTGCCGGAGAGCGCCTCGTCCAGCGCGGGCTCCAGTGCCCAGGCCAGCGCCGCCGTGCACGCGGCCAGCACGATCATGCACACGATGGCCACAACGAGCCGCCCGAGGTAGGGGCGCAGGTAGCCCAGAAGACGCTGATACAGGCGCCAGTCGATCGATGGCAAGGGCTTCGTGCTCATCATTACGAAAACGGAACGGCCAGGCGCAAGCTAGAGCTGGGCGGCAAGCGGCATCGAGGCGCTTGCCGATTCCCCGCCGCCGCCGGAGCCCAGCCGTCCCATGCGCTTGAGAAAACGCAGGCTTCCCGCGAGCAGCGCCTTCGCCATCCGCTCCTGATGGCGCGGATCGCGCAGCCGGCGCTCCTGGCGCGGATTGGAAATGAAGTCGAGTTCGACCAGCACGCTCGGAATCTCCATCGCCCCGAGCACGACGAACCGGGCGCGCTTGGGCCTGAGATACTTGACCGGCCCCACCCGCCGGAGCTCCGTGAGAAGCTCTTCGGCCAGAATCTGCGAGCTTTCGAGGCTGTCGCGCCGGAACATGTCGCTCAGGATCCGCTCAACCTCGGGATCCTCGATTTCCAGAATCGGCTCCCCGCCGATTTCGTCGGCCGCGTTTTCCTTGGCGGCAAGCGCCGCCGCGGCCTTGTCCGGCGTCGCGCCCCGTTCGGACAATGTATAGACGCTAGCCCCGCGCGCCTCACCCCGGCGGACCGAGTCGGCGTGAATGCTGATGAACAGATCGGCGTGGGCGGCCCGGGCGATCTGGTAGCGGCGGACAAGCGGCAGGTAGTAGTCCCCCTTTCTCGTGAGCAGCGCCTTCATGCCCGGCCGCGCATCGACGAGCCGGGCCAGGCGCTTGGCCACGGCCAGCGTCACGTCCTTTTCGCGGACCCCGTGCGGGCCGATCGCCCCCGGATCCTCGCCGCCGTGCCCGGCATCGATGGCCACGATCAGCTCCTTGCCGTTGCGCAGTCGGGCCGCTTCCATCGCCTCCTTGCGCGCCACTTCCGGCCGCTTCAGATCCACGACGAGCCGGTAGGGCTTGCCCTGCATCGGCTTGAGCAGGAAGGTGCGCGGTGCGACCCGCTCCTTGACGTCCAGAACCACCCGCAGCACGTGCTTTTTGGGCCTGCCATGACGGATCGAGGCCACGACCGGATCGGGAAGCGGCAGCCCGGTCAGCGCCGCGCGCAACGTCGCCCGTTCAAGATCGATCACGACGCGCTCGGGCTGATGCAGCTGAAAGACGCGGTACTCGACCGCGCGGGTCAGGTCGAAGACGATGCGGGTGTTGTCCGGCGCGGTCCAGAGGCGGACGTCGCGGATTTCGGCCGTCCTCGCCAGCGCCCCTCCGGACGTCGCAAGAATCCCGGCGAGCGCCACGAGGCCGGTCAACAAGCGGCACATCCTTCGGGCCCGAGTCCTGCAAATCCTCATTCCAGCCCATTCTTGGCGTATTGCGCCGCTTTGCAAGACTGGCGGCCCCTGGAAAGCGGGTCTACACTCGGCACAACCATGGCCTGCGGGAACCTTCGATGAACGACGCAACGCGCGATTCCGAGCTTCAGGCGTATGCCGATCTCGTGCACCTGTACCCCGACAATCCGGGGTATCTGAAGCGCTATGCCGAGCTCCTGCTCGAAGCGGGGCAGATCGCGACGGCCACCGAGGCGTTCCGCTCGCTGCATGCGCTGCTCCTCAAGCTCGGACGAACGAAGGAGGCCGAGGAGCTCGTCACCGAGCACCCGGAAATCGGCCGGATCAGCTCGGTGCGCGACGATCTCGACATCCGCCGGCTTCTGCCCGAGGAGTTCAACAGCCGCCTGTGGCAGATGATGCACCGCGAGCGGCTGAAGGAAGGCCAGACCCTGTTCCGGGAGGGTGAGCCCGGCGATACCGTCTACCTCGTGCTGGAAGGGGAGCTCGCGATTCTTCACCGAACGAGCGAAGGCCGTACCGTGCTGCTCAATCTCGTCGAGGCCGGCGATGTCGTCGGGGAAGGCTGCCTGCTCGATCCCGGCCCGCGTTCGGCCGAGGTTGTCGCCAATCGGGACTCGGTGGTCGTGAAGCTGCCGCGCAAACGGATGCTCGCGGCGATGGCCGAAAATCCGGGACTCGAGGCGGAACTCAAACGCAAATCCGACTTCCGGACGATGGTCTCGCTGGTGTCGATGAATCCGGTGCTGATGCACGTCCCGCTGGACATGCGGCACTTCATCGCCCGTCAGACCCGGCTGGCGCGCTACCCGGCCGGTGCGACGATCCACAAGGCCGGCGACGACATCGACGCGGTGGACATGCTCGTGCGCGGGCGCGCGGCCTATGTATGGAACCATCAGGGCCGGGTGATCGTGCTCGAGGAACTTGCCGTTGGAGCTCTGGCCGGGGATGCCTCGGCAATCCGGAAGGCCACCGTTCCCGCCGACATGCAGGCGCTCGACGACGCCCTCTTGGCCCATATTCCCCTGAACGCGTTCAAAACCGTGGTCGAGGGATACCCGCCGCTGAAGGAACTGCTCTTCCGGCATGCGGAGAAGGAACGCGAACGGCTCTTTCAGCGCATCAGCCGGCTGGGCCTCAAAACCGGTGGAAACAGCAAGCCCGGCGAGCGATGAATCGCGGCAGCGCATGCTGCCTTGAGGCGAAAAGCACCCCGCTAGTTCTCGGACGCGCTGGCCATTCGTTGTGACGTTTCGACTCCCGAGGACGGATCGCCGCCTTCGTCCGCCGCCATGCGCCGGACCAGGTCGCGCGTCGAAACGACCCGGTCGATGAACAGAATGCCGTCCAGATGATCCACTTCGTGCTGGATCACCCGGGCCTCGAAGCCGCGCGCGGTGATCGTTGCCGGCTTCCCCTCCGGCGTGATGAACGCCACCTCGATCTCGCGGGCGCGAGGCACCATGCCGACCCAGTCCGGCACCGACAGGCATCCCTCCCGGCCGAGCGCCCGGCCGCTGGAGCGGTGGATCACCGGATTGACGAGAAACAGGAGGCCGTGATGTTCGCACGGCCGCCGGCTTTCCCGGCAGTCGACCACGACGACGCGGGCCGACCAGCCCAGCTGGGGCGCAGCGATGCCAACCCCGCCGGGGCCGCGGCGCATCCAGCCTTCCAGCCAGCGGCAGCGCTCGATGAGCTCCGGACCGAAATCCTCGACCGGCCGCGCCTTCTGGCGGAGCCTCGGATCGGGATGGACGAGGATGCCTTCGGCCTGATCCGGCGCCTTCAAAGCAGTCCTTCGTCCAGCGGATGCACCTCGACGTCCACGCCGAGCCTTGCGGCGACGCTCTCCATCGCGCGGCGCATCGCTTCGGCCTTCGCGCCCGCGGCCACCTCGAGCGCCATCAGGTAGAGGTCGCCGTCTTCCTGCGGCTGCACGCGCGTGGAAAGATCCACGATCGACACGTCGAGCTCGGCCAGGGCCTCGGCCACCGCATGCACGATCCCGAGCCGGTCGGCGCCGTGCACCGTGATGACATGGTCCGGCTCCAGAGGTGCGGTTCGAACTTCATCCTCGCTGAGCGGCTGCGACTGGACGGAAAGCCCGGTGCGCCGCTCAAGCTCGGCAAGCGCGGCCTTCAGCTCCGACAGGCCGGTTTCGGGCGCAAGGCGCACGATGAGCATCATCGTGAAACGCCCGCGCAGCGCGGTCATCGACGAATCCTCGATGTTCGCCTTCAGATGCAGCATCGCCTCGGCGACATCGCGGACGATGCCCGGCCGGTCCCGGCCGGAAATGGAAAGCAGTACGTAGGCCATCATTCCCCTCCCTTTGGCGCTCAATCAATCGGGTCCACGGTGAACGAGCGGCCGCAGCCGCATTCGCCGCGGACGTTCGGATTGTCGTAGACAAATCCCGAGGACAGAAGATCCCGCTGAAAGTCCAGCCGCAGGCCCTTCAGCGCCCGGCGGTACGATTCCGGATCGATGCAGAGCGTAAAGCCCGGGCCTTCGATGCGCAGATCCTCCGGGTCCGGCGCATCCACGAGCGCCATCTCGTATTCCAGGCCCGAGCAGCCGGCCTCACGCACCGAAAGCCGGACCGAGGAACCATCCGCGCACAGCTCGGCAAGGCGCGCACAGGCCGCCTCGGTCAGTCGGATGTCCACTTCCTTCGTCATCGTTGTGCTCCATGCATCGTTCGCTCGATTGTTTCGTCAGCCCATCAGCCCGGCGAGCTCATCCAGGCGCGCGCGCACGCGCACCAGCGCCTCCACAAGCGCGTCGGCATCGGCGATCGTCGCGCCTGGAGGAAAGCTCACCCGGAGCGAGCCCCGGGCCGTGGCCTCATCGAGCCCCATCGCCAGCAGCACATGCGAGACCCCCTGCTTGCCGGACGAGCAGGCCGAGCCGGAAGCGACCGCAAACCCTTCCAGATCGAGCTGCATCAAGAGGGTTTCCCCGTCGGTGCCGGGAATCAGAACCAGCGAGGTGTTCGGAAGCCTCGGCGCGCTTTGCCCGAGCACGCGGACGTCGGGAAGGCGCTCGCCCAGCCGTTTCTCGAAATGATCGCGCACGGCCGCCAGCGCCGCAAAATCGGCCTCGCCGATGGCCGCGGCGAAGCCCGCGATGCCGGGTACGTTCTCGGTGCCGGAACGCCGGCCGCGCTCCTGTCCGCCGCCAGCCAGCAGCGGCGCAAGACGCAAGCCCCGGCGCACGATCAGCGCGCCCACGCCCTTCGGCCCGCCGATCTTGTGCGCAGACAGGCTCAGCATGTCGGCCTCGGCCCATGCCGGATCCGGCGGCACCCGGCCGAAGGCCTGAACCGCGTCGACGAGCACGGGAATCCCGCGCTCCCGGGCGATGCGCACGATCTCGCCGACCGGCTGAAGCACGCCGGTTTCGTTGTTCGCGGCCATCAGGCAGACCAGACGCGTCGATTCCGTCATCGCGGCCGCCATCGTCCCGGCATCGACCCGCCCGTCGGCCTCCGGACGGATGCGGACGATTTCCAGATCCGGCCGCAGCCTAGCGAGCAGATTCAGGGGCTCGAGCACCGAGGGATGCTCGATCGCCGAGGTCACGACCCGGCCGGCTCCCGCCCCCTCCAGCACCCCGCGGATGGCCGCGTTGTTCGCCTCGGTGCCTCCCGAGGTGAACACGACCGATCCCGGCTCGACGCCGAGGCTTGCGGCCAGCTTGTCGCGAGCGTCGTCCACGAGCCTGCGCGCGGCCCGTCCCGCCCAGTGCAGGCTCGACGGATTGCCGCCATGCTCGCGCGCCGCCTCGATCATCGCCTCGACGGCGACGGGCAGCATCGGGCAGCTGGCGTTAGCGTCCAGATACCGTCGCTTCGCCAAGCTTCGCCTCTTGATGCGCCGGGATGGATGCCCCGGCCCCGCCGCCCGCAAGCGCGGCCTCGATCGGCTCGAGCGCGGGCCGCCCCCGGGCGACATCGGCAATGCTCACGGCATCGAGAAAGCGCTGGATGTGGCGCCCGAGCGCCTCCCAGAGCTCGTGCGTGTCGCAGCGATTGCCGCGATGGCATCCGCGGATCCCGTTTTCGCACATCGTCGTGCGCACCGGCTCGTTGACGGCGCGGATCACCTCGGCCACCGAAATCTCCTCGGCGGGCCGAGCAAGCAGATAGCCGCCCCCCGGCCCCCGCACCGAGCGCACAAGCCCCGCCTCGCGCAGGCATCGGAACAGCTGTTCAAGGTAGGACAGCGAAATGAACTGACGCTCGGAAATCGCGGCAAGGGTCACGGGGCCCTTCGTCGCGTGCCGGTTCAGATCGACCATCGCCGACACCGCGTAGCGTCCCTTGCTTGTCAATCGCATCGAACCACCCCCGGCGGGAAAGTCCCCACACCGGGCTCGGATATTAGATACCCGAGTATTCTGGTCAAGTATTGATCAGATGCCGCCGCCCCCGAGAAAGCGTTCGAGCTTTTCCTGTTCCTGTTTCAGATCCTGTTCGAAGGCCTCGTCGAGCTTCTTCTTCTCGCCCTTCGGATGCGGATGGAACGCATCGATGCGCGCGTTGACGTCGTCGATCATCTTCAGCACGTGGCCGAGCGCCTCGGCGACCGGGTTGCCGAGCAGGTGATGATCGAGGTTGATCCGGCCGTCCTGAATCAGCGATTCGGTCGAGCCCACGACCGTGCCCGGGATCCCGACGACGGTGGAGTGCGGAGGCACGTCCCGGAGCACGACGGAGTTGGCGCCGATGCGCGATTGTTCCCCGATCGTGATCGCGCCCAGCACCTTCGCGCCCGCGCCGACGATCACGCCGTTTTCCAGCGTCGGATGCCGCTTCTTCTTCTCCCAGGTCGTGCCGCCCAGGGTCACGCCGTGGTAAAGCGTCACGTCATCGCCGATCTCGGTCGTTTCGCCGATCACGACCCCCATGCCGTGATCGATGAAAAAGCGCCGGCCGATGCGCGCGCCCGGATGAATCTCGATGCCGGTCAGCCAGCGCGCGAGATGCGACACGAACCGCCCCAGCCACTTGAGCCGGTGCGTCCAGAGCCAGTGGGCGATGCGGTGCATCCAGACCGCGTGCAGCCCGGGATAGCAGGTGAGCACCTCCCAGGTCGAGCGGGCCGCCGGATCCCGGGCGAAGGCGGTGCGGATGTCCTCGCGGATCGTTTCTAGCATGGCGGCAGTCTATCACAAATCGCGGACAGGCTGTGCTCGGGCGCGGCAACGCTCCAGCGCGCATCCATCCAGCGGCCGGCGATCCATTCGCGGATCTCGCCCGCGCGCACCCGGCGCATCGCCTCGATCCACTCCCACGGCGAGCGCAGCTCGTCCTCGTCGAGCAGAGCGCCCAGATACAGCATCTGCCCCTCGACGGAATCCATGCCCATGCGCATCTGCACCTCCAGCTGGTCGCGGGCGCGGCCGACTTCCGCCTCGTTCAGATCGCGCGCAAGCCGATCCAGCTCCCCGACGATCACGCCGGCCGCATCCGGAGCCAGCGCCGGCGGCGTCTGGCAGGTGACGGTCCACAGCCCCGTGTCGGTGAACGAGGCCAGATGCGCGCCGACATGGTAGGCAAGACCGCGCCGCTCGCGCACCTCGCGGAACAGGCGCGAACTCATGCCGCCGCCCAGCACCTGGTTGGCCAGCCACGCCACCGGCCGTTGGTCGCTGGCCGCGCGCACCCCTTGCGCGGAGATCGCGAACAGCGCCTGCTCCCCCTCGCGCGCGAAGCGGTCGAGCCCGGGAATCGGATTCGCGGGAGGCCGCTTCACGGGTTCCGCGGGCTCCGGCCAGTCCCGATCGTTCAGCGCGCGCACGAACTCCTCATGCCGGATGCGGCCGGCCGCGGCCACAAGCAGGCGCGGAGGACGATAGAAGCGGCTCCGGAACGCCATCAGATCCCGGCGCGTGATCGAACGCAGCGCCGCCTCGTTGCCGATCACGGGGCGGCCCAGCGGATGGGATCCGAAGACCCGCTCCAGATGACGGTCCATCAGCCAGTCCTCGGGACTGTCCTCGACCATCGCCATCTCGGCCAGGATCACCTCGCGCTCGCGCGCCCATTCCTCGTCCGGAAGGCTGGGGGCAAGCGCCATGTCGAGCAGCAGCTCGAGCGCCTCGGTCCAGCGCTCGTGCAGCACATGCAGGTGGAAGCAGGTGCGCTCCCGGGTCGTGAACGCGTTGGCCTGGCCGCCGAGCTCGTCGAGCCGCTCGGCGAGCCGGTGGACATCGAGGCTCTTCGTTCCCTTGAAGGCCATGTGCTCGAGCGCATGGCTGATGCCGGCAAGCTTTGCGGGCTCGTCCCGGCTGCCCGCATCGACGAACACGCCGATCGCGACACTCTGGACCTGCGGCATTTCTCGGGTGGCCACGCGCACGCCGCGCACCTCGCCGGCTTCAAGCCGCCAGTCACGCATTCCCCGGGGCTCCTCCATCAAGCAAAAGAGGCGGACGATGCCGCCTCTCCCGCAAGCCGTCCGGCCGCCGGATCAGGCCTTGGCATCCTCTGCCCTGGCCGCCTTGATCGAGAGCCGGATCTTGCCGTTGCGGTCGATCTCCAGGACCTTGACGCGCACCTTCTGCCCCTCCTTGAGCTCGTCGGCGACGTTGGTCACCCGGTGATCGGCGATCTGCGAGATGTGCACGAGTCCGTCGGTCCGACCCATGAGACGCACGAAGGCGCCGAAGTCCATGATCTTCACCACCGTGCCCTCGTAGATCCGGCCGACCTCGACCTCGGCGACGATGTCCTCGATCATCTTGCGCGCCTTGTCGCCGGCCGCGGCGGAGGTCGCAAAGATCTTGACCGTTCCGTCGTCCTCGATGTCGATCTTCGCGCCGCTTTCGTCGACGATGCCCTTGATGACCTTGCCGCCGGGGCCGATCACCTCGCGGATCTTGTCCGGATTGATCTTCATCGTGAACAGCCTCGGCGCATGCTCGGCAATCCCGGGACGCGGCCGGTCGATGCACTTGTTCATCTCGCCGAGGATGTGCATCCGGCCCGCATGCGCCTGCTTCAGCGCCTCGCGCATGATCTCGGGGGTGAGGCCACCGATCTTGATGTCGAGCTGGAAGGTCGTCACACCCTTCTCGGTGCCGGCGACCTTGAAGTCCATGTCGCCCAGATGGTCCTCATCCCCGAGGATGTCGGTGAGCACCGCGTAGCCGTCCGGCTCGAGGATCAGCCCCATCGCAACCCCGGCCACGGCCCGTTTGAGCGGCACGCCGGCATCCATCAGCGCCAGCGAGCCGCCGCAAACCGTCGCCATCGACGAGGAACCGTTCGACTCGGTGATCTCGGAGACGACGCGGATCGCGTACGGGAACTCCTCCTCGCCCGGAATCACCGCCTCAAGCCCGCGCTTGGCCAGCCTGCCATGGCCGATCTCGCGGCGTCCCGGCGGGCCGATGCGACGAACCTCGCCGACCGAGAACGGCGGGAAGTTGTAGTGGAGCATGAAGCGCTGGCGCTCCACGCCCTCGAGGCTTTCCATCAGCTGCATATCCTGCTCGGTTCCGAGCGTGACGGTCACCAGCGCCTGGGTTTCGCCGCGCGTGAACAGCGCGGAGCCGTGCGTGCGCGGCAGAATCGCGACCTGGCAGTCGATCGGGCGCACCTCGTCGGTGCGGCGTCCGTCGATGCGCGGTTTGCCCTCGATGATCGCCCGGCGCACGATCTGCCGCTCGAGGTTTTTCATCGCCGTGGCCACGTCGTTCGGCGAAAAGCCTTCGCCGCCCTCTTCCGAGGCGAATTTCTCGACCGCCTCGGCGCGCAGCGCCTCCAGCGTCTTGGCCCGCTTCTGCTTCTCGACGATGCCGTAGGCCTCGCGAACGCGATCGGCGAAGGCCTCCGCCACCAGGCGCTCGATTTCCTCGGAGCCCGCAAGCTCCACCTCCATCTTCGGCTTGCCGGCCAGACGCGCGAGCTCCTCGATCGCATCGAGCACGGGCTGATAGCCCTTCTGGCCGAACAGCACGGCCTCGAGCATCTGTTCCTCGGACAGTTCGTTCGCCTCGGACTCGACCATCAGCACCGCGTCGCGCGTGCCCGCGACAACCAGATCGAGATCGGAGCCCAGCATCTGCTCGTAGGTCGGGTTCAGCACGAACTCGCCGTTGATCAGCCCGACGCGCGAGGCCGCGATCGGCTCCAGAAAGGGAATGTCCGAAATCGCCAGCGCCGCCGAGGCGCCGTTGATCGCGACGATGTCGGGATTGTTGTGCTCGTCGGCCGAAATCACCGTGGCCAGAACCTGCGTCTCATGGAAATAGCCCTTCGGGAACAGCGGCCGGATCGGACGGTCGATCAGCCGGCTGGTCAGGGTTTCCTTCTCGCTCGGCCGGCCCTCGCGCTTGTAGAACCCGCCCAGAAAGCGGCCGGCGGCGTAGGTCTTTTCCTGGTAGTGGACGGTCAGCGGCAGAAAATCCACGCCCTGCAGCGGCTGCTTCGCGGCCGTGGCCGCCACCTGAACGACGACGTCGCCGTATCGGGCCATGACCGCGCCGCCCGCCTGACGGGCGATGCGTCCGGTTTCGAATGAAAAGGTGCGGCCGCCAACTTCGGCCGTCGTGGTCTTGATGTCAAACATGGCTTGCTTCCTTTCCTCTCCGTGCATGCCTTTGGCGAACGGAAAGCACGGGACGGAAAAAGGAAGGGGCGGCCGCAGACGGCCGCCCCGTGGATGCTAGCGCCGCAGACCCAGGCTCTCGATGAGCGCGCGGTAGCGGTTGAAATCCTTCTTCTTCAGATAGTTCAGCAGATTCCGGCGCTGGCCGACCATCTTCAGCAGGCCGCGGCGGGAATGATGGTCCTTGTGGTGGACCTTGAAATGCTCCGACAGGTGGTTGATGCGCGCGGTCAGCAGCGCAATCTGCACCTCGGGCGACCCCGTATCGCCCTCGGAACGGCGATATTTCTCGATGATCGCGTTTTTTTCTTCCGTCGCCAAAGACATGAACGTCGTTACCTCTTGTTTTTCCTTTCGTGGGCGGCGAACGATAGCGGCATGCTCCGGCCTGTGCAATCCCCGCAAGCCCAGGGCTTACGGATGCACCGAAACGGCCAGACCCAGGGCCCGAATCCGGTCGGCGAACGCCTCCAGATCCTCGCGGGGCAGGGCCGACAGCCGCGCCCCGCCGGGCTGCATGGAGGGCCGCGCAAGCCCGTAGAGCAGCATGCCGGAAAGGCGCACGCCGCGTTCGAGAAGTTCGGCCACTCCCCGTTCGATCGCGGAAAGTTCGGCTTCCGGCGGCGGACGGCCGTCCATCGCGAACAGGCAGGTCTGAATCCATGTCGGCGCAAGCCTCGCGCAGGCTTCGACCTGACCGAGCAGACGCTCCGGCGACAGACGCACGCCATTGACCGCCTCGATCCCCGCGCTGGTCAGGCGATCCACCTTGATCCAGACCTCGCCGCCGCCCTCGCCGATCGCGGCGATCCCGCGCGCGACCTGGGCCTTGTGCACATACGAACCGTTCGTGATCAGCCGAAGCGGCACGTCCAGCCCCTCGGCCCGCATCCGCGCGAAAATCCGCGCCACGATCGCATCGAAGCCGCGCGCGCTGGTCGGCTCGCCATCTCCGGAAATCGCCAGATCGGCGATGCGGCGGCATCCCTCGGGCGCAAGTTCGGCCATCACCTCGTGATCGCGCAGGCGCGCCAGCAGCGCGGCCAGCTCCGAATCAAGCCGATCCAGATCGATCGCGGGGGCCGCGCCCCGCCTGAGCCCCGGCACCTGGCAGTAGATGCAGGCCCAGTTGCAGGCCCGGTTCGGATTGAGGTTGATGCCCACCGAGATCCCGCCGGCGCGCCGGGAGAGCACGGGGTAGACGTAGGTCATGCCCGCGGCTTTCCGGTCGTGATCGTGGACCGTAAGACGCTTCATCGGAGGAAACCCGGCCCCTGCGCGGGGCTGCGCATGCGGAAGCCCTTCACGGCGTGAACGAGACGACAGGCGAGGAGGCCACGGTCCGGCTCATCCGCTCCCACCACCAGAGGTCCGGGTTGTTTGGGTCGAAGCCCGCCGCAGGCTCCAGCTGATACTCGCGCACGCGCACCTGGGCGGTCTGGCCCGCTGCCAGCGGAGCGCTCGCCCCCAGCGGCACCGGCGGCAGCAGAGCTTGCGTACGGGCGCTCATCGCATGCACCCGCCACTGGCGCACGCCCTGGCTCAGCTCGATCACCGCACCGTCCCAGGCCACCGTGCCGTAGGGATCGGTCCACTGGACGCTCGTCGCATAGGGGTCGGCCCAGGCGCCCGGCACGGGCGAGCGCACGGGCTGCGAGGCCACCGGAATCGAGGCGGGATAAACGGGCGCGGCAAACACGCCGGCGGAAAGGTTCGGCGCATGCTGGCGCAGCTCGACCTCCGCATAGCCGTCGGACACCCGGATCACGCGCATGTGATCGTCGCCGCCCGAAAGCTGCCAGACCGTGACGTTGCGCCGGGTGGCGGGGGTGAGCGTGTTGTCCTTGTGCGACACCAGATGCCAGGCGTTGGTTGCCGGATCGTGGCGGAACACGTCGAGGCCGACCGAGGTCACGGTGCCGAGGCCCGCCGGGGGCGGGGCCACGGAAACGCTGTCGCCAAACGTCGCAAGCCGGGGCTGGGCGTAGGGGTCCGGAAGCGATGCCGAAAGCGGCGCCTGCGCATGGTGGCCCGCGGCCACCGCGAGGGCGAATCCCCGGTCGGGCCGGGTGAGGGGATCGGCGGGCGATTCGATGATCGCGCTGATGCCCACGGGCCCGCGCATCGGAACAAGAGCCAGCCATTCGAACACCGGGGAGCGGTCGCCGAGCAGGTGGCCGGCGGGTTCCACCCGGACGCCGTCGGTGAGGTAGACGTCGGCAAGTGTGGAGGCATCCACGCCGGGACCTGCCGGAGGATTGACCCGGACCGTGGCCGGAAGCGGCGTTGTCTCCGGCATCGGCACGGCGAGCGCGGTGCCGTAGAAGTCCAGCACGCTGACCGCGTTGCCGCCCGCAAACACGTGCACCGCCGTGCCGGGTTGCACGGCCGGGAACGTGGCCAGCCCCTGCGCATCGGTGGTCCGGGTCGCATACAGATCGGCGCCGAAGCCGACGGCCACAATGGCGCCCGCGACCGGCACGAGGGATGCGCCGGTGAACACCGACACGCTCAGGCTCCCGACAGGACCGGCAATCGCCTGACCGGTGAGCGGATCGACAAACGGCGTGCCCGGCGCAACCGCCTGGATCGACACCGGAATCACGGTCTGTCCGGAACCCGTCAGCGACACCGTGGTCGAGCCCGTGCCGAGATAGCCTCCCTGGGCATCGAACAGGTCATAGGTGAAGGTCAGCGGCGTGTTCGCGGGCAGATTCAGCGGAATCGCGCCTCCGTTGGTCGGAAGGTTCGTCTGGATCGCCACCTGATGCGGCGTGCTCGCATCGGTGACCGAAAGAAGCAGCCGGGCAAGGCCCGGAAAGCGCGCGCCAAGGCCCTGGCCGCCCGACACCCGAACGGTCACCGTGCCGCCGCCCGCGCCCGTGCCCGCGCCTCCCCCGCCGCTTCCCGCAAGCGCGGCTCCGGTCGGGGTCGGATTCTGGGCCTGCGGGCAGGCGGCAAGGCACAGCCCGGCCAGCGCGATCAGCAAGCGCGGCAAGCGGAGGCGGGCCATGCTCAGCGCGGCACCACCGTCGGCGAGCCCAGCCGATCCAGCGAGCGGCGCTGAATCGCATCGAGCGGCGGCGCGGGCGCCTCCTCGTCCTTCTTGCGGCGCGCGCCTTCGCGCATCGAGCCAACGTCGCGGATGAAGGCATCGAGCCACGCGGCCGGAATCGGCTCGGGCCGGACGGGCCACGCTCCCGCCGCACGGACGTATTCACCCGCGGCAAGCGAAGCCGCGCGCCCGCCCTCGCGCGTGAGCTCGACCCTGCCTTCGATCAGGGCAACATGCGCGGCATCCGCCTCGCTCTGGGCCAGAATGTCGGTGCCGCGCACCCCGATCAGGACCGCGCGCGTGCGCACCCGATAGCGCGCATCGGCGCTTTTGAGTTTCTCGACCACGAACCGGCCCCGGCCCTGAATCAGATCGATCAGCGCATCGAGAATCGAACCGTCCGAACGGGTCCGGTAGCGCTCGATGCGCGCGGCCGCGTTCGAACCAAGCTGCACACGCGAGCCGTCCACGAAGCGAATGCGCGCACGTGAATGCGCGCCGGTGCGCACGACGTCGCCCACGTGCACCGGCTGCCCCTCTTTGGCCCCGAACGTCTGAGCTCCACGCTCGATGAAGGCCGATCCCCGGACGTATTCGATCACGCCGGCCTCATCCTCAGCCCAGGCCGCGGAGCCGAACATGCATGCGGCCAGAACAAGCAGGCTCGCCGCTCTCAGTAGTACCATCGCACGCCACCCTCAATGCGCCAGCGACGCCAGGCCCGGGACTGGGCCGGATCGAACACCGCCGCGGCATCGATCGTCGAATCATGCCGGATCCAGGCGCCATGGACATACCAGGTTTCGCCCGCCTTCCCGCCCCAGAGCGAGGCCTTGCGCTGCCAGGCAAGCTCCGCTCCAAGCCCCAGCTCACGGTCGCGCCTTGTCTGGGAACGAATCAGAAACGGCCGTGCATCACGGTGCAGATAGCGGCGCCGGGCGAAATGCGCCTGCACTCCGAGCCGAAGCGCCCCGTGCCAGCGGACAATCGGCAGCGAGCCATCGAGCCCCAGCTGAAACTCACGGAATGCTTCCTCCGGCAGCCGGGTGCGGTCCTCGCCGGCACCTAGCAGCATGGAAAAGCGCCGTTCGGCAGCCTCGTGCCCGGCGCTCAGATCCAGCCGCCAGCGGAACGCCGAAAAATCCGAGAACGCGGCGCTGAAGTTGCGCCTGCCGGCCACAGCCGAAAGGCCGTAGGCAAAATCGCCCGGCCGCCATTCGATGCCGGCCAGCCCCTCGGCACCGGCGAACAGCGATCCGCCGCCGAGCTGCGCGCCCTCGACCCGGACTCCGGCCCAGGCATCGCGCGATCCGCTCCGCCAGTGCATCGCGGCCGCCCCTTCCAGCGTGCGCAGCGCATAGGCATTGAAATCCTGATAGACCATGTCCCGGTAGCCGAGCCGCCAGGCCAGACCCGAGACCCCTTCGCCGGGCGAGCCGGAAACGGCCAGCCCGATCCGGGCGCCGATGTCCCCCCGATCGCGCGCGGGCAGCGAAACGGCATCGGGTGCCACAACCACATTGCTGTCCGCAAGCGCCCCCAGGCTCAGCGAAACGTGCCAGTTCCGGCTGCCGCCGCCGAGCCGGCGCGCCCGTATGCGCGCCTCGGCAGCCTCCCGATCGCGGCCCTGCGCTTGAAGTGCGGCGGCAAGCCAGTGCCAGGCCATCGCATCGTGCGGATTCCTGCTCAGGCGCGCGCGCATCCCCGCTTCCACCCGTGCGTACTGGCGATAGTCGAGCAGCGTTTCCGCCTGCTCGTCGGTCAACGGCGCCACCGATGCTTCGGGCAGCCGGCGCGCGCGCTCAGGCGATGCGGTCGTTCGCGTGCGAATGCGGTGGACGCGTTCTTCCGGACGGACTTGCCGGGCATAAGGATCGGCGACTTCTGCGGGCGCTTGGGAATAGGGATCCGGCACCTCTGTGGGCGTCCCGGCAAATGCAGCCGCGCTCGCCTCGGGCATCCAGTGAATCTTCCAGGCATCCGCAGCCCCGGCATCGCACGCACCCGTGCCGAGCGCAAGCGCAAGGAAAGCAGCCAGACTCCACCTCATGCGCGGCATCCTACACGCATTCCCCGCTTGCTTCCGGTGCCATTCCTCACCTCCGCGTCTACTTCGAACGCGCAACCCAGACCCCGTTCCAGTCCGCGGGTGGCGCCTCGGCAAGGCTCCGGCAGCGCTCGGCCATCGTGCGCGCGACCGCATCCTCGAAGTCGGCGGCAACGCGCGCAAACATCCGCGCGGCCTCAGCGAACCGCCCCTCGCGATATTGCGCAAGCGCGACCCCGTAGGCCTCGAGCAGCGGCGCCCATTCCTCCCGGTCCCGGGCCGGAGCCAGAAGCTCGAACACCGTGATCGGTTCGTGCTTGCCGACCAGCACCACCGTGTCCAGTTCGCGCAGCACGAAGCGGTCCGCAACGAGCTCGGCGGTGCGCGGGCCGATCATGCGCAGCGATCCGTACTGCTTGTTGAGCGACTCCAGCCGGGCGGCCGTGTTGCCCGCATCCCCCATGAACGTGTACTGCATCCGTTCGCTCGAACCCATATTCCCGACGACCATCCGGCCCGTGTTGATCCCCACGCGCACGCGCAGCCGATGCCCGATCGACTCGAACACCGGCCGCAGCGGATCCAGCGCCGAGGACAGATCCAGCGCCGCCCGGCAGGCGTCGGCCGCGTGATCCGGGTCCTGGATCGGCGCGCCGAACAGCGCGATCAGCCCGTCACCGGTGAGTCGGTCGATGCATCCGTGGTGCCGGAACACGATCGGCGTGGCCGCATCGAAGAACGCATTGATGTGGCGTACGACCTCCTGGGGCGACAGCCGCTCGGACATCGCGGTGAAGCCGGCCACATCGACGAACATCACGCTGATTTCCCGTTCCTCGCCGCCAAGCGCCAGCTCCTCCTCGTGCGCGATCGCCTCCTCGACCACCTCCGGATCGACGAAGCGGGAAAAGGTCTCCTTCAGCAGATGGCGGTGGTAGAGCACATCGGCGAAACTGAGCGCAAACAGCGCCGCGAAGGTCGCGACGGTCTGCAGGGCCGTGAGCACCACGTGCAGCCAGATGCCGCGCAGGAACAGCCAGTATCCGAAGGCAAACCAGGCGACCAGAAGCGCCAGGGTCAGAAACCCGCGGGTACGCTCGACCGCCCGGCGGAAGCTCAGCCCGTAGCCGACGGCCACGACGAAGATCATCAGAAACTCGAACAGATAGACCGAATCCGGCCGGGCCAGCAGCGCATCGCCGATCAGATTGGCCGCAAGCTGAGCCTGCACTTCGGTACCCGGCATCACGGGGTCCACCGGGGTGGCGCGGACGTCGTGAACGCCCGCCGCGGTGACCCCGACGAACACGAGGCGCCCGGCAAGACGCCCCGCTTCCACCCGGCTTTCAAGCACATCGGCCGCGGAATAGGTGGGGATCGTGCCGCCCGGGCCGAGAAAGTTGATCCAGGCAAGCCCCTGCGCCGTGGCCTGAACCCGATGCGGGCCCATCCGGATCTCGACCCCGGTGGGACGCACCTCGGCGAAAAGCTCATCCGCGGCCTCCCAGGCGCGGGCCGCGGCCAATGCGAGCGAGGGAAGGTAGAAATCGTGAAAGCGCACAAGCAGCGACGCGAAGCGCAGGGCGCCGTCGGTATCGGGCACGAAGTTCAGAAAGCCCCCATACGGGGTTGCGCGCGCGATCGGGGCGATGTTCGTGCGAAGGCCGGCCACGTCCAGAACCCGGTTGCGCCCGCCGGCGCGATCGTCCACGCGCGTGAACACCGAATCGGCGATGCGCTCGAACTCCGCCTCAGGATCTTCGCCCTCAAGCTGCAGCAGGCCGGCATCGGTGTAGTAGAAATACCCCTGAACCACGGGCGGGCCGGGCCGGGACAACACCGAGGCGAGTCGCGCATCCCCGCGCGCAAGCCGCGCCATTTCCCGCTCGGTTCCCTGCCCGTCCATCCCGAGGCGCCGCATCATCCGGCCAAGATCGTGGACGTTCGCCATTTCGGGCTCGGGAAAGACGAGATCGAGCGCCACCGCGCGCGGCCCCGCCGCCCGGACGCGTTCGACGAGTTCGGCCAGAACATCGCGCGGCCAGGGCCAGCGGCCGATCCGGTGAATCGCATGATCGTCGATGGCGACGAGGGCCACGGGCGTGCTCCCGGCATCCAGCGGACCGCGGAGCTGGAAATATCCGTCGAGCACCGTGCTTTCCAGATGTCTCAGGGCGGGCGGATTCCAGAAGAACAGCAGCAGCGCAAGCGCCCCAATGAGCCCTGCCACCAGCATTTCCCGGGTGCGGAACTTCCGCGCAAAGCGCATGCGCCCTCCCTCGCCGTGGGCCGGAGCATCTCCGGCCTTGAGCGACGAGCCTAGCGCACCCGCCCGGTTTCGCACACCTGCCAAAGCCTCTGGCGGTGAAGGCGGTACACGCCCCGGGTGCCCGTGGAGGCGATTGCACCCACTGCGTTCAGATCTCCGAGCATTCGCGTTACGCGTTCGCGGGTGCAGTTGACCAGACGCGCAAGATCGGCGTGCACGGGAATCCGGACCACAATCTCGGACGCGCCCTGATGCCCGCGCCATTCGGGAAGCTCGAGCAGGCTCATGGCGACGCGCTGAACGGCGCGCGGCATGCCCAGCCGTCGCACGGCACGCTCCAGAAGACGGATCCGCCGCTCCCGGGCTCCAAGGAGCCCGTTCTCGAATCCGGGCATCCGGCGCGCCCGTTCCCAGTCTTCGCGGCGGATGCACAGCACGCGGCTTTTGCCGAGCGACCGGGCGCTTGCCCGCCTTGGCGCTTGCCCGGGCCGCAGGAATCCGGATGCCCCCACCAGCTCGCCCGGGCCAAGCAGAAGGGCGATCGTCCGGACATCCCCCGGGCCTTCGAGCTCAAGCGTGATGATTCCGTCCAGCACCAGCCAGGCCGTATCGTCGAACGGATCGCCCGCGCGGAACAGGAACCGCCCGCGGGAAAGGCTCAGCTCGACTGCTCCGGGAAACATGTTGCGATTCATCCCCTGATCGTGCATCCGGTTCAGCATTGATGCGCCTCCTTGCACGCGCAGGCTGCCGAAGAGCCGCGCTCCGGGGCGGTGATGGATTTCACCGGATGGGAATCCTAGGATGCGAGAGCGGAGGTGCCTTCATGGATGAGCGTTCGGTCCTCGCCCAGTCCGAAGCAATGTACCGGCAACTCGTCGAAGTCTATCCGAACGATCCGCGATTCCTTCGCGAGTACGCCCGCATCCTCGACAAGCTGGGCAAACAGGCCCAGGCAAGGCGGGCCTGGGAGCGGCTTTACGGCCTGCTGCTCGCGGGCGGGAACACCGAAGAGGCCGAGGCGCTCGCGCGCGACATGCCCTGGCTTGCGGGCAAGGGGCCCGCGGACGCGCTGCCGTCGGAAGCCCCGTTTCTCGATTTTCTGGACCTTGGGCTGATGGAGCGATTGCTGCTCGGAATCCGGCCGAAAAAACTAGCCGACGGGGAACACCTCTTCCGCCTGGGCGATCCGCCCGATGCGATCTACCTCGTGCTCGAAGGCGAGCTCGTCGCGCTCGTACCCGACCCGGACACGGGAAGGCCCGTGACCCTGAACCATCTTCGCAAGGGCGACGTGGTCGGCGAATGGGGCGTGCTTACCGACCGTCCCCGCTCGGCCAGCGTCGTTGCGGCCGCCCCCAGCAGCCTTCTGGAAATCCCGAGGCGCAGACTCAGGGACTGTCTGGCCCGCTTCGACGGCCTGGAACAGCACCTGAAGCGGACGGCCGCCGAACGCCGCAAGGTGACGCTGATTTCCCGCAACCGGCTGCTTCGGCGCCTGCCGCTTGCCGAACGCAAGCGGCTTGCGTCCCGGGCCCGGGTGATCCGCGTAACGCGCGGGCGGCGCGTCTGCGAGGGCGGTCGGCTGATAACCGAGGTGCTGCTGATCACGCGGGGAACCGCCGACCTCGTCTACACGGACCGACGCGGTCAGGAGCATGTTCTGCATGATCTCGAGGCGGGCGACATGCTCGGCGACGAAGCGATCCTGGGCGAAGCGCGGCATCCGGCCGACATCGTTGCAGCCACCCATCTCGAGCTTCTGACCCTGGATCTGGACACGCTCCGGGATCAGGCGGCGGCCTATCCGGTCTTCCGCAAGCAGATCGAGGATCTGATGGCCACGACGACGACCCGGGTGATGCAGCGCATCGAACGAATCCGCAAGGTCCGCGAACTGGACTGAGCCGGTTCAGCGCTCGCGCGCCGAGCGCCCCGCCTCCGCAAGCCGCGGCCGGCGGCACTCCGCAAGCAGCAGGGCCAGCGCCAGCAGGGCCGCGGGCATCAGTGCCGCAAGTCCCGCCGGATCGTCGGGCTTGCGCACCAGGCATCCGCCACCGCCGCCATCGCCCGCCGGCGCTCCGACACCCGTCGGCGCCGGAGCCGGCAGCGGCGCGCCGATCATGCCCGGATCGTGGATCCGCCCGTTGGCCGTTCCGTCCTCGTCGCCGTGGCCTCCGTCGGTCAGGACAATATGCAGCGCATGCCCGTCCGCATCGACCCAGACCGGAGCCGGAGTCGGTCGCCAGAGCCCCGCAGCGTTCATCTTCAGCCAGGCCGCATCCTCGGGAAGGAGCATCGGCGTGACCAGCCGCACCTGCGAAGTGGCGCCCGGAGCCAGCCCCACAACATCGAAGGCAAGCAGGCCGGTGAGCGGCAGCGCATCCCCCGGTTCGGGGAGACCCACGGACTCGGTCGCAAGCGCCTGCACCCGAGTGAGGCTTCCGATGCCATCCTCGAGCACAAGCGCGAAGCGGCCGTTCGGGTCCGCCCAGGTGGCGACCTGAGCCGACAGCGCATCGTCGATACCGTCGCCGTTCACATCCTGACCGCGCTCCTCGGCATCGGGCATGCCGTCGCCGTCGGTATCCAGCGAAGGATCGCCCGCGTGTCCGATGCTGAGGCGGTAATACTCGCGCACGCCCGGCCGGTCGGCGCGGGTGTGGGCCACGAGCATCGCGCCGCCCGCATCGGTCCCGAGCGCCGGATCACGGTCCAGATGCAGCGGATCGCTCGACACATTGACCGAAGCCGACCACGCGCCGGCCGCGTCCTGCTCTGAAAGGTAGATCTCGAGGTCCATTCCGACGCGCTGCTGCCAGACGACCACGAGCCTCCCGTCGGCCCGAACCGCAAGGGACGGCTCGAACACCATGTCGCCCGCATCGGGAATCAGAGCCGCCGCACCGGGCGTGCCCGCGGCGAGATCCAGCTGCTTGACCCAGAGCTGGCTGTGCGGCTGATACGCCCAGCCGGTGAACGCGAGCGCCAGCGTGTCCGGGCCGGTGGCCACCGCATCGAGCTGAACGGCCGCCTCCTGCGCTAAGGGCGCGACGATCCCGGAAGCAACGACGGCCGGCGCACTCCAGCTGCCGCCGCCGTCCAGGCTCGAACGGCTCACGATCCGCCAGTCCTGCACCCCCTGGTTTGACCCCGCCCGCTCGGCGAACAGCACCGAAATCCTGCCGCCCGGATGCACGGCAATGCGCGCAGCTCCCGCCTGGGGCGCAAGCTCCACCGGCGCCGACCAGATCCCGGAGTTCCAGCGGCACAGCTTGAGGCTCCCTTCGACAAGATGTCCCCGAGCCGGCACGGTGACCAGCGCCCAGACCTCGCCGCCAACGATGCGCGCATCGATAAGCCGGAAGTGCGGCAGCGGCCAGTCGGCGCGCGCGCTCAACGGCTGCCAGCCTCCCCCGGCAAGCCCGTGAACGATCGGGCCCCGATCGGGCCCCCAGCTGATCGCGTGCGTTGGATCAAGCAGCAGCGCATCGGAGGCGCCCGCATCCATCAGCGGCACCGACTGCCAGCTGGCGCCGGCATCCGTGCTCTCCCATACGGCAACACCCCCTTTCGTCGCGCGCGCCAGCCGCCAGTGGCCGGCGCCCAGCGAAATCGGCGCGCGATGGCCGATGAACGCAGTCTGGCTGCCCGGGTTTGCCTCCGGCAGTGTGAACTGCTGCCATGCCCCTGCCGAAACCGGCGCAAGGCACAGCCCCATCAGCCCCGCAAAAAGAATCCGAAACGCTCGAACCACGGACAGCTCCCGAATGCCGCGCAAGGCGGTGTCGCTGTCTGGGTCTATCGGCTCCGAGCCGTCCGACTTTATCCGGCCACCGCGGACGGCGGCCGATCGCCGCATGTGCGAAAAGTCACCGCCATGGCCGGTCCGCTTGGCGCAGGCTTGCGGCTGGAGAAAAGAGAACGATGAAGAACTGCCTTTACCGGCTGCCGGAATCCAGCCGCTGCCACCATGCCGCCAATCCCGAACGCGAGTGCATCTGCCCAAACCTGAACGATCCGAGCCTTGTGGCCGCGATCTGCCCCTGGTTCCGGCCGAAGGACCGGCCCCGGGCCGAACATCGCAAGCCTTCCGTGCGGGAATCCGGAATGGATTCCCGGAAACGCTTCCGCTAGCCGGCGATTCCCTCCCGAACGACCGTGCCCATGGCGCCGGTCAGCTGATCAAGCTCGTCCGGCGCGATCACGTAGGGCGGCATCGTGTACAGCAGCCGCCCGAACGGGCGCAGCCAGACGCCGAGCTCGATCAGCCGGCGCTGCACGGCCGGAACATCAACCGGCCGTTCCATCTCGACCACGCCGATCGCGCCCAGCACGCGCACATCACGCACGCCCGGCGCATCCCGAAGCCCGGCAAGCCCACGGGCAAGCCCCCGCTCGATGTTCCGGATGCGCTCCCGCCAGGGAGAGCCAAGCAGAAGATCGATGCTGGCCAGAGCCACCGAGCAGGCCAGCGGGTTGGCCATGAAGGTCGGGCCGTGCATCAGCACGCCGGCCCCCGCATGGATCCCCTCGACCACCCTTCGGTTGGCGAGCACCGCGGCCAGCGTCATGTAGCCGCCGGTCAGCGCCTTGCCGACGCAGAGAATGTCCGGCGCAATCCCGGCCTGCTCGCAGGCGAACAGCGTTCCGGTCCGGCCGAATCCGGTGGCGATCTCATCAAGAATCAGGAGCACCTGATGCGCATCGCACAGGGCGCGCACCCGGCGCAGAAACTCCGGCGCATAGAAGCGCATCCCGCCCGCTCCTTGCACGATCGGCTCGAGAATCACGGCCGCGATCTCGTCGGCATGGCGTTCGAGCTTGTCGCGAAAGTCCGCGATGTCCTGCTCGCCGAACTCGGCATCCGTGCGGGCAGAGGGTGCCTCGGCGAAGATCTGTTCCGGCAACACGCCGCGGAACAGATGATGCATGCCGGTCACCGGATCGCAGACGCTCATCGCGGCGAAGGTGTCGCCGTGATAGCCGTGCCGGATCGTCAGCAGGCGCCGGCGCCCGGGCCGGCCCGCGGCCTGCCAGTACTGAAGCGCCATCTTGATCGCGACTTCCACCGACACCGAGCCCGAATCGGCGAAAAACACGGCCTCGAAATCCCCGGGCGCAATCTCGAGCAGGCGTTCGGCGAGGCGCACGGCCGGCTCGTGCGTAAGCCCCCCGAACATCACATGCGCCATCGCCTCCAGCTGGCCCTGGACGGCCCGGTCCAGCTCGGGCACGCGGTAGCCGTGGATCGCGCACCACCACGAGGCCATCCCGTCGATCACCGTCCGGCCGTCGGCAAGCTCGAGCCGCACCCCGCGGGCGGCGCGCACCGGATACACCGGCGGGGCATCCTTCAGCGGCGCATACGGATGCCAGACATGAGCCCGATCGAACTTTAGCAGCGCGTCCCAGTCCCGGTTCACGACCGCCTCCCGGAATCCACGAGTTCCCGGACCAGCCGTTCCATGACGATGTGTTCCGGCTCCAGCGAGGCGCCCTTGATCCGCCGCTCCGCATCCACGAGCCGGATCAGCGCGCGCACAAGCTCCGCCCCTCGCCAGGCCGAAAGCTCGTCGCCGATCTGCCGGCGCGCGCTCCCGAACACGCGGGCCTTACCAAGCGGATCGCCGCCTCCCTTCTGCCGCCACCAGGCCACGAGCAGCAGCTGCTGCAGGCGCGTGCCCAGCCAGGCCAGCATCTGCACCGGCTGCGCGACGCGATCGGCCAGCATCCGGCGGGTCATCGTCACCGCCTGCGGCCGGCGCGCGGCCACCAGATGGCACCAGGCATCAAGATCGTCCGGCGCGCGCTCGCCCAGCAGATCCCCGATCACGGCATGGCCGAGCGTCTCGCCCCGGCCTCCGTCGTACAGCGCCAGCCGCTCGAACAACATCCGCGCGGCCTGCCGCAGCCCGAACAGGCGCTCGGCAAGCCAGGCGAGCGCATCCTCCTCGATGCGAAGGTTCGCGCGCGCAGCCTCCTCGGCGAGCCAGGCGCGAAAGCCGTCGAGGTCGGGCAGCCGGAACTCGCAGGCCGCGACATCCTCGCGCTCGAGCAGCCGCTTGTGCAGCGCCTTCTTCCAGGAAACGCCGGGGGCGCAGAGCACGAGCCGGCAGCCACCCTCGCCCTGCTGGCCGCCCAGCCTGTCCAGCATGCGTTCGAGCTGCTTCCCGTGCTGGGGCTGGGCAGACTGCAGATTGCGCACGAGCCCGCAGATGCGGCCTCCAAACAGCGCCGGCGCAAACAGCTCCTGCTCCAGCCTGCCAAGCTCGCCGATATCCACGCGCAGCGCGCGGGCATCGGACTCGCCCCCGATCAGGCGCTCGGCGGCATCGAAAATCGCATCGGCATCCTCGCCGAACAGATAGACGACCGGAGGCGGCGCCTCGACGATTTCCTGCCAGCGCCTGCGCATGCCTTTCGCCCTAGAAACCGGAGAACAGGCGCCCGAGCGCGCGCTCGATCCAGGTCGCGCGGAGCCGCTCGGCAAGCTCGCGTTTTGAGGCCTCGGTGCCCGCGGCTCCCCCGGCCACGTAGACCTCGCCTTCCTCGATCAGCGAACCGGACTGCCAGGGCGCAAGCTCTTTGGCGGCTTCCAGGGGCTCGAGCTTCAGGCTGCCTGTGATGCGCATCCGGTACTGAACGGCGATGCCGTTGGCATCGAACGCGCTCGGCGCAAACGACGGCGCCGCAAGCTCGACGCGGAGCATGGAGCGGGCCGGACGATCCTTGCCCTCAGCCACCTCGATGCCGGCGGCTTGCAGGCGATCGGCGATGGCCGCGGCCGCGGCCGCATCGTTTCCCGCCACCCGCACCGGAGCATACGGCGCAAGCCACTCGCCTTCGCCGTGCCCGGCCAGGTGGTAGCCGCATCCGGCCAGGGCCAGAAGACCGGCAAGAAGCGGCGCGAGCCAGCCCCTCATGCAGGCCGGACCACCAGATTCAGCAGACGTCCGGGCACGTGGATCACCTTGACGATGCGCTGGCCCTCCAGCCAGCGCGCAATCGCGGGCTGCGCGCGCGCGGCCTTAACGACATCCTCCTCAGACGCATCGGCCGGCACTTCGATTTCGCCGCGCTTTTTCCCCTGCACCTGCACGACGAGCCGCACCGTGTCGGAAACGAGCGCGCCCGGATCAACCTCCGGCCAGGAAGCCGTCGTCACCATCGGCTCAAGCCCCATCCGCTCGCCGCACTCGCAGGCGAAATGTGGCACGAACGGCGCGAGCATCCGCACCAGCGCCTCCAGCCCCTCGCGATAGACGGGCGCCGTTTGGCCTGCGGCCGGAAAATCGGCCAGCTCGTTGGCCAGCTCCATCAGCGCGGCAATCGCGACATTGAACGCGAAGCCCTTTTCGAAGGCGTCGGTCACGCGCTGAATCGTCCGGTGGATCGTGCGCCGCATCTCGGCCGGATCCGCGGATGCATCCGCTTCACCGGCTTCGCCCAGCCGGTCCACGAGCCGCCAGACACGGTTCAGGAACCGGTGCGCGCCCTCCACCCCGGCGTCGTTCCATTCCAGATCCTTCTCGGGAGGCGCGGCGAACAGGATGAACAGCCGCGCCGTATCGGCGCCGAAGCGCTCGATCAGCGCGTTCGGATCCACGGTGTTGCCCTTGGACTTGCTCATCTTCGCTCCGTCCTTGAGCACCATGCCCTGGGTGAGCAGGTTCACGAACGGCTCGTCGCCCCCCTCCTCCGAGGTGAACAGCCCCGCATCGCGCATCAGCTTGTGGAAGAAGCGCGCATACAACAGGTGCAGCACCGCGTGCTCCACCCCGCCGATGTACTGATCGACCGGCATCCAGCGGGCGATCTTCTCGCGCTCGACCATGCCGCCCTCGTAGCGGGGGCTGGTGTAGCGGTTCATGTACCAGGACGACTCGACGAAGGTGTCGAAGGTGTCGGTTTCGCGCCGGGCGGGCCTGCCGCAGCGCGGGCATTCGGTGCGCACGAACTCCTCGCAGTCGGCCAGGGGGCTTGCTCCGCCGGTCGGCGTCAGGTCCTCGGGGAGCACCACCGGCAGATCCTCATCCGGCACCGGCACGACCCCGCAGTCCTCGCAGTGGACAACCGGGATCGGCGCGCCCCAGTAGCGCTGGCGCGACACCAGCCAGTCGCGCAGCCGGTACTGCACCCGCGATCTGCCCCGGCCGTGGCGTTCGAGCCATTCGGTGATCCGCCGCCGGGCCGTGGCCGAATCCAGTCCCGTGAACGCGCCCGAGTCCACGAGCCGTCCGTCCTCGGTGAACGCCTCCGCCTCGAAGTCCCAGTCGCCGGATTCCGGCTCGACGACCGGCCGGATCGGCAGACCGTACGCCTTCGCGAACGCGTGATCGCGCTCGTCGTGCGCCGGCACGCACATCACCGCGCCGGTGCCGTAGCCCGAAAGCACGAAGTTCGCCACCCACACCGGCACGGCCTCGCCGGTGACCGGATGAACCGCATCCAGCCCCAGCGGCATGCCCTTCTTCTCGATCCGGGCGAGCATCGCCTCGCTCGTCGGAACATGCCGGCACTCGTCGAGAAACGCTGCAAGCTCCGGATTCCCGCTTGCCGCTTCCAAAGCCAGAGGATGCCCGGGCGCCACCGCCATGTAGGTCACGCCCATCAGGGTGTCCGGCCGGGTCGTGTAGATCGTCAGCGACTCGTCCCGGCCGGCCAGCTCGAACTCGACCTCGGCGCCCTCCGAGCGCCCGATCCAGTTGCGCTGCATTTCGACCACGCGCTCCGGCCATCCGGTGAGCTTGTCCAGATCGCGCAGCAGTTCCTCGGCATAGGCCGTGATGCGGATGAACCACTGCTTGAGCTTGCGCCGGGTCACCGGCGTATCGCAGCGCCAGCAGCAGCCGTCCACGACCTGTTCGTTCGCCAGCACCGTATGGCAGGGCTCGCACCAGTTGACCTCGGCCTCGTCCTGGTAGGCAAGGCCCTTTTCGATCAGCCGGGTGAACAGCCACTGCTCCCAGCGGTAGTACTCGGGACGGCAGGTCGCGATCTCGCGGTTCCAGTCGTAGGAAAGCCCCAGCCTTTTGAGCTGCGCGCGCATCTCGCGGATGTTCGCATAGGTCCATTCGGCCGGCGGCTTGCCGTGCTTGATGGCCGCGTTCTCGGCCGGAAGCCCGAACGCGTCCCAGCCGATCGGATGCAGCACGTTGAAGCCGCGCATGCGCTTGTAGCGGGCGATCGCGTCGCCCAGGCAATAGTTGCGGACGTGCCCCATGTGCAGGCTGCCGGACGGATAGGGGAACATCACGAGGCAGTAGTAGGTCGGCCGAGCATCTTCCGGGTCGTCGCTGGCCGCATCCACGCCCCGCTCGGCCCAGATGCGCTGCCATTTCCGCTCGATGCTTACCGGATCGTATCGCTCCGCCTGCTTCGTCACCTGTCACTCCCCTTGTCTGGATGCAGGCGGATGCTGCGCGATTGCGCCGCGAATGCAAACGCGGACGCGCGGGGCTTTTCCTTTCTCAGTCCGGGGCGGGAAGCGCGCCGCGCAGGCGTTTCATCGCCCGGGCCTCGAGCTGGCGGACGCGTTCGATCGAAATCCCGAATTCCTCGGCGAGATCCCGGAGCGTGGCGGGCTCCTCGCTCAAATGCCGGCGCTCGATGATGCGCCGGTCGCGTTCGGGCAGGGTTTCGAGCGCCTGGCTCAATTGCGCGTTCTGGACTTCCTCCCACTCCGCCTCGATCACTTCTTCCTCGGGCGTGGGCGTGGACGCGGGAAGCGAAATGATGCGGGGCTGCCCTTCCTCGTTTTCCGCATCCAGCGACACGTCGCGCTGCAGGAACGCGCCGGCGACCTCCTGGAAGCGGCGCCCGCTCAGGCCGAACTCCTCGGCCACCTCGTCCAGATCCCGGCCCTCGATGGCCGCGATCGCCGTGCGCGCCTTCTGCAGGCCGGCGAACACCCGGCGCTGCAGTTTGTTCGTGCCCACCTTGACGATGCTCCAGTTGCGCAGGATGTAGTCGTGAATCGCCGCGCGCACCCACCACGACGCATAGGTCATCAGCCTAAAGCCCCGGTCGGGATCGAAACGCTTGACCGCATGCATCAGCCCCAGCGTGCCTTCCTGGATCAGATCCATCTCGGGCAGACCGAAATGCCGGTATTCGCGCGCGATCGCGGCCACCGCATGCAGATTGGCCATCACGAGCTGCTGGGCGGCGGCGAAATCCTTGTGATCGCGCCAGCGCCGGGCGAGCTCCGCCTCCTCTTCGCGGCTGAGTTTCGGGATGCGCCGAAGCTCCTTGTAGAACAGCGCAAGGCTCGTTGTTTCCCCGCGCCAGGGCGCAAGGCTCGTCTTCGTGTCGGTTCCGCTCATGTCCAATTCATTATGGAGCGCGCAGGCCCCCGTTTCAAGCGCGCCCGGGCTGGTCGCCGCCTGCCCGGAAGGTCGCGATGAAGGCGCCGGCCGCGCCTGCGAGCGCGCCTCCAAACAGCATCGGAAGAAACAGCCAGCCCAGATCAGGACGCACCCCGAGCGCATCCAGCCAGTCGCCGACCGTCCAGATCAGCGGCCACTGAAGCAGCCAGGCCGCAAACCCCGAGGCCGCCCCGAGCACGATGCCCTCGAGCACGAAGGGCAGCCGCACGAACGATTCGCTCGCGCCCATCAGCCGCATCAGGGCCAGCTCCTCGGCCCGGGCGAGCAGCATCATCCGAAGCGTGTTGGCGATGATCAGCGCCATCGCAAGCCCCAGCACCAGCGTGGCGAAGCCCGCCGCCACCCGCAGCCGGCCCAGCCAGCGGTGCGCGCGCACCAGCCCCGCCTCCACCTCGTTCACCGTTGCGCCGTGGCGCGCGGCGACGTCGCGGATGTCGTCGAAAACGAACTCCGCCTTGCTTCCTTCCATGGCGAGGCCCAGCTCCACGGTCCACGGCAGGCGCTTGGCAAGCTCCGCCTCGCCAAGGCCGATCGTCCCGAGCCAGCCCAGCATCCGGCGCGCGGCCTCCACCGGCGAGACCACCTGCGCATCGCGCACCGCCGCAAGCGCCTCCAGATCCCGCACCAGGGCATCGAGCTCCTCGGGCCTGCCCAGCCGCTGCCGCCTCTCCGGCCCGCGATCGAGGTAGACATGGATGCTGATCGCCTCCTGCCAGCCGCCGAGCCACTGGCCCAGGCCGTCCATCGCCAGCCACAGCGCCCCGACCGCCCAGAGCGCGACCGCGACGATCATGGCCGCCAGCAACTGATGGACGCCGAAGGGCGGCAGATGCCAGCCTCCGGGCAGCCGGAGGCGGATCCTCTCGGGAATCTCGGGTGCGCTCATCGTTCGCCCACCAGCCGGCCCGCATGCAGCTCGAGCACGCGGCCCGGATGCGACGTCAGCAGATGCAGATCGTGCGTGGCCATCACGACCGTCGTTCCCGCCCGGTTCAGCGAAGCCAGATAATCGAGCACGCGGCGCGCCGTATCCACGTCCAGATTCCCGGTCGGCTCGTCGGCCAGGATCACCGCGGGCTGCGCGGCCATCGCCCGGGCGATCGCCACGCGCTGCTGCTCGCCGCCGGACAGCGCCTCCGGATAGGACCACAGCCGGTCCTCGAGGCCCACGTATTCCAGCACCTTGCGCACGCGCGGAATCAGCCGCTCGGTCTTCCAGCCCTGCACGCGCAGCGGCAGCGCGACGTTTTCGAACACGGTGCGCGTAAACAGCAGGCGGTGATCCTGAAAGATGATGCCGGTGCGCCGGCGCAGCCGCCGGATCTGCGCCTCGCTTGCCCGGCGCATGTCCTGCCCCTGGACCACGAGCCGCCCCGAACTCGGGCGCAGCCCCCCGTAGAACAGGCGCAGCAGCGTCGACTTGCCTGCGCCGGATTCGCCGATCAGATAAACGAACTCGCCCTTGCGGATCCCGGCGCTGATCCCGGCCAGCGCGACCTTGCCCGTCGGATATCGGAGCAGCACCTGCTCCAGTTCGATGATGGCTTCCGCTCCGGCCATACGGCAACGGTAGCCCGGAGCGCGGCGGCTGACAAACCGGCCGGAAGCCCGCAACATGCGCCCATGCGCATCACCTGTCCGCACTGCCGCACCAGCTACGAAGTGGACCGGGCGCCGATCGAGGCGGTGTTCGTCTGCTTCCGCTGCCACGGGCGCTTCCGCGCGGCGGACAGCCCCGCGCCTTCCGGGGAGCATGCGGCGCATCCGCCCGAGGAGCAGCTGCCGCTGTTTACCCGCGAAGGCGCCTCGCGCACCGAGGCGCCGGCGGGATCGCGGGATCACCATCTCGCGCATGAGGATCTGGCGAAAGGGCCGGAAGCCGCGCCTGCCAGCCCCCCTGCGGCCGCACCCGAGCCGCAGGCCTCTGCGGATGCGGCCGAAGAAGCCCCTGGACTTGACGCGAACGCGGCCGCCGAGCCCTGGCCCGTACCGCCCGAACGCCAAAGCAGGATCTGGCTCTGGCTCGTCGCCGTGTTGCTTGCGCTCGGCATCGGCGGCTTTCTGGCCCAGAAGGATGCCTGGCTCGACAACCGCTGGGTGCGCAGCCAGCTGCACCGCCTTCATCTGCCCGTCGCCTTCCGCGACAAGGACTGGTACGTGATTCCGGAAAGCGTGCGCGCGGAATGGATCGAACGCAACGACGGCTCGCGCGCCCTTCTGATTCAGGGCCGGGTCCGCAACCTGCTGGATGTGCCCGCGCCACCGCCCAAGATCGAGGTCGTGTTCTTTTCCACACGCGATCCCGAGGGCATTGCGGACGACCGGAAGATGGAGATCACCGAGCCGCCCTCGCTCGAACGGATCGGCACCGCGCCCTACCGTCCCCCGCCGCTGGACATCGTGCCGGTGAACGGAGGCGACGAGCGCGGCTTCGTGCTCGTCGTCGAAAACCTGCCCCGCGACGCCGGCGATTTCACGCTTCTGCCCCGGGCGCGCCAGCGCCTCTAGGCCCGGCCGCTAGCGGCCCATCACCTCCTGGGCCCGATGCGCCCAAGCGATCAGCAGATCGCGCAGGGCCTTCTGCCCGGGGCCGGACAGATGCCCGGGCTCAACGAGCTGGATTCGTTCATTGTTCGAACGAACGGCAAGTCCCTCGATGCCGGCGAGATCTTCGCGAAAGGCGTCAAACCCCTCCTCGCCGAACCATCGCCGCCAGCGGTCGGCGGCAAGCTCAATGACCGGCGGCTCCACGCCGCGCGTCGGCAGCAGGCGAAACAGCTCGGGAAGGCCAGCTTCGTCCGCGCGCAAGGCCGCGCGCAGCCGGAGCACGACGGCATCCCCCTCGGGCTCGGCCGGCTGACCCGCCTGGCGCCAGTCGTAGAGAAGCGCCGAAAAGAACTCGCGATGCCCGGCATCGCAGCGGGCATAGAACAGCGCGGTCGGCGTTTCCGTATCCATATCCCCAGTCTAGCAGCCCGGCGCCTTCTCTTCCCGGCCCAGCAGCGCGACGGCCATCGCCGCAATCCCCTCGGACCGGCCGGTGAAGCCCAGCCGCTCGGTTGTCGTCGCCTTGATGTTCACCGCCTCTTCCTCCAGCCCGAGGCATTCCGCAAGCCTGCGGCGCATCGCGGGCACGTGCGGCGCAAGCTTCGGCGCCTGCGCGATCACGGTCGCATCCAGGTTTATGACCCTCCAGCCGCGGCCGGCGAGCCTTTCGCGGACCTGGGCAAGCAGCTCCATCGAATCGGCGCCGGCATAGGCGGGATCGGTGTCCGGGAAATGACGCCCGATGTCGCCAAGCCCGGCCGCTCCGAGCAGCGCATCGCAGACGGCATGGACCAGCACATCGGCATCGGAATGACCGGCAAGCCCCCGATCGAACGGGATTCGCACCCCGCCCAGGATCAGCGGGCGTTCCTCGGCGAAGGCATGCACGTCGAAGCCCTGGCCGATGCGCAGGTTCACCGGCTCTCCCCCTTCCGGCGCGCCAGGTGCCAGGCCAGCCATTCGAGGTCTTCCCGGGTCGTGATCTTGCGGTTGTGCTCGTCGCCGGGGCTTACGTGCACCGGAAACCCCGCGGCTTCGAGCAGCGAGGCATCGTCGCTGTGACGGTCGAGTCGATCCTGCTCGAGCGCCAGCGCCTCCTCGAACCAGTCGCGGCGCGCGACCTGCGGGGTCTGCACCGCGCGCAGCCGGTCCCGGCGCGGCGTTTCCAGCACGCGTTCGTTGTCGTCCACGCGCTTGACGGTATCGGCCAGCGGCACGCCCGGCACGGCCGCACCATGGCGTTCGGCGCAGTCCAGCAGCCGCGCCAGCATCGAAGCGCCGGGAATCGGGCGCGCGGCATCGTGCACCGCAACATACTCGACCTCGTCCGGAAGCGCCCGCAGCCCGTTCCGCATCGAGGCCGAACGGACCGCGCCGCCCGCAACCGGCGGCCGGAGCTCGAACGGATAGGAAGCGCCCGCAACCGCCTCCTCCCAGAGGCGGTCGTCCGGACCGATCACCGGCTGAACCACCCGGAACCTCGGCTCGGCGGCCAGATGATCGAGCGCAATCCGCACCAGCGGCCGCCCGTCCACCTCGGCATACTGCTTCGGAATCGAGCCCCCGAACCGGCGCCCGCTTCCCGCCGCGAGCAAGATCACGCCCACCTGCATGAGCCCGATTGTGGCAGCGGCGCTTATGAGGTCAACGCGCCCGTTTGCATCGGACGGAGCGGGCGGGAAGAATCGCCGCATGAACACCGATCTATTGTTCCTGCTCGCCGCGGCCAGCACCTGGGCGGCCTTTGCCCTGCTCTGGCGCAGCACGCTGGGCGGTGGCGAGCGCGCGGGCGGCGAGGTCCAGGCCGTGGCCGGGCTTGTCGGCGCAAGCCTCGTGCTGAACCTGTGGGCGCTGCACCTGATCGAAACGGTCACCGCCGAAGGCATCAACTTCACGCTCGCCGCCAGCGCCTCGCTGGCGACGCTGATCGTGCAGGGCATCTATCTGATCGGCCTGATCCGCCACGGCGTGCAGGGACTGGGGCTGTTCCTGCTGCCGGCGACGGGGCTGGCGCTGGCCGCGATCCCGATGCTGCCCGAGGCCCACGAGCCCAACTGGGTGCGCACCTCGTCGCTGCTGGAAACCGGGCACCTGCTGATCTCGCTGGTCGGCTACGCGGTGCTGACGCTGGCGGCCGTGCATGCGCTGATGCAGCTGATCCTGGACCGCAAGCTCAAGCGCAAGGAGGTGGGCCGACTCGTCGGCGCGCTGCCCTCGCTGGTCGAGATCGAGCGGCACATGATGGCGCAGGTGCGCCTGGCGACGGTGCTGATCGGGCTCAGCATTCTCACCGGACTCGTCTGGCAGTGGGAGTCCTTCGGCCGCTTTGCGCTGCTCAACCACAAGGTGCTGCTCGCGCTGTTCGCGTTCGGCGTGCTCGTGCTGCTTCTGGTCAAGCGCAGCCGGGCACGGTGGCCCGCAAGCCTTGCCAGCCGGGTCGTGCTCACCGCCTACGGCCTGCTGCTGCTTGCCTATTACGGCGTGAAGCTCGTTCAGTCCTGGCTGCATTGAGTTCCGGGCAACGATGGAGCATCTGACGCTGCCGCTGGGCGCGGCCGTCGGCGCCCTGTTCTTCCTGCTGCTGCTCTCCGCCTTCTTTTCCGGCTCGGAAACGGCGCTGACCCGCGCACGCCCCGCCGCCCTCAGAAGCCTCGCCCGACAGGGGCACAAGGGCGCGCGCACGGCCGAAAAGCTGATCGGACAGCCCGACCGGATGCTGGCGACGATCCTGCTCGGGAACAATTTCGTGAACATCGCCGCCTCTTCCCTGGCCACGGCGATCTTCGTCGACCGCTTTGGCGAGGCCGGCATCGTCTACGCCACGGTGGCGATGACGGTGATCGTGCTGATCCTGGCCGAAATCCTTCCCAAGACGGTCGCGGTCGCGCATGCCGAGGCGATCGCCTCGGGCATCGCCACCCCGATGCGCTTCGTGCAGATGCTGCTTTCCCCGCTCGTGCGCGCGCTGATGTATGTGATCGACGGGCTCAAGCGGCTTCTGGGTATTCCCGAAGGTGGCGCGGCCGCGCCCAGCCATCGGGAGCTCGCCTCGATGGTGAGCATCAGCGCCGAATCCGGCCTGCTCGACCGCGCGCGCGGGCAGATGCTCCAGGGATCGCTGCGGCTGCACGAGGTTCCCGTCAAGGCGCTGATGACGCCCCGGCACGAGATGGTCATGCTCGACGGCAGCCGAACCGTGGCCGAGTGCCTGCGCGAGGCGGCCCACCGGCCCTACTCCCGCTATCCGGTCTACCTCGAGCGGCCGGACCGGCTGATCGGCATCGTGCATCTGAAGGAGCTGATCACGATCCAGCCGGACGACCGGAAGCTTTCGGACGCGATCGGCACCCGCGACGTTCCCTACGTGCCGGCCACCAAGAACGCGCTCAAGCAGCTGTTCGATTTCCAGGCCCGCCGCCAGCACATGGCAATCGTCGTGGACGAGTTCGGCGACATCGAGGGGCTGATCACGCTGGAGGACATCATCGAGGACATCGTCGGCGAGATCGAGGACGAGTCGGACCTTCCCCGCCCGACCCGGCACATCTGGCCGCAGCACGACGGCAGCATCATCGCCGCCGGCCGGGCCGTCATTCACGACCTCAATCTCGCGCTCGATGCCGAGCTTCCCGAACAGGGCGCGACGACGCTGGGCGGGCTTATCATCCGCGAACTCGGGGACACGCCCGAAGGCCCCGTCTGCCTGAAGATCGGGCCCGTGCGGATCGAGGTGCTGGCGATGGAGGACGAATGGATCCGCAGGGTTCGCCTGCGCAGGGCCGACGAACCGGCCTGATCAGCCGCCGGTTTCGACGCGCAGCCTCAGGATCGTTTCCATCAGGTCCTCCCAGCCGCGGCGCTTCTGGGCGGGGGATCGGAGCAGGTAGGCCGGATGGTAGGTCACCCGCACCGGGATGCCGCGCCATTCGTGCCAGCGGCCGCGAAGCGCCGCAAGCGGGGCATCGTTTCCCAGCACGGTGCGCGCGGCCACCCGACCGAGCAGCACGATGACGGCGGGATCGAGAAAGGCCATCTGGCGCTCGAACCAGTAGCTGCAGGCCTCGATTTCCTCCGGCTTCGGATCGCGGTTGGCCGGAGGCCGGCACTTGATCGTGTTCAGGATGTACACCTTCGAGCGGTCCAGGCCCAGCGCGAGCAGCATCCGGTCCAGAAGCTTCCCCGCCTTGCCGACGAACGGCTCCCCCTTCCGGTCCTCGTCCCCGCCCGGCGCCTCGCCGATCAGAATGAGGCGGGCCTTCGGGTTGCCGCTTCCGAAGACGACCTTCGTGCGCGTCTCGGCAAGCCGGCAGCGGCGGCAGTTCCGGGCCTCGCGTTCGAGCTCTTCGATCGTGCGCGCTTCGCTCTCCGCGGATGGCGCTAAAGACTGAGCCGTGTTGCCGAGCATCCTGGATGGATCGGAAGGCTTCAGGGCGGCTGCGTCCGTCCGTTCGGACGGGAACGAACACCGATCGAGCCAGGCCAGCTGCGGCTCGTCGAGGCCGCAGACGCGGAGGTAGGCCTTCAGTGCGGGATCCGGCACTCAGTCCGCAAGCATTTCGACGGCGCGCGCCGCTCCCAGATAGACCGGCACGCGCTGATGCAGGCCGGCGGGCTCGATGTCCAGCACCGAGCCGCCGCGGCTCATCGCCCGGCCACCGGCCTGCTCGACGAGGAAGCCCATCGGAATCGCCTCATAGAGCAGGCGGAGCTTTCCATCCGGATTCTTCTCGTCGGCCGGATACAGGAACACGCCGCCCTTGAGCAGCGTCCGGTGCATGTCCGCAACCATCGAGCCGACGTAGCGCATGCCAAGCCCCGTGGCCTGCTTCATCGCGGCAAAGCGTTCGCGCAAGTCTCCGAGCCAGCGGTCCGCATTGGCCTCGTTCACCGAATAGTATCCGCCCTCGGCGGGGATCCTGATAACGGGATGCGAAAGCTCGAAGCGGGCCGTGTTGGGGTTGTAGGTAAACCCGTGCACGCCCTCGCCCACCGAGCAGACCAGCATCGTCGCCGGCCCGTAGAGCACGTAACCGGCCGCCAGCACCTGACGGCCCGACTGCAGCGTGTCCGCCTCAACGGGACGCGCATCGTTCGGACTCTTCCGGCGGACGATCGAGAAGATCGTGCCCACCGGCCCGTCGACGTCAAGATTGGACGAGCCGTCGAGCGGATCGACGAGCACCAGATAGTCGGCGCCCGCGTATTCCTCGATCACCTGCAGCTCCTCCTGCTCCTCGGAGCCGACCGCGCAGACAAAGCCGGTCGAGCGCATCTCCTCGAGGAAAATCTCATCGGAAAGCACATCGAGTTTCTGCTGCTGCTCGCCCTGGACGTTCTCGGCCCCGGCCGCGCCCAGCGCACCGCGAAACACGGCGCCGCGCAGCAGGTAGGCGATTTCGGTCGCGGCCCGTCCCACCCCCTGGATGATCGGCATCATCGCCGGACCGTTTTTCCCCTGGCTTGCAATCCAGTTCAGCGTCCTGGCCATCGTCGTCCCTCCCGAAACCCGGATGCTCGGATGATACCGCAAGCCGGAGGCGCAAAAAAGCCCGCGGAAACCCGCGGGCCCGACAGGCCGAATGGATATCTGATAAGTGGCGGAGCGGACGGGACTCGAACCCGCGACCTCCGGCGTGACAGGCCGGCATT
>CAYNLY010000004.1:0-12306 GCA_964398225.1 uncultured Zetaproteobacteria bacterium
TTCAGCGTCTGCTCGCGCTCGTCGTTGCCGCCGCCGATGCCGGCGCCGCGATGCCGCCCCATCGCGTCGATCTCGTCGATGAAGACGATGCACGGCGCGTTCTTCTTGGCCTGCTCGAACATGTCGCGCACGCGGGAGGCGCCGACGCCGACGAACATCTCGACGAAGTCCGAGCCGGAAATGGAAAAGAACGGCACCTCGGCCTCGCCCGCGATCGCGCGCGCAAGCAGCGTCTTGCCCGTGCCCGGCGGGCCCACCAGCAGCACGCCCTTGGGAATCCTGCCGCCCAGACGCGTGAACTTGGCCGGATCCCGCAAGAACTCGATGATCTCGGTGACCTCCTGCTTGGCCTCCTCGCAGCCGGCGACGTCGTCGAAGGTCACCCGGTTGTCGTTGCGGGTAAGCAGCTTCGCACGGCTCTTGCCGAACGACAGCGCGCCGCCGCGGCCGCCGCCCTGCATCTGCCGCATGAAGAAAATCCAGACCGCGATCAAGAGCAGCATCGGGAACCAGGAAATCAGCACCGACAGGAAGAACGGCACCTCGTCCGGCTCCTTGACGTCCACGACCACGTGATGCTTGAGCAGCCGGTCGGTCAGCTGCGGATCGTTGGGCGCGATCACCTCGTAGCTCTTGAGCTCGCCGTCGGCGGTGCGGTACTGGCCGGCGATCCGGTTCTCCTTGATCGTCGCCGTCTCGATCTGGTCCTGCTCGACGCGCTCGACAAAGGTCGAGTACGCCATCCGTTCGCCCTGGCCGATCGGCGTGTTGAACATGTTGAACAGGCTCATCATCGTCAAACCGATCACGAGCCAGAGAAGCAGATTCTTGCCCATCGTCACCTTCCCGCGTCGGCCCCAGTGGAGAGCCGGCGCCTCGTTGCCTCGGAGCGCGATTCTGGCAGCTCCGAATGAAAACCGGATGAAACGAGCGCCCCGCGCCCGTTCCGGCTAAGCCGGCAAGCCTGCCGGACGCCGGCAAAGATGCAAGCCGCCCGCCGTTCGTTCCAGCCGCAGCCGCGACAGATCGACCCCGCCCCGGCCGCCCCGCCGGGTCCAGCGTTCCACGAGCTCGATGTGGCGGCGACCCGGAGTCGCCCCTTCGCCGAGAAGGCCCGCCACCATCCGCTGCAGCAGCCGGGCGCGCTCCGGCGGCGACAGTTCCATCCATGCCCGCCAGCCGATGCGCGCATCCCTCCCGATCTGCTCCCAGGCGGGAAGCCGCTCCTGCAGCGCCGCGGTCACCCGCTCCGCCTGCAAGCCCAGGCGCACGAACAGCGCCTCCGGATCAACCCCCGCCGCCCGCATTTCGGGAAAGGCGAGGCGGCGGATCCGGTTGCGGCGATGGCGCAGATCCTCGTTGGCGGGATCCTCAAGCCAGTCCACGCCGGCCCGGGCAAGCTCCGCGCGCAACTCCCCGGGATCCACGCCCAGAAACGGGCGCCAGACGACCAGCCCGCCAATCACCTGCCAGGACCTCATGCCGCGAAGCCCCGCGGGCCCCGCCCCCTGCACGAGGCGCAGGCAAACGGTTTCGGCCTGATCGCGGAGATGATGCGCGAGCGCAAGATGGCGGAGCCCGCGGATGCGGCTGATCCGGGCGAACGCCTCAAACCTCCCCTCCCGGGCTCGGCCTTCGCTGGCCACAGCGCCGCCGGCATCAGCGCGCACGGAGACGAACGGAATTCCCCAGGCGCGCACCCTCTCGGCAAGAAGACGCGCCTCGTCGGCGGACTCCGGCCGCCATCCGTGATCCACATGCCAGGCCTCGACGCGGTGGCCGCGCAGGGCAAGCGCAAGAAGCAGCGCGGTGGAATCGGCCCCGCCGGAAAACCCCACCGCGATCCGTTCCGGAAGCCAGGGCGCGCTGGCAAGCCAGCGGGCAATCCTCGCCTCATCGAGCGCCGGAAGGTTCATCGCACTATCCGAGGCCGGGAAGCACCTTGCCGACCAGGAAGCGGGCGGGCCGTCCGTCCGGGTCCAGAAGCTCGAAGATCTCGACATCGACCCCGCCCAGACAGGGCTTGCCGACGCGCACGATGAGCCAGGGCGCCTCTTCCGAGCCCTTCGGCTGGACGGTCACCAGATCCAGCCCGCCCGAAGGCAGACGGAACTCGGGCAGGAGCGCCTGCGCCTCGGAGCGCGGAAGCCGGTATTCGCGGATCACCGCCTTTGCCGACAGCGCGGAGGTCAGTTCCGCAACCGCCTGCGAGGTCAGGGCAAAGCCGTTGTTGTAGAGCACATGCACGGTCTGGCCCACGCCGGTGTCCACGCGCTCGACGCGCACCCCGCCCAGCGGCTTCCTGCCCGCCTTGTAGTCCCGATAGGCGATCAGGCGCCCGACGCCGCAATCGCGCGACACCCCGGCGTCCGCCTGCGGCACGCTGAGCGCGAAGTTCAGGCGCAGCGTGCCGAAACGCTTGTGTTCGACGCTCGTCGAGACCCAGTCGCCGATCAGGGCGAGGCACATCGAGACCGAGGGCAGATTGGCCTCATCGTTGTCGGAAAGCTCGAGGAACCATTCCCGCATCTGACGGCGCATCGCAAGCCCCGCCCGGACGAGATTCGGCACCGCGCCGCGAAGCAGGCAGCCGCTTGCCGACCATTCGTCGAGAAAGACGGATTCGTCCCGGTCGAGGATTTTCGTAAGCCCCGGCGCGAAACGCTCGCTCAGAAACTGGGCCGACTGGGCGCCCGCCAGCGCATTCATTCCGGCCAGGTAGTCCGACCACTCGATGCGAAGGCATCCCTGGCGGAGCGCCAGCGACTTGCCGCTGTGCAGCGCCCGGTCCACATCCGGCTGGATGAACACCAGCTCGCCCTCCTGGTAGGCCTTCTCCAGCGCCTTGTCCGCCTCCGGCCCACGGGCCTTGGCCGCAAGCTCCGGCTTTCGGTCAAGCCAGCTCTTCTCGGCCCTGCGCCGGGCAAGCTCGACCTTGACGTCCTCGTCGAAAACGCGGAAGGCGTTCAACGTGATCTCGTCCGTAAGCCACGGCTCTCCGGCCCTTTTGGCCGCCTTGCCCCCCTCGGCCTGGGCGGCCAGCCACTGGGCCACCGGCAGATCGCGGTGATCCCCAAGCTCGTTGAGCAGCGGATCGGGAAGCCGCTCCTGGCCGGCCAGCAGACGGTCGAGCTTCTTGGCATGCAGCACCCAGTCCATCCACTGCCCGTTGCCGGAGGCGCATGCAAGCTGCCACAGCGATAGCCGGGCCCAGGTGCGGCGCAACAGATGCGCCCCGAGACGGTCGCGCGCAACCAGCCGAAGGATGCCGCCCTCGTTCTTCGGCCCGAGCTTCTCGCGCAGCGCGCGCATCTTCGGAATCAGGTCGGCCTCAAGCCCGTAGGCGCGGATCACGACCGCATCGTCGGCAAGCAGCGCATCCTCCGGCTGATGGTGCAGGAAAGCCATCGGCGTGGCCGGCAGCACCATCGACTCGTAGGTGGCCACGCGCGTGACCTCGACCACGCCCTCGAGATACCGCTTCAGAAACGCGAGCAGGCTCCAGGCATAGAGGCCGCCGACCACGCAGAGCATGACGTGATTCGTCGTCGCCTCCTCGTCGGACGGCAGCGCGCGAATCGCCTGCCGCATCAGCTTGAGCAGCAGCACGTTCACGGCGGGCACCCAGGGCGCGACGTCGGCCTGATCCTGACGCCAGCCCTGCTCCCACAGGCCTTCCCAGACGCCGAGCAGCGCGGGCGCCCCCTTTTCGTCCGCGCACCAGTGGTGCAGCAGCCGGCGCGGCAGGTGCGGATACTGCGCGGAAAGGTGCGCCACCATCGCCCGCGCGCGCGCGTCCATCGTCGGCAGCTGATGGGCGGACACCTTCTCGCCCTTGACCATGTAACGGATCGCGTAGTCCTGAAGCCGGCGAAGCGCCTGCTGAATCGTCTGCTCGATTGCCGAATGCACGGCGTACGGAATGTATTCGCCCGCATCCGCCCCGGGCATCCTCAGCGGAAGCCGGCGCACCTCGACCCGGCAGCGCGAGGCCGGGTCTTCGCCCCGGCCGAGAATGGGGCGATACCAGCTCCAGCGAAACGAGAAATACTCGGGCGAGATCATCCGTTTTCTTCCGCCTCCGGTGCTTGGACTTCCGCGGATGCGCGCGCCGATTGCCGCCCGCCGGGGGGGATTCTATCCTTGCCGCCATGAATCCAGCCCCGACCGCGGCCCCGGAAGCCTCCGAGCGCGCGCCGCTCCGCCGTCCCAAGCATAGCCCGTTTTCCCGGACAAGACGAACACCCGCGTGCCTGGCGGCAACTCTGGGCCTGATGCTTGCCGCGGGATTCGCGCCTGCTGCGTCCGGCTCCGAGGTCGTCGTGAGCCTGCCGCCGATCGCGATGCTCGTGCGCAGCCTTGCGCCCGACCGCCCGCAGCCCGTCTGCCTGCTTGCGCAGGATGCGGATCCCCATCACGCGCATCTTCGCCCCAGCCAGCGGGAGGCCCTTGAGCAAGCGCGTCTGGTCGTGCGCGCAGGGATCGACGACCGCGGCTGGTCCTGGCCTGCGGGGGAAAAACAGGCGCTGATCCTCTGGCCCGGCCGGCATCACGGGTGGCTTGCGCCGGATGCGCTCGAACAGGCGGCCGAGCATCTCGCCCAAGCGCTGACCGAAAAGGGTCTGACGGACGGAGAGGACGCCGGCGCCCGCCTGCGCGCGTTCCGCGAAACGCTTGCCGAAGAGCTCGCCCGCTGGCGCAGGCTGATCGCGCCGCTTGCCGGCCACGGCGTGATCCTCGAGCACCCGGCCTTTGCGCCCTGGTTCGCAGCGCTCGGCGTCCCGGTACGGATGGTGCTTGAATCCGGACACCATGCCGAACCCTCGCCGCGCCTGCTGGAACGGGCCCTGGCGATGCTGCGCAATGAGCCCGGCGTCTGGCTGATCGGCAACCTCGGGCACGGCAACCGTGCGCTGGACTGGCTGATGCGACATGCGTCCCGTCCCGTTCCCCGCGTCGATCTCGACCCGCTCGGCCGCTGCGATATGGACTGGGCCTCGTGGATGAGGGAAAACCGGCAGCGCCTTGCCCGGGCGATCGGCGGTCGGACCGAGCCCCGATGACGGCCACTGAACCCCCGGTTCTCGCCGTGCGCGGGCTCCGGATCGGCCCCCGCCGTCGTCCCGTGCTCGACGGCATCGACCTGAGGCTGCCCTCCGGGCATTTCATGGGCATCGTGGGCCCGAACGGCGCGGGCAAGAGCACGCTGCTGCATGCGATCATCGGCCTGATCCGCCCGGATGCGGGGCACGTGGACATCCTCGGCGAGTGCCTGGGCGCCCACAACCGCCGCCGGCTGCTCGCGCAGGTGGGCTTTTTGCATCAGATGAGCGCGGCGAGCCGGCTGCCGGTACGCGTGCGCGAGGTCGTCGCCATGGGCCTGCCGGATTACCCCGCCCCGTGGCGCGGACGATGGTCCCGGCAGGCGGTGGTCGAGGCGCTCCGCCTGGTCGATGCCGAAGCGCTGATCGATCGCGACTTCCGGGAGCTTTCCGGCGGACAGCAGCAGCGGGTCCGCATCGCCCGCGCCCTGGTCCGCCGCCCCCGGCTGCTGCTGCTCGACGAGCCCTCGGCGGCGCTCGATGCCGCAAGCCAGGCGCGACTGTTCGCGACCCTGCGCCGGCTCTGCGACGAGCAGGGCATGGCCGTGCTGATGGTCGAGCACGACATCGCCGCGATCAGCAGCCATGTGGATTCCGTGGCCTGCCTGCAGGTGCGCATCCATCATCATGCGCTGAAGGGGGAGACGATTCCGAGCCGCGTCTGGGAAGCGATGTACGGCGAGCATGTGCATCTGATGGCGCACGACGAGCACTGCATTGGCTGCACGCCGGCGGACGGGGACGGGCGATGAGCGGACTGCGGGACTTTTTCGCCAGTCCGGTGATGATGGACGCGCTGGCGCCCGCCTTGCTCATCGCCGTGGTGACCGCATCCGCGTCGGTGATGGTGATGGCCCACCGGCTTTCGTACCTGACCGTCGGCGTCTCCCATGCCTCGCTCGCGGGCCTGGGCCTGGCGATTCTGGGAGGGCTGCCGCTTCTGCCCGCCGCGAGCGCGTTCGGCCTGCTGGTTGCGCTGATGCTGGCCCTGATGCCCGAGCGGCGCGGCATCAGCGAGGACGCCGGCACCGGCATGCTGTTCGCGGGAAGCATGGCGCTGGGGGTCGTGCTGATCGCGCAGGCGCCCAGGGCGCAGGTGGACCTCTACGGCCTGCTGTTCGGCAACATCCTGACCGTGACCCCGGACGAGCGGCTCTGGCTCGTTGCGGCCGGCGGCGGCTGCATGATTGTTCTCGCGCTTGCCGCGCGCGCCTGGTGGATGATCGCGCTCGATGCGACCGCGGCCGAGGCCGGCGGCCTGCCGGTCCGCCCGCTGCGGCTGGCGCTGTTCGGGCTCGTCGGAGTTACCGTGATGCTGTGCGTGAAACTTGCCGGCATCGTGCTGACGACCGGGCTGATGGTCCTGCCTGCGGCCAGCGCCTGGTTCTGGGGGCGATCGCTTGCCGGCCTCTGGCTCGGGGCGGTCGGGGTGTCGATCGTCGGAACGCTTGTCGGCCTTCTCGTTTCGTACGCGTACGACTGGCCGAGCGGCGCAAGCGTCGTGCTCGCGCTGTGCGCGATCTTTGTGCTCAGCTGGGGGAGCTCATGGCTGATTCGAATCGTCCGCAGGCGGTAAGGGCCACGCTCGGCGTGCGCCTGGTCGCCGGGCTCTACGATGCCTTCATCCTGCTCGGGCTTGCGTTTCTCGCCTTCATTGTCGTGACCTGGGCCGAGCACCAGTGGGGCGAGATCCCCCGCTGGATCAAGGGCATGCTCGTGATCACGATCGGCTACGCCTATTTCGTCGGCTTCTGGGTCCGCGGCGGCGCAACCACCGGCATGCGCCCCTGGAAGCTGGTCGTGGCCGACACCGACACCGGCGAGTTCCCCTCGTTGGCTCAGGCGAGCTTCCGTTATGCCGGCCTGATGATCACCTGGATCGCGCTTGCGATGGTGCTGATCTACATGGCGCTCGGCGATACGAACCATGCGCTGTTTTTCATCGCGGCGGGGCTGCCCGCGGCGAGTCTTGCCTGCATGATGCTGACCCGGCACCGCCAGACGCTGCACGATCTGATCAGCGGCACGAGCGTCTACCGCGTGCGCTAGCTCCGCCTCCCCGGCTTTCGTTCCCGTTCGCGCGCGGCCAGGGCCTCGACCCAGCGGGTGACGTTGGCGATGACCAGCGAATACAGCGCAATTCCGAACACCATCGTGACCACGCCGACCACTCTTCCCGCGAAGGTGACCGGCACGATGTCGCCGTAGCCCACCGTGGTCATCGTCACGAACGCCCACCAGATGCCGTCGTGGATGCCGGAAAATCCCGGATTGGAGCCGTGCTCGAACAGGTAGGCGGCGCTGCCGAACACGATCGCAAGCCCGAACACGAGCGAAACGGCGGCGGGCCAGCTTTCGGACGAGATCACGACGAGGCTGAGAAGCTGCCTGCGATGCGCGCGCACGAGTGCCCCGATCCTGAGCGCGGGCATCACCCCCGCCATCTTCAGCGCGAAGAACAGCCGCAGCAGCGGCGCGGCAAGCAGCACGATCAGCGCAAGATCCAGCCAGTTGGCGCGAAGAAACCCGAGCGGCCTCTCATCCAGCGCCATCCGGGCAAGAAACAGGACGACGAACAGGGCGAGAACCCCTCCGTGCATCCATTCCGGGCATTCCGGCCACAGGCTGAATCCGACCGCGGCCACGGTGGCCGCGAACAGGGCCGCATCCAGCGTCCCGGTCCAGGCGGCGCGCCGGCTGTTCAGTGCTTGCCCGCCTTGTGCGTGAAATAGGTGGCCAGCGACACGAGCAGGATCCCCCCGCCCATGTAGAGGATGTTCAGCGGATTGTCGAAGCTCACATGCAGCACGTTCTTGAAGAAGGCCACGACAAGGATCATCAGCACGACCTTGGCCAGCCGGTCCTTCAGATCGTCCAGGCTCTTGATCATCAGGATGTTGCTGGCGCTCTTGTCGCTGCGCGCCACATCGATCTCGCTGATGAACAGCTCGTAGAGGCCGAGCGCGAAGATCAGCAGCACGGTCGCGAGCAGGAAGTCGTCGACGGCCGAGATGATCTGCCCCACCGCTTCGGTGTGGAAATCGGGATGGGGCACGCCCATGAAGCTCATCTCGATGAACTGCCAGGCAAGGTGCGCCATTCCCTCGAAGGCCATGAAAAACAGCAAAAGCATCCCGATCAGCGACGCGATCACCGCGAGGACCACGACGAAGCGGCTGTTCCACAGGATCGATTCGAAGATTCGTTCCAGCATCTTCTCACCTCCGGGCCGACGGGCCGGGCCAAGGCTTGGCGGAAATCACCCCCAGTCAAGCATGGGCGATCGGCCAGGCGCCCGCGCCCTCGCGCAGCACCTCGGGAGGCCAGGAGCAGAGGTCCACGACCGTCGTCGGCACGCATCCGCACCAGCCCGCATCAAGCACCGCGGCATCGCAGCCTTGCATCCGCGGCACGAACGCATCCGGATCCATCGCCGCATCCGACTCCCCCGGCCAGATCAGCGTCGTGGCCAGCAGCAGATCCCCCCACTGCTCGAGCAGCATCCGCGCGACCGGATGGGCGGGCATGCGGATGCCCACGTCGTGGCGTTTGCCGAAGATCCGGCGCGGAAGATACGAGTTCGCCGGAAGAATGAAGGTGTACGGGCCGGGCAGGCAGCGCTTGAGCAGGCGGAACGCCTGGTTCTCGATGCGCACGCAGCGGGATGCGGCGGCGATCGAAGGCACCATGACCGACCACAGATGCCGCTCATCCAGCCGCCTGAGCCTTCGAATCGCCTCGATCGCATCGGTCGCATCGGGCCGGCAGGCGAGCACGTAGGTCGTCTCGGTCGGAAGGACGACGAACGCCCCCTCGGCGATCCGCGTCACGGCCTGCCGGACGAGCCGGAGCTGGGGCCGCTCCGGATGCACGCGCAGCCGCAGAAGCGCCAAGCCTAGAGCCCCGGAATCAGGCCCTCGATGGCCTTGCGGATCTTCTTCCCGGGCTGATTCGGCTGGCCCTTCCCGCCGTCGATCAGGCGGTCGACCGCGGCGGGCGCGTTCTCGATCAGCGAGCGCACGTCGATTTCCGGCGTGACCTTCGGGCTTGCAAGCGGGCCATGCACCCTGAGCGGAACCGCCAGCCCCTTGCGCACGGTCGCGGTATCGCCCTGGCCCACGAGCGTGCCGACGAGCCTTGGCTTGATGTGGTAGTCGAGCGTTTTGGCCACGAGATCGACCGTGCCTTGGCCTGTCGCGCGCAGAAGCGGCGAGGCCAGGAACAGATCCTCGTTGCGCACCCGGCCATTCGTGATCGTGAAGCTTCCCGAAAGCTGGGCGAAGTCCGTCGCCCTCCGCCCGGACTCGCGCAGGGGATTGGCCAGATGCCGCAGCGTGGCGGCAAGATCGAAGCCACGGATCATGCCGTCGCGGAGCGTCAGCCGCCCCCGCCCGTTCAGATGGCGGACCGCATCGGCGCCGATGCCGCGCCCCTTGAGGCTCGTCTCCATTTCAAGCCGGCCGGTAAGCATGTCGATCCCGGCAAGCGCCTTGAGTACCGGCTCCACCTGCACGCGACTGACATGCAGCGACTCCGTCCAGGCGGCCGGATAAACGCCGGCATCGAGGCTGGCCTGTTCCTCGACGAGCCCGCCGGCGAGATTGAAGCGCAGCGGGGCCAGCCGGATCACCCCCTGCCGGGCCGTGGCCGTGCCCTGAAGGTTGCCGAGCTCCAGGCCGTGGAGCTTGAGCTTCGCGATCTGGAGCTTGAGATCGGCACGCAGCGGTTTCAGGAAACGCAGATCCGGCTCCCGCCCGGCATTTCCTTCTGCGGCGGCCGGCTCCCGTTTCTGCCTGGTTGTTCCGTCGGAAGCGCCCGGTTTTCCCTCCTTGCCCTTCGGCGGCAGCCAGGGGTCGAGATGCAGCGTGTCCGCGGCAATCCGCATCCGGATCTCCGGCCCCTTCGGGCGGAAGAAGCCGACCATCTGGACGCGCTCGCCATCCAGGTTCAGCTGCAGGTCGCGGATGTCCAGGCGCTCGGCGTTGCCCGCGGCCAGCAGACCAAAGCCGAGCTTGCGCCACGGCGACGGATGCCCGGCATAAATCCCGGCCAGCACCGGCAGGCGCTCGGCGAGCCAGGTGCGCTCGATGGGACCGCCGGTCAGGCGGAGCGAAAACCGGGGCGTGCGATCCAGCCCCTGGATGCGGCCCTGTCCTTTCGCCAGTTCCTTGCCGTCCGCGATCAGCGTCAGACGCTTGAGTTCGACCCTGCGCGCATCGGGCATGGCGAGCGAAAGCTGCGCGCCCAGCTCGACCGGGCCGGTCAGCAGCGCCTCGCCCTGGGCCACGCGCAGTCCGTTTTCATGCTGCTCGAGCGTCCAGTGCAGCCGGATGCGGTTTTCCTCCGCGCGGCCCAGAAGCGCCGGCCAGGCATCGGCCGCGCCCGGGATGAGCGCGGGCCTCAGCCCCTCCACATCCAGCGTTCCGCGAAACGGCAGCCGGCCGGGATCGAGCCGGGCCGGATCGCCGATCGGGCCCAGCTCGCCGCTCAGCCGGATGGTGCCCTCGCCCACCCGGGCCGAGGCGCGGAGTGCCACCGGCCGCGTGAGCTGGACACCGTCCAGAGCGAGCGCGATCCCGGAAATCTCGACCGGCTTATGCCCTTCATCCCGCCAGAGCACCCGTCCGTGCTCAAGCTCCAGGCGCTCGGCAAGCACGACAGGAAGGGGCTCGGCTTGGGCTTCAGCCTTTTGCCCGGCAGGGGCGCTCGCTTCCTCGGGCGTCTTGGGTGCCTTGGAAGTCGCAGGCCCCAGCAGATCCTGCCAGTTCGTCGCGCCATCCGCCTTGCGTTCCAGCACCAGCTCGGGCCCGTCGATCGCGAAGCTCTTGATCTCGTAGCGCCCGCCGAGCAGAGGGAGCAGGGCCACCTTCACGTCGAGGCTTGCGAGCTTCAGCATCGGATCGTTCGAAAACCCCGGCGCGTTGGCCAGCCGCACGTCGGTCAAATGCACGCCCACCCAGGGAAACAGCGAGGCTTTCATATCCCCGATACGCAAGGCGCGGCCGGTCCGGTCCTCCACCGTCTGCTCGATCTTCAGCCGGATGTCCTGCACGTTGATGAACAGCGGCGCAACCAGAAGCGCCACGATCACAAGCAGGATCAGGATCAGGCTGTAGCGAATCGTGCGCTTGATGGCCATCGGGCACCTCCCTTGATGCGGAAGCGTCCTCTTTTACGCGGATCAAGACAAGGGCGGAAAATGCTCGATCAGATCCCGCGGCCGGTGCGCGACCACGCGGGCGCCGGCCAGAGACAAGCGCGAGGCATCCACGCCGTGCGCCCAGGCCGCGCCCACCGGCAGGCTGCGCGCGGCCACGGCCATCCGCATGTCGAATTCCGCATCGCCGATGACCGCGGTGCTCGCCGGATCCAGCCCCAGTTCGTCCGCGCATTCCCGGACCATCGCCGGATGCGGCTTTGAGGGGCAATCGTCCGCCGTTCTCGTGACCAGAAACCGGCTTCCCCAGTCGAAGCGAGCGAGAACCCGTTCGAGACCCCGCCGCGACTTGCCGGTCACGATGCCCAGCCAGTAGCCCCGCGCGGCAAGCTCATCGATCAGTTCGGCAATGCCGGGAAACAGACGGATGCTGTCTTCATGCTTCGGATACAGGCTGCGGTAGTGCGCGATGATGCCGGCCCGGGCCCCGGCTTCCGGGCACAGCCGGGCCACGGCCTCGGCAAGGCTCAGTCCGATCACGCCGGCCACGGCGCGCTCTTCGGGCGCCTCAAGCCCCTGCGCCCGGAAGGCGGCCTGCATCGCCGAAACGATGGCCGCATGGGAATCGACCAGCGTGCCGTCGCAGTCGAACAGCAGCAGTCTGGGAGGCTGGCCGCTCAACCCTCGGCCGCCGCGCCCTTCGCGGTCGCGTCTTTGTTCGCCTCCGGCGTGGGCTCGCGCTTTTCTCCCGGCTTCTTCCATCCCTGGGCGGTGCGCATCACCTGCCAGCGCAGCACCTTGTCGACCGTGACGACGGCATCGTCACCTTTCCGGCGCACGTAGGTGGATACAAGGTCGGCCGCGGGCTTCCCGACGTCCAGAGCCATGAGCTCCCGTCCGTTCGCATCGAGCAACCGGATGCGGACCCGCTGGCGCTTGTCGAGCTGGAACGCGGCATCCGCCTTGTGCCCGTGCGCCACCAGCCGGACCGGCCGCATCGTGGCGAGATCGTCCAGAAGCTGCGTCACCGCCGAAGCGTCGGCGGGC
>CAYNLY010000004.1:12406-55234 GCA_964398225.1 uncultured Zetaproteobacteria bacterium
GCGATCACGACGAGAAGCGGCAGTCCGAACATCCACAGAGCCTTCCAGGCCTGCCGGCTTGCCGGCGAAAGCGGCATCAGCGGCCGGTCGGTGACGCCGCGCGAACGAAGCGCGATCAGCCCCTCGTCGCCGGCCAGCCAGTCCAGCGCGTTGAGCGCGAAGACGATGTTGCCGCCGTCGAGGAACTCGTCGTCGAGCATCTCGGAGGACCCCACAACGATCCAGCGCGTATGCTCCGCGTGGGGTACCGGCTTCTCGTCCAGGCCCTCGGGCGCCTTTGTGAACGCTGCGTCGCGCGGGCCTTCCCAGGCCACGGCAAGCAGCGAGCGACGCATCTTCAGGCCGGCGAAGCGATCGTCGATCGGCACCAGCGGATCGATGTTGAATCCGGGGCCCGACTGGACCGCCGCAAACTCCGAGCTTTTCACGAGCTCGATCGGCCGCGCCACCTTATCGGTCGGCACGAGCGGAGCCGCGAACGGCACAGTGACGCTCTCCAGGCCGCGCGTGACCGGATGCGCGGAGTCAAGCGCGGTGGCGCGGATCACGAAGGGATAATCGACCGCCGAGCGGATCAGGAACATGCCCTCGCGCTGATTCACGACGATCCGGCTGGCCTGGCGGTCCATCACAAGCCCCGCATCGACGGCCACGCCGAGATCGTCGCGGATCCAGTCGTTCGCGTACGGATCGACGGGCCGGACCGCAAACCCCTGGGCGAGCATCGGGATGACGTTGGAGGCAAGCACGATAAGCCCGCGTCCCTGCTGCACGAAGCGGTCCACCCGGTAGCGGAAGCGCTCATCGGGTTTTGCGGAAACCCCGGCCACGATCAGCGCGCGGACATCGTCGGGAATCGGCTCGCGATCGGGTCGCACCGTCACGAACTCGTAATCGTCGCCCGCCATCTCCTGAAGCCGCTGCATCCGGTACGGCTCGTGCGCGCCGAAACCGGCCGCCACGCCGATCTTCGCGCGCCCCTTACCGGTGATCTTCTTGATCTTGCGCGTAAGCAGATATTCGAAGCCTTCCTCACCCTGGATCACCGGCAGGGTTTCCTTGCGGTCGAGATATTCGAGCACGATGGCGAGATAGCCCTGCTTGACCTGCGCCTGATCGTTCTCGACCACCTGCACGCGCACCTTCGGAATGTTCATCGCCGCAAGCGCCGCCGCAACGTTCGGATCGGAAGCGGGATCGACGACTTCGAAGCCCACCTTCCCGCCGCCGGCGTCGTGGTAGGCCTGGAGCATGTCGCGGATGAAGCGCTCCAGCCGGCCGTAAGGCTGGGGAAGCCCCTTGGTGATGTAGGCGCGGATCATCAGCGGCTCGTCCAGCTGGGCCAGCACCGAGCGTGTGGCGTCGGACAGGGTGTAGATGCCGTCCTCGGTCAGGTCCATGCGCAGGCCCGACACGCGTGCGGCGGCCACGAGCACGATCGCCGCGGCGATCACGATGGCCAGCGTGCCCAGCGCCTGCCGCCGGAGCCGGGGCCGGAGATCCGTTCCGTTCACCGCCATGTCCTGCGCTCCAGCTCGAACCAGGTAAGGGCCGCGAACGCCGCGGTCCAGGCAAGCGGCACCGCGAGATCATCGAGCGCGATCACGCCGCGCAGCATGTATTCGTAATGACGGATCGGGCTTGCCAGCGCGATCCAGTCCTGAACCGCCGGCGGAAGCGTCGGCGCCGCCTGCCCGATCAGAAACACGGCCAGCAGCATGCCGAAGCCGATGACGTAGGCCACGATCGCGTGCCGGCTGAGCGCCGAGGCGTACAGGCACACCGAGGCATAGGCCGCGGCCAGCAGCGCCGCCGCAAGGTACGAGGCGCCAATCTGGCCTGAGTCCACATTGCCCAGCAGCGCAAGCGACAGCGGATACACGAGGGTCGCCGCCAGCAGCGCCCAGACCTGGAGCACGACCGCGATCAGCTTGCCGGCCACGATTTCGAAGGTCCGCACGGGCATCGTCGCCAGAAGCTCGAACGTGCTGTCGTGAATCTCATCAGCCAGCATCCGCATGCTCATTGCGGGGACGAAGAACATCAGCAGCAGGGGCAGAACGCCGAAGTACCCCCGCATCTCGGCCTGCCCGACGAGGAACAGGTTCTTGCCGAAGAAGAAGCCGCTCGCAAGCAGGAATGCGGTGGCCACGACATAACCCAGCGGCGTATCGAGCGCGATCCGCCATTCCTTCCAGACCAGGGTTGCCGCCCGCTTCACCGCCCACCTCCGGTGATCCGGCGGAACACATCCTCAAGCCGCGTGGCCTCAAGCGTAAGCTCGGTCAGCACCACCCCCGCCTCGACCGCGGCCGAAAACGCCTCGGCCGCAAGCCGTTCGTGCTCGGCACGCACGAGCAGCGGCTCGCCCGCCTCCTTTGCGGGCTCCCCGTCCACTCCCTCGTCGCGGCGGAGGATTTCCACCCCCGGGACTCTTTTTTTGAGCGCGTTCTCGAACGCCTCCACATCGCCCGCCACGCGCACGCGCACCAAGCGGCCGCCGGCCTCGGCCGCGGCCAGCTCCTCGGGCGTGCCGATCGCCTTCAGTTCGCCGCCGTCGATGATCATGATGCGGTCGCAGACCGCTTCCACCTCCGACAGTACGTGCGAGGAAAGCAGCACGGTCTTCTGCCGGCCGAGTTCCCGGATCAGGCTCCGGATCTCGACCACCTGATTCGGGTCCAGACCCGTCGTCGGCTCATCCAGGATCAGCACCTCGGGGTCGTGCAGCATCGCGCCGGCAAGTCCGACCCGCTGGCGATACCCCTTCGAAAGCTCGTCGATGCGGCGGTCAAGCACCGGATCCAGCCCGCAGCGCTCGCTCATCCGGCGGATCCGGTCGGCAAGCTCGCCGCCGCCAAGACCGTGCATGCGCCCGAGAAAACGGAGATGATCGCGCACGGCAAGCTCCGGATAGCTGGGCGCGTTCTCGGGCAGGTAGCCGACCCTGGCGCGGACCGCGAGGGAATCGGAAATCGGCACGCCATCGATGCTCGCCGTCCCCGACGAGGGCGGCAGAAAGCAGGTGAGCATCTTCATCGTCGTGGACTTGCCGGCGCCGTTCGGGCCGAGAAGACCCATGACCTCGCCCCGGCGCACGTCGAAGCTGAGCGCCCGAACCGCCGGCACATCGCCGTAATACCGACTCAGGCTTTCGGCGTGGATCATGGCGCCGGGATGGTAGAAAGCGCCCCGGGACTGTCAAGACGTCGTTGCCGGCGGCATCGGGCTTTCCTAGCGTTGGGGCAAGGAGGAACGATGCTCACGGTTCTGTCACCCGCAAAGAAGCTGGATTTCGATACGGATCCGCCCGAGATCCGAGCCGGCAGTCCGCGTTTTCTTGCCGAGGCCGAAACGCTCGTGCGCCGGCTGCGCGAAATGGACAGCCTGGAACTCGCCGACCTGATGGGCATCTCCCTGAAGCTTGCCGATCTCAACGTCGAGCGTTTCCAGCAATGGACGCCGGAGCACCACCCCGGAAACAGCCGGCCGGCGCTTTTTGCGTTTGCCGGCGATGTCTATCAGGGCCTGGATGCCGCATCCCTTTCCGCCCCCGCGATTGCCTTTGCTGAAGAGCATCTGCGGATTCTTTCCGGCCTGTACGGCCTGCTTCGCCCGCTCGACCTGATCCAGCCCTACCGGCTGGAGATGGGCACAAGGCTCAAGGTCAACGGCGCCCGGGACCTGTACGCGTTCTGGGGCGATGCGATCACCGACGCGCTGGCCGAGGAACTGAAGGGCCATGCCCACCCCGTGCTCGTCAACCTTGCCTCGCAGGAATACTTCAAGGCCATCCGGCCGCGCAGGCTGGGATTCCGGATCGTCACGCCGGTGTTCAAGGAGCGCCGTGGCGACCGTTTCCGGATCATCAGCTTCAACGCCAAGCGCGCCCGCGGCATGATGGCCCGGTTCATCCTCGATCGGGGCATCGACGAGCCCGAGGCGCTGATCGAGTTCGACCGCGGCGGCTATCGTTTCCACCCGGAGCTGTCGGAGGGCGACACCTGGGTGTTCACGCGGGACTAGCGTGGCGCATCTGGTCCTGATCGACGGCCCGAACTACGTCTTCCGGGCCTTTCACGCGATCCGGAGGCTCACGAACTCCGAGGGCCTTCCGACGAATGCGATCTTCGGCTACGTCCAGATGCTGCGCGCGATCCTCAAGGATCTGGGGCCCACACATGTCGCCGTGGCCTTCGACCCGAAGGACGGCACCTTCCGCAACCGGATCTATCCCGACTACAAGGCGCACCGTCCGCCGATGCCCGAGGATCTGGTCGTGCAATGGCCGTGGATCTTCGAAATCACCGAGGCCTTCCGGCTGCCGCTGATTCAGCTCGAGGACCACGAGGCCGACGATGTGATCGCAACCTACGTGCGCGAGGCCAGAGAGCGGGGCTGGGAGGTCTCGATCGTCTCCACGGACAAGGATCTGATGCAGCTCGTGGACGACCGGGTCTGGCTCGTGGACACGATGCGCAACGTCCACTACGGCCCGGAGGAAGTACGGGAAAAATGGGGCGTGGGGCCGGAACGCATCCGCGATCTTCTGGCCCTGACCGGCGATTCGTCGGACAACATCCCCGGCATCCCCGGCATCGGCCCGAAAACGGCCGCCGAGCTGCTCCGGCAGTACGGCGATCTGGAGTCGGTGCTCCGGCATGCCGGGGACATCCGCCAGCCGAAACGCCGGGAAAACCTGCTCAGGCATGCCGATGAGGCGCGGCTCGCCTATCGGCTGGTGGGTCTGGACGATCACGCGCCGGTTCCGTTGCCGCTCGAAGGTCTTGCGCTGCGCGCGCCCGATGCCGGCCGGCTGGCCGAGCTCTTTGGCCGGCTGGAGTTCCGCCGGCTTCTGGACGAGTTCACCGAGATTGCCAGGCGTGGATCCGAGCCATCCGCCCCGGGCGAAGCGCAGGGATTGCAGGTGACCACGGTGCGAAGCCCGGATGCGTTTGACGCGATGCTTGCCGAAATCCGCAAGGCCGAACTCGTCGCCGTGGACACCGAAACCACCTCGCTGGCCACGCACGACGCCGAGATCGTCGGCATCGCGCTGTCCGTTCCCCCCGGGCGCGCCTGGTATGTCCCGGTCGGACATCTCGATCCCGAAACCCGTGATCTTCTTCCCGGACAGCTTTCCCGCGAGGAGGTGTTCGCCAGGCTCGCCCCCTGGCTTGCCGATCCCGCGGCGCGCAAGTGCGGGCACAACCTCAAATACGACCTTCAGGTCTTCCGGAATGCGGGCCTTGATCTGCAGGGGATCGTCATGGACTCGATGCTGCTCGCCTACTGCCTGCTTCCGGGCCAGCTTTCGCCCCGGCTCGATGCGGTGGCCGAGCACTACCTGGGGCACCGGTGCACGAGCTACGAGGAAGTCGCCGGCAAGGGCGCGAAGCAGGTTCCCTTTTCGCACGTGCCGATCGAGACGGCCGCGCCCTATGCCGGCGAGGACGCCGAAGTCTCGCTCCGGCTTTGCCGCAAGCTGTCCGCGATGCTCGACGAGCAGCGCCGGCGCTCCCGGCACGACGAGATCGAGCTTCCGCTGATGCGGGTGCTTGCGGACATGGAATGGAAAGGAGCAAAACTCGACGTCGGGCATCTGGCCCGCCTGTCCCGCACGTTCGGCGAACGCATCCGGGAGCTTGAACGGGCGATCATCGAGGCCGCGGGCGTCGAGTTCAACATCCATTCCCCGAAGCAGCTCGGCGAGGTGCTGTTCGAACATCTCAGGCTACCGGGCGGAAAACGCACCAAATCCGGCCAGTGGGGCACCAGCCAGTCCGTGCTCGAACGGCTGGCCGAAAAGCACGAGGTGCCGCGGCTCGTGCTCGAGCTGCGGGCGCTGGCCAAGCTCAAGTCCACCTACACCGATGCGCTCCCAAGGCTCGTGCATCCGGAAACCGGGCGCGTCCATACCTCCTTCAACCAGGCGGTCACGAGCACGGGGCGCCTTTCGTCGTCCGATCCCAATCTGCAGAACATTCCGGTCCGAACCCGCGAAGGCCGCGAGATTCGCAAGGCGTTCATCGCCGAGCGCAGCCACCGGCTGATCGCGGCCGACTATTCCCAGATCGAGCTGCGGCTGATGGCGCACTTTTCCCAGGAGCCCGCGCTGATCGAGGCCTTCGACCGGGGTGAGGACATCCACGCCGCAACGGCCGCGCGCGTGCATCGGATTCGGCCGGAGGAGGTCACGCCCGAGATGCGCCGTCAGGCCAAGGTGATCAACTTCGGCATCCTCTACGGCATGGGCGCCCAGGGGCTTGCCCGGCAACTCGGCATTGGCCGGAGCGAGGCCAAGGCATTCATCGAAACCTATTTCGCCCAGCATCCGAAGGTGCGCGCGTTCATGGACGAAACCCTGGAGCGGGCGCGTGCCCAGGGCTATGTGGAGACGCTGCTCGGCCATCGCGTGCTCGTGCCCGAAATCAACGACCGCAATCCGGCCCGCAGGGCCTACGCCGAACGCACCGCGATCAATGCCCCGCTGCAGGGATCGGCGGCGGACATCATCAAGGTGGCGATGATCCGGCTTCACGACGCGCTCAAGCCCTTCGACGATGCCAGCATCATCCTGCAGGTGCACGACGAACTCGTGATCGAGGCCAGGGAAGCGGATGTGAACGAGATCACGGCGATCGTGCGCGAGTGCATGGAGCATGCGGCAAGCCTTTCCGTGCCGCTGACCGTGGACATCGGCTCGGGCGACAACTGGCTCGATGCCCGGGGCGGCGATTGACGGCGAAACGGCACACATCTTGCAGGACCGGGGAAGCTCGGATGCGAAGGAGTTCAGAAGCCCATGCCTGATGCCCGATCCCCCCGCTCAAAAACCCGCGCCATCCTCACCCAGTTGAGGCAGGCCTGGTCCCATTCCCTCCCGCTTGAAAGCCAGGCGAATCGGGCACGCATGCTGATCTGGATCACGCTGCCCCCACTCGTGGCGTTCGCGGCCTTCAATCATCTGAGCGGCCGGGATGACCTGTTCCTCGTCGAGGGAGGCGTTGCGATTGGCCTGCTCACGGCCGCCTTGGGGCTGGGTCGGGCAAGGCTTCGACGTGCTTCGATGCTGGCCGCCTCGTTCCTGGTCTGCGCGCTGCTGTTTCATGCATTCCTCACCGGAGGCATTGCCGGAACGGGCAACCTCTGGCTTGCGGCCATGCCCTTCGTTGCGATGCTCGTGCTCGGTTTCCGAACCGGGACGCTGGTGACGCTGGCCGGCCTCTGCTGCGTCGTGGCTGCGGTGACCCTGCATGCGCTGGGCCTGATCAGCATGCCGTACACCCCCGCCGAATCGTTCATGACCGCCGTTGTGTTCCTCGTGGCCACTGCGCTCGCCTTTGGTGCCAGCTTCGTCGACACGATCGGTCAGGTGCAGACCCGGGAAATCCTGGAACGGCTCCGGGCGAGCGAGGAAGAGCTTCGAAAGGCGCACGCCGAGATGGAGCTGAAGATAGCCGAGCGGACGCGAAAGCTTGCCCGCGCCAACCGCAAACTGAAGCAGGCCATGGAGCAGAAAGAGAAAGCGCTGGTTGATCTGCGTGAGGCTCAGGAACGCTTCTTTCAGGCGCAGAAGATGGAGGCCATCGGCACGCTTGTCGGTGGCATCGCGCACGATTTCAACAACATGCTTTCCGGCATCACCGCCAACCTGTACATGGTGCAGCTCAAGACCCGGGATCCCGAAATCCGGGAACGCCTCGGCAAAGTGGACAAGCTGGTGATGCATGCCGCGGACATGATCCGGCAGCTTCTCACCTTTGCGCGCAAGGACAGGGTCTCGCTGGAGCGCTTCGACCTCGTTCCCTTCACGAAGGAAGCGTTCAAACTGGCCAGCGTCTCCATCCCGGAAACCATTCGTTGCGAGCTCCATCTGGAAACCGACGAGGCCATCATCCGCGGCGACGCCACCCAGCTGCAGCAGATCCTGATGAATCTCGTGAACAATGCGCGCGATGCGCTCAAGGGTGTCCAGAAGCCCGAAATCCATGTCACGCTCCGGCGGTTCGTGCCCGACGCCTCGTTCCGCCTCCGTCATCCCGACCACAAGGCGAAGGCGTTTGCCGTGCTTTCCGTCCGGGACAACGGTTGCGGCATCCCCGAAGAACAGTTGAGCCACATCTTCGAACCGTTTTTCACGACCAAGTCCACGGGCAAGGGAACGGGCCTGGGGCTTGCGATGACCTACGGCGCGGTTCAGAGCCACGGGGGCTTCATCGATGTCGTCAGCCGTCCGGGCGCAGGCACGAACTTCCAGATTTATCTTCCGCTTGCGGAGGAAACCAAGGGCTCCGTGCTCAGCGTCCGGGACTACGAAGTTCACCCCGGCAACGGGGAAACGCTGCTTTTGGTCGACGACGACGACTACCTGCGCGAGGCCACCCGGGATGTGCTCGAACAGCTGAACTACAAGGTGCTCGAAGCTTCGGACGGTCGGGAAGCCGTGCAGGTGTTTCAGCGCCACCGGAACGAGATCAAGCTGGTGCTGATGGATTTGATCATGCCCGACATGAACGGCACCGTGGCCTTTGAGCGAATCCGCCGGATCGCACCGGAGATGCGCGCAATCTTCATCACCGGCTACGACAAGCACAGCACGTTTGACGAGGAGAAGACCGGCTCCTGGGGAAGCCTGCTGTACAAGCCCCTGAGCGTGGACTCCCTGAGTGCCGCCATACGCAGGGAACTGGGAATGCGGAAAGAAAACCCCGAATCCACGATTCCCTGAGCTTCCGCGAACCCGGATGAGGGTCTAGGATAAAAGCCATGCACGAGGTTTGGAATGCCGCCCTGAGCGCGGCAGCCCGGATCAGTCCGGGGCAGTGGACGCTTGCGGCAGTCGCCGCGCTGGCGCTGGTCACGGCCATCGTCACCGTGCTTGCGGTCCGCCGTGAGCGCCGGCGGCAGCCGAAGCCGCACCGGGGCGCCGTGCCCGAACCGGTGTCCAGCGAGGACATCCCGCCGCTGCTCACGCCGCCGGAGCTGGCCTGCTTCAACTGCCTGCACGAGGTCGCGGGCAAGGAATATCACATCCTCGCCAAGGTGTCCCTGTCCGACATCGCCATCGTCAAGCGCGGCGTGGACCGAGGTCTGCTCGAGCGCGTCGCACGCGAACACCATCACATCGACTTCGTGCTCTGCACCCGGGACACGATGGCCGTGGCCTGCGCGATCGAGCTCCAGGACGCCGCGGGTTCCGGGAGCCTCGGACCCGCCGACCTGCTCGAAAAGGTCGGGATTCCGGTCTTCCGTCTGCCGCGCAAGACCAGCTATTCCCCCAAGGAACTGCGCGAGCTGCTTGCGCCGTTCCTGAAGGAGCCGCCGCCCACCCCCGACGAGATGGTCGCCACGATCTCGATGGAGGCCTATCGAACCTGCAGCAAGTGCCAGACCCGGATGGTGCTCAAGCGGGCGAAGTCCGGGAAATACAAGGGAACGCTGTTCTGGGTGTGCGGACGCTACCCGGAATGCCGGACGATCGAGCTGTTCACCCGCTGAAGCGGATCCGGCCCTAGAGCGTTTTCAGGTAGGCGATCACGTCCGCCCGCTTTTTCGGATCCTGCATCGCCGGAATGATCGGCATCGTCAGCCCCCAGCGGTTGCTTTCGCGCAAGGCCTTCGCGTATTCATCGCCACTCCGGATCAGGCCCTCGGGATCGGCAAGCCAGCGATCAAGCCACTCATCTGTGACGCGTTCGCTGATGCCCTTGAGTCCCGGCCCGAACTTTTCCTCGTAGTCGTCGGCGCGGTGGCAGTACTGGCACACGGCGTTGAAGATTTCCCTGCCGCGTGATGCATCCCCGCCGGCATAAGCCGGCACGGGCAGGCCCAGGCCAAGCGCGAGCAGAAGCGCGAAGGCTATTCGTCCCGCCATTTGATCGAGCAGCCGATCGTCGGATGCTGCGGCTGCGGCGGCGGATCGCCCCGGACCATCGCCTCGGCTGCGGGCAGCAGTTCCTGGCGGGTGACCTTGGATTCGTCCTTCCAGTAGTCGTCGATCCGCCCGTGGTAATACAGCTTGCCGTCGGCGTCGAACAGGTACAGATCGGGCGTGCACTGGGCCTCGAAGGCGCGGGCCACTTCCTGGGTCTCGTCAACCAGATACGGGAAATCGATGCCCCATTCCTTGATCTTCTTCTTCATCTCCGGCACCGAATCCTCGGGGTAGTCCGGATGGATGTTGGGATTGATGGCCACGGTGTTGATGCCCATCTCGCGCAGCGTGCGGGCATGGCGGATCAGCCGCGGCCAGACGGCCAGCGCATACGGGCAGTGGTTGCAGGTGAACGCAACGAGCAGCCCCTTTTCGCCCATCTCATCGCGAAGCCGGTGCTCGTTCCCGTCCGGATCCTTGAGCGTGAAATCCGGCATCTCCCAGCCGAGATCGACATGGATCGAAGCCACCAGTGCCATCGAAAACCTCCCGTTCCAGCGAATGGACGAACGAACATCGAACCTTATCGCGGCCGTCCGGCGAGGCAAGCGCGCCAGCTTACTCCTCGCGGCCGCCGGTGCCCGCAAGCCGGGCAAGCCAGGCCGTGCGCGCCGATAGCTCCAGCGAACAGGTCCACTTGTAGGCAAGCTCGAGCGTCTCGCCCCGCGCATAGACGCCGTGGCCGCGAACGATGCAGACCCGCGCCTCGCCGAGCGCCCGTGCCACGGCACCCGCCGCCTCGTCGAAATAGACCTCGTAGGGCACCGTCAGCACCGGCACCCTGGGGAAATAGAGCTGCCCCTCGAAATCCGGCGGCACGAAGTCGCGGCCGTCGAGCGTGAGCGCGACCGCATGCGGGCAGTGGCTGTGAATCAGGGCGCGCGCATCCGGGCAGCTGAGGTACACGGCGCGATGCAGCTCGGCATCCCCCGAGGCATCCTCGGGCAGGGGCCCTTCCAGGGGGCAGAACCGAAAATCGCCTGCGCCGATCCGATCGGCGCAGGCGCCCGTGCGCGTGACCCAGAACCCTGCGCCGTCCCGCGCCGAGATGTTCCCGGAATGCGAGTCGTTGTATCCAAAGCGCCTCAGCCAGCGGTAGTAGCGCGCAAGCTCGTCCCTGATTTCCATCTCGCCCCCGTTTCTCCGACAGGCTAGCCTGCGCCGCCCCGTTTTTCGAGGTGATGATGGAACTGAGCAAGGAAATCGCCCGTCGCCGGACCTTTGCGATCATCTCGCATCCGGACGCCGGCAAGACGACGCTGACGGAAAAGCTGCTGCTGTTCGGCGGCGCGATCCAGCTTGCCGGCGCGGTCAAGGCGCGGAAGGCCGCGCGCCATGCGACCAGCGACTGGATGAAGATCGAGCAGGAACGCGGGATTTCCGTGGCTTCGTCGGTGATGCAGTTCGAATACCGGGGGCACGCGATCAACCTGCTGGATACCCCGGGCCACCAGGACTTCTCCGAGGACACCTACCGCGTGCTCACCGCCGTGGACAGCGCGATGATGGTGATCGACTCAGGCAAGGGCGTGGAGTCGCAGACGGAAAAGCTGATGGAGATCTGCCGGATGCGGAACACGCCGATCGTCACCTTCATCAACAAGCTGGACCGGGAAGGACGCGATCCGCTGGAGCTGATGGCGGAAATCGAGGACAAGCTTGCGATCGAGTGCGTGCCGCTCACCTGGCCGATCGGCATGGGCAAGCGCTTTCGCGGCGTCTACGACCTGCGCGCGGGCCTGTTGCGGCTGTTCCGCCCCGGCGCGGACACGCGGGACTTCGAAACGCGCGAGTTCACGAGCCTTGCCGATCCGGCCCTGGACGAGCTGCTTAAGGATCAGGCCGACGAGCTGCGCGAGGCCGTCGAGCTGCTTGAGGGCGCCGCAGCGCCCTTCAGCCGGGACGACTTTCTTGCGGGCGCCCAGACGCCGGTCTTCTTCGGCAGCGCGATCAACAACTTCGGCGTACGCGAGCTGCTGGACGCCTTCGTGGAACTTGCGCCACCGCCCGGGCCCCGCCAGGCGGTCGAGCGGATCGTGCGGCCGGACGAGCCGGAGTTTTCGGCGTTCTGCTTCAAGATCCAGGCCAACATGGACCCGCAGCATCGCGACCGGATCGCGTTCTTCCGCATCTGCTCCGGCCGCTTCGACCGTGGCATGACCGTCCGCCACCACCGCCTCGGCAAGGAGATCCGCCTGTCCAACGCGACGATGTTCATGGCGCGATCCCGCGAGCATGTCGAGTCGGCCTGGCCGGGCGACATCATCGGCATCCACAACCACGGCACGATCAAGATCGGCGACACGCTGAGTCAAACCGAGCCGCTGAAGTTCACCGGCATCCCCAACTTCGCGCCCGAGCTGTTCCGCAGGGTCCGGCTCAGGGATCCGATGCGCCGCAAACAGCTGCACAAGGGGCTGATCCAGCTGGCCGAGGAAGGCGCGATTCAGGTCTTCCGGACCCTGCTCGGCGGGGACTTCATCCTCGGGGCGGTCGGAGCGCTGCAGTTCGACGTGACGGTCGAACGGCTGCGCAACGAATACAAGGTCGAGGCCGACTACACGACGACCGAGTTCCAGGTGGCGCGCTGGATCGAGGCCGACGACCCCGAAGTGCTGGCCGAGTTCAAAAAACGCCACGAAAGCGGGCTCGCCGAGGATGCCGACGGATTCCTCGCCTTCCTCGCGCCCAGCGCCTGGAAGCTGAACTACACGATGGAGCAGTGGCCCGGCATCCGCTTTCTCAAAACGCGCGAGCACGTCTGAGCGCGCCCGGGGAAGGAGCCGGAACGCCGGGAATCAGAACGGCAGATCTTCGTCGGGCGGAACGTCGTCGAATCCCGGCTCGTTGGCAAACGGGTCGGCATTGCCGGAGGCCGGAGCCTGTTCCCGCGGCCCGCCCCCGCCGTGGCTGGGGAAGCCGTTTCCACCGCCCTGGCCCTCGCCGCGGCGGTCGAGCATCTTCATTTCGGAGGCGCGGATCTCGGTCGTGTAGCGGTCGTTGCCGTCGCGGTCGGTCCACTTGCGCGTTTCCAGCCGGCCCTCGATGTACACCCGGCTTCCCTTGCGCAGATACTGGCCGGCGATCTCGCCCAGCCGTCCCCAGAGCACGACGCGATGCCATTCGGTGCGCTCCTGGGGCTCTCCATCCCGGTTCTTCCAGCGTTCGGTCGTCGCCACCCGGATGTTGCACACGCAGGTGCCGTCCTGGGTGTAGCGGGTTTCGGGGTCGGCCCCGAGATTTCCGATCAGCATCACCTTGTTCAGCATGCGTCCCTCCGCAACGGTCGTCGCCGCACCTTAGCGCGGCATCGCCGCAAAATCACCCCCGGCTTCTACAGCAACTCGGTCGCCTTGGCCGCAAGCCTCGACCGCTCGCTGGCCTTCAGCGCGATCACGCCCGCGTGCTCCCAGCCCGCAAACTGCTTCACCGCCCGCGTCAGGCCGTTGGTATGCGCGGTCAGATACGGGGTGTCGATCTGCGCGTTGTTGCCCAGCAGGATGATCTTCGAGCCCTCGCCCATCCGGGTAATGATCGTTTTCATCTGGTGCGGCGTCAGGTTCTGCGCCTCGTCCACGATGAACCAGGTGCGCGTGAAGGTCCGGCCGCGGGCGAAGGTCAGCGCGGCGATCTCGATCCGGTTCTGGGTGAGCGCATCAGCCATGTCGCGCGCATCCTCGCCGAGCAGAATCGAGAGGTTGTCGGTGATCGCGCCCATCCAGGGCTCCATCTTTTCCCGCTCGGTTCCGGGCAAAAAGCCGATGTCCTGCCCCATCGGCACGGTCGCGCGCGTGACCAGAATCCGGTCGTAGATGCCCACCTCCAGCGTAAGGTGCAGGCCGCAGGCGAGCGCAAGCAGCGTCTTTCCGGAGCCGGCCAGCCCCATCATCGCCACGAGATCCAGCTCGGGATCCATCAGCAGATTCATCGCCATGTTCTGCTCGAGGTTGCGCGCCGTGATCCCCCACACCGCATGTTTCTCCGAGCGGTAGGACACGATGTCCGCCATCCGCACCCGGCGGCCTTCCACCTGGGTCACGCGCAGGGCCACCTCGCGTTCGCCCGGAAGCACGACGAACGAGTTCAGGTCGGGAAGGTCCATTTCTTCCGGCCAGTTGACGGCGTATTCGCTGCCGTGGTTGTGCTCGCGGACCTCCATGCCCTCGCCCATCGCCTGCCAGGTAGCCTCATCCAGGCGCAGCTTGCCGCTGGGCAGCACGCGCAGATCGTCCACGACCTTGTCGCTGCGGTAGTCCTCGGCGGAAAGGCCCAGCGCGCGCGCCTTGATCCGGAGGTTGATGTCCTTGGACACAAGCACGACCGGCCGGTCCGGATGCTCTTTCTGGAGCGCCATCGTCACGGCAATGATCCGGTTGTCTCCCGAGCCCCGGGCCAGCGGTTCGGGAAGCAGCTCCATCGCGCGGTGGTTGAGCTCGAAAAACAGGCGCCCCCCGCCGGGAAGCTCGCAGCCGTCCTCGAGATGCGCCGCCTTTTCGCTGAGCTCGTCGAGAATCCGGGACGCCTCGCGGACGTTCCGGGCAAGTTCGTCGAAGCCCCTCTTGACCTTGTCCATTTCCTCGAGCACCGCGATCGGCAGCACGACGTCGTGCTCGTCGAAGCGCAGAAGCGCCGAGGGATCGTGGATCAGCACATTGGTATCAAGCACAAAGATTTTTCGCCCATTCCGCATCGTTCGGGGTTCCTCCGCCGCCGGCTGTGGCCCGCAGGCCGCTCGCGAGTCTGGCAGAAAAGAGCCGTCCGTGCAGCCTGCCGGGTATTGACAGCCTAAGCAGGCGCGGCATGATTCGCCCTGCTCGCGGGAATAGCTCAGTTGGTAGAGCGCAACCTTGCCAAGGTTGAGGTCGCCGGTTCGAGCCCGGTTTCCCGCTCCAGATCTGGGGCCGCGAGGCCCCTTTTTCGTACCGGCAGGGTAGCCAAGTGGTAAGGCAGAGGTCTGCAAAACCTCCATCGCGGGTTCGATTCCCGCCCCTGCCTCCACTTTCCCTCCCGAACGATCGCGCGGCTTGCACCGTCCACGCAACCCGGCATCCTTGCCGCATCCGGCGCGATGCGGAGGCATACGATGATCTATTTCGAGGGATCCCGCCCGATGGAAAGCTTTGTCGGCTCGGTGCGGTCGCTGGTTCGGAACCCCGCGGCCTTCATGGAGGGCCTTCCCGGCACGGCCTTTTACCGGGATGCGATCTTCTTCGCCTCGGTGATCGTTTTTCTGGCCGCGATCCTGAGCACACCCTTTCACGGCATGACTTGGCTGTTTCTGCTTCCGGTCGCCTGGGGAGGCTGGCTTCTGGGGCTTCTGGTCTGGTCGGCCTACGCGCGGATGATGCTGGGCGCGACCACCGGTCGCAGACCGGCTGCGAGCACCCTGTATTCGATGGCGGCCTACGCGGGCACGCCAATGGCGCTGGCCTTCGTCCCCTACCTTTGCTGGGCGGGCGTGCTCGCGCACCTGGCGCTGCTGTTCGTGGGCTTGCGCCGCCGATTCAAGGCCACGAATGCCCAGGCGGCGCTGATCGTCGCGATCCCCGCGCTTGCGCTGGCCGCGATCGGCGTGGCGGCGCTCGCGGCGATAAGCCATGTTCGATTCACGGGCGGCTGACCGGCCGGGATGGTGGAACTGGTAGACACACGGGACTTAAAATCCCGAGGGCATCGCCCGTGCGGGTTCGAATCCCGCTCCCGGCACCACTTGCGCCCTTGAACTTTGAAGCCTGCGGGCGCAGGCTTTTGTTGCGGCGCAGTCTGCGAAACCATGCGCCGGCGGGGAGGGCATGAAACCGGGCAAGTGCCTGCGGATCTATCTGACCGAGCGTGACCGCATCGACGGCAAGCCCGCAATGGAGGCCGTGCTGGATCTCTGCCGCAAGGCCGGCCTTTCGGGTGTCTCGGTCATGCGCGGCATCGAGGGCGTGGGCGCGCACGGCGTGCACACGGCCTCGTTTCTTTCACTGTCCAGCGATCTTCCGATCATCGTCGAGGCGATGGACACGCCGGAACGGATCGACCGCGCGGTGGAAACGATGCGCCCGCACCTTGGCGACCGGCTGCTCGCCACCTGGCCGGTCGAACTGATGCGCACGTCCGGAGACGATTCCGATGCATGACTGGCTGCGCGTCGTGCCGCTGTTCTCCGAGCTCGACGAGGCCGAGCTCGACCACCTCGCCCGCCTCGCGGGGCGCATCGAGGTGCCGAAAAAGAGCGTCGTCGTGCAGGAAGGCGAGCCCGGAGAGGCGCTGTACATCATCCTCGAAGGGTCGGTGAAGATCTCCCAGTTCTCGAACGACGGACGGGAGATCGTGCTCTCGCTGCTCGGTGAAGGCGCGTTCTTCGGCGAGATGTCGCTGCTGGACGATCAACCGCGCTCGGCCACGGTGATGACGATGGAGGACTGCCAGCTTGCCCAGATCAAGCGCGCCGACTTCGTGGAGCTTCTGGCCACGCATCCGAACATCGCGCTGAAGGTGCTCGCCGAGGTGGTTGCGCGTCTTCGCCGCACCAGCCAGCTGCTGGCCCGGATCAGCACGATGGACGTGCCCCACCGGCTGTATGCCTACCTGATCGACCACTGCCAGCGCTTCGGGCGCGCCTGCGGCGAGGATGGCTGGATGCAGACCACGCTGCCCACGCACCAGCTGCTCGCCGACCAGCTCTCGACCAGCCGCGAAACGATCTCCCGCGCCATCAGCAGCCTGAAGAAGGACGGCATCCTCAAGCCCGGCGAAGGCCGGGGCGAGATGCGCGTGGACGTCCGCACGCTCCAGACGCTGGTTCAGGCGATGGAGTAGCGTCCTTAGTCTCAGCGGAACTTCAGCTCCAGCATTCGCCCGCCGGTGGCGTCGGCCAGCGCCTTGTAGGCGACGTGGGTGTTCGTGTCGCTGTAGCCGAGCGGCAGCGTGAACACCGGCGCGCGGATCTGATGGTAGTTGATGCGGTCGGTCGGCGGCTCGTCGCCGATCAGCAGGTAGGCGCTCGGAACCTCCTTGCGCCCGGCCAGCTTCCGGAAGGTGTAGCCGATCGTCTCGTCGGCGCCGACGAACGGAGCGGTCTGCATCAGCCGGTCGAACATCTCGCCCATCGTGCCGGTCACCGTGCCCACCCTGCGGTCGCCGAACCAGGTGATCGCGCTCAGCCGCTTGCCCGAGCGGATCGCGATCAGGCGCAAAACCGGGACCAGAAAGGTGGTCGCGCCGTGCATCGAGCCCGTCGCATCCACGATCAGGTGCAGGCTGTTGCCGGGAAGATTCTTCAGCCCCTTGACGAACAGCGTGAAATCGCGCTTGCCCTGGCCCCGATCCCATCCGGCCGAGGCGAGGATCTTTTCCATCTGCTTTTCGATGTCGGTCGCGGCCATCGTTTCCAGTTCGTTCTTCAGGCGCCGGTTTTCCTGTTCGAGGCTCGCGATCTTCTTTTTCATCTCGACCACTTTGGGCGTGTCGATCTCGCTTGCCCCGAAGCCCTGGAGGCGGGAGGTGATCAGAATAAGCGCAAACAGGAAAACGAACGCCGCCAGCATCAGAAGCGCGATGTCGGAAAAGGTCTCGTAGACGTTCTCCGCATCCGCCCGCGCATCCCGGCGCCTCATGACTCGCGGCCACCTCCGCCGATGCCGAGCCAGCGGTACAGGTAGCCCCTGAATCCACCGATCCGCTTGGCCAGCTGGAGTTCATAGGCGAGAAGACGGGCATAATGGCGGTGGATCGCGATCTGCTTGAGCAGTTCGTCGCTCTCGCCGGTCCGCCGCAGCACCTCCCCGAGCCGTTCCACCTCCTCGGCGAAGGCGCGAAGCGCCTCGCGGTTGTGCTCCAGCAGCGCGCCCATCTCGCGCAACCGGCGCTCGAGGCTCGCCCCCTGCCGGACGAGGTCGGCGAGCGCCTCGGCTTCGGACGCCTGCGGCGCGGCCTTCAGCAGAGCGATGCGCAGCAGCCGGTCCTCGAGCCCTTCGACGCTGGTCTCCGTGATGTAGGAAAACACCCGCAGAAGGATGCCGCCGAGCACCGCGCCGAGCAGCGTCGTGTAGAACGCCACCCCCATGCCCATCATCGCATGCCGCAGCCCCTCCATCATCCGCGCCTGATCCTCTCCGATCGCGTGGATGGCGCCGGTGAGCCCCGTCAGCGTCAGCGTCATGCCGAGCACGGTTCCAATGAGACCGAGCGTGATGAGCAGATTGCCAAGCAGGGTCACGAGCCTGCTTGCGCGGCGATGCCCGGAAAACTCGATTTCGACCAGCGTGCCGAAATCGGTGTGGCTGCCACGCTCGCCGAGCGCGCGCAGCGTGGCCAGCGCCCGGTCGACGACCCGCCATCCCGTCCGCGACGGAAGCTCCGTCAGCGAACGCTGCTGCAGCATCGATTCGACCCGGTAGATCCGGAACCATTCCAGCGTCAGCAGCACGGTCTGCAGAAAGCTTGCAAGCAGGCCGAAGCCGAAGACCGACAGGATGATCCAGGTCACGCGCGTCCGGTCCTGGGCGATGAACGACCAGATGTCGGCCCGGTGATAGATCGATCCGAAGATCAGCGCGCAGGTGACCGCCCAGGCGCACCAGAGCGCGAGTGTCTTCAGTCCGCGCTGATCCATCGCCTGCTGTCGCACCACAGCCATCGCTCGCCCTCCTGCCTTCCCCCTCGGACCCGGATGTTAGCCGATGCTCCCGCGCCTTGCATCCGCCCCCGGCAAAAAACCAGGGCCCGGCAACATGGCCGGGCCCCGCAGCAATCGTCTCCGAAACGGTCGTCTGTTACTTGTGCGTACGGGCCTTGTCCGCGATGCCAGCAAGAGCGAGCGGCAGAATGAAACCCAGCACCAAGAACAGAAGGAACGCCGGAATGAAGGTATCCCAATGCATCGAACCTGCCTCCCAGTGTTTGGATTGCCGCTAGCTTACCGCCGGCGATAAGCCAGCGCAAGCCTTCGGGATCATTCCACCTGCGGCGCGAACACGAACGGATCGGCGTGGATCTCGCGCATCGCGGCCCCGGCGAAGAAGCAATGCTTTTTCAGCTTCTGGACGATTTCGGGATCGCCGCACAGGTAGACCCGCCAGCCCTGCAAACTGCCCAGCTCGCGCGCGGGGATCTCCGAAATGTCGCCCACCATCCCGCCCTCCGGAGGCTCGCCGTGCAGCACGCAGGGGTGGTAGTGGAGATTCGCATGGTTCCGGGCAAGAGCCCGCAGCTCATCGACGAGGTAGAGCCCGTCCGCGCGGAGGCTTGCGTGAAACAGGTGCACGGGTCCGGCATGCTTCTCGGCCAGCGCCTGCCTGAGAATGCCGTAAAGGGGTGCAAGCCCGGTGCCGGTGCCAACCAGAAGAATCGGCCGCTCCGTCTCGCCGGTGAGGTAAAAGCAGTCGCCGCCCGGACCGAAGAAGGCAAGCCGCTGGCCCTCGTCCGCCTCGTCGCAGAGCCAGCCGCTCATCCTGCCGCCGGGCACCTTCTTGACGTGGAGCTCGAGCCGATCCTCCGATGGAAGGCTGGCCAGCGAATACGAGCGCACGAGCTCATCTTCGGGACGCACGAGGTTGATGAACTGTCCGGCCCGGTAATCGAATCCTTCCGGACGGGACAGCCGCAGGCGCACGACCTGCGCGTTCAGCCATTCCTTTTCGAGCACGCGGCTCTCAAAGCGGCGGCTCGTCTCAGCCAGCGCGATCTCGAGATCCTCCCGCGGGCGGCACATGCAGGCAAGGAAATAGCCCTGGGCCACCAGCGTATCCTTGAGCCCCGACTGCGATTCCGGCGTTGGCCGGCCGGCCCGGGCCCGCACCAGACAGGTCTGGCAGGCCCCGGCGCGGCACGAGGACGGCAGCACCACGCCCTGCCGTTCCAGCGCCTCGAGCACCGTTTCCCCCTCGCGGCAATCGTAGCGCCGGCCTTCGAACACGATGACGGGCATCTTCACCTCCCGAACGATCCACGCGCATGATGATGCGCCTCGCTGCAAAGGAAAAGGGGCCCGCTCAGGGCCCCTTGAGCACTCAGGGGAATCAGCGATCGAGCACGTCGTCGCGGGTGCTCTCGGCGACCTCGATCACCTGGTCGATCAGATTCCTCGGCACGTTCAGCTCGGCCAGCGTTGAGCGCAGATGGCAGAGAATGTGGTCGAAATGCGTGTCGTCCAGCCCCATCTCGTGCACGAGGCGCTTGTGACCCTCGCGCATGTCCTTGCCGGTGTAGTTGTTCGGCCCGCCAGTGACCATCGTCAGAAACGCCTTCTGCTTGGCCGCCTGCTTCTCCATGTCCACGCCCTCGAAGAAGCGGTTCACGTAGGCATCGGCCAGCACCTTCCGGTAAAAGATGTCCACCGCCGCATCGATCGCGGGAGCGCCTCCCAGCTGTTCGTAGACTGTGCTCATCGTCTCCTCCTTGCATTTGGCTTCGGATGCATTGTTGCATCCATGATGCAACTTTGCTTCCGTGGACACCGGCCGTCAAGCCCGACTATCCTTGGTCTCAAATGCAGCTTACGCTCTACACCGACTATGCGCTCCGGGTGTTGCTCTACCTCGGGCTGCACCCGGACCGCCGCTGCCGCATCCGGGAAATCGCCGACGCCTACGGGATCTCCCGAAACCATCTCGTGAAGGTGGTGCGGGAGCTGACCCGCGGCGGCTGGGTCGAAGCGGTGCGCGGGCAGGGAGGCGGACTGAAGCTTGCCCGACCGCCGGACCGAATCGTGATCGGCGAGGTCGTCCGAAGCACCGAGCCCGGACTCGAGCTGCTCGAGTGCTTCGACGACGAACGCAACACCTGCCCGATCAACGGGGCCTGCCGGCTCAAGCAGGTCATCGGCAGGGCGAAACGCCGGTTCATGGACGAACTCGACGCCTGCACGCTTGCCGATGTGCTGGCCCCGCAACGGCGGATGCTGGAAATTTTTGACCGGCGGCTGAAACCGGCGGGCTCCCAGCGTCGGGAGAAGAGCCCGCCCGTTGCCGACTGAAGCCGGGGCGATACACTCCCCCGACGCTCCAGCGAACCGCAAGCGAGGTCTGTCCATGTTCCGCCAAATCATCGACGCGATCCAGCCACGCCACCTGGGCCTTGCCGGCCTCTGTCTTCTGGCCTGGGCATGGCTGCACCTGTTTCGCTACGACGCCTACGGCATCGAGGAGGCCGCGGCCCTCGATCTGCTGCTGAACTGGTCGATCGTGCATCAGATCGCAAGCCCCGTCGCGCTGTTCGGAACACCCGATCTGCGGGCGCTCCTGTTCATTCTCCTCGACCTGCACTGGGCCGGCAGCCTGCCCGCGGCCAAGGTGTTCACGATGCTCGTGCTGTTCGCCGCGGCCCTGATGCTCGCGCGCTGGGGCGAACGCGAACTCGGATCCGAGGCGACGATGATTGCCGGCGCCCTGTTCATGCTGAGCCCGATCGCGTTCATGCAGACCGATCATCTGGGAAGCGGGGTCTATCTGCTCGCCGCGATGGCCTGCGTTCCGTATCTCGAGCGTCTCTGGCTCGAATCCCGTTTCGAGCTTTCCAGCTGGCTCTTTCTGCTGGCCCTGATCGCCGGGTTCGCCGTGAGCCTGCATCCGATGGGGCTTGCGGTACCGGGCGTTCTGCTGTGGAAGGCCTGGAGGATGCACGCCGACGAACCCGTGCGCGCGCGCAACCTGATGATCGCGGTCGGAGCCTTTTCGCTGCTGATGCTCATTGTGCGCTTCGGCTGGTACGGCATCGATTCCGCGGCCAATCCGCTGGTCGTGCTCGGCGATGCGCTGGCGGGCCCCTCGCTGTTGCACCCGACGGGCGGCTGGGCGCTGGGCTTCGTGCTCGCCGATCTTCTTGCCATCGTCTTTGCCGTGCATCTCTGGCAAAAGCGCAGCGACAGCCTGAGCCTGATGCTGATCGGTGCAAGCCTTCTGGGACTTGTGCATGCCGATCATGCCTGGACGCTGATCGCCTGGGCGTCCCTTCTCTACCTCGGCATTCCGCTGTTCATCCAGGCCCACGAGCGGCTTGCGGGCACGCTGCGGCTTCCGGGTCTGGCCGGGCGCCGGGGGCTGGTGCTGATTGCGGCGATGCTGGTCGTGATGCTCGAGACGGGAACGGCCCGCGCCTACATCACCGTGGACGGAAACCGCGTGCTCCACGGGCAGGCGCGCGTGCTCGACATCCTTGCCCGGGAAGCTTCCGACGTCGATGCGCCGTTCGTTGCGGCCAGCCAGTGGCCGGCGCGCACGCTGCTCGCCTGCCGCCGGGACGTCCTGCCGCTGCCTCCGCTCGAGCACGACGCCAACCAGTTCGCGCGGGACATCGAAGGGCTCACGCATCTGGTGTTCGATCCGAACGATCCGGCGATGAAGCCTCTGGCGCGAAATGCGGCCGCGCTCAGCCACCGGCTGGAGACGGTGGCCCTGCTTCCCGACGGAGTCGTGCTCAGGGTGCGGAAATCCGGCGCATCCGGGAAACCCTAGGCAGCCCGGCCGAAAGCCGGAGAACGCCGCCTATCCGTCCTCGGGGCGGCGATGCCAGAGGTGGAAAAACAGCGCGACGCCAAAGCCGAACAGCCCGCCGAGAATCCCGAGGCCGCCCAGCGCGCTGAGCAGATAGCGGCTGCGCTCCGCCCCCTCCACGCCCGCGTACAGCCATTGCGCAAGCGCGAGAACGATCACCCCGGCCAGCATTGCCAGGGCATAGAAGCGCATCTGCCGCTTCCAGGTGCCGCGGCGATGCGCGCATGGAGCGCAGTCGATCCCCTCCTCGCGGTGTTCCCGGCCGCAGGTGGCGCAGACCTTCGCTTCCTGTTCCATCATGTTCCCTCCAAAATGACGCGAGCCCATGCTCGCACAAGCCGGGACATCAATGCAAAAAAAGCGGGAGGCCGAAGCCTCCCGCCCTTGCCCGTTCGAAGCCGCGGATCAGCGGCGCTCCGGAGCCTGCGGGTTGCCCGGGGTCACCGGCTTCGCATGCGTCAGGAACGCGGCCACGTTCGCGATGTCGTCGTCGGTCAGGTGCTTCGCGACGTTCCGCATCTGGGCAGCGAAGTCGTTGTCGCGCGCGTTCTCGTCCTCGCTGGACGGCGTGGTCGCGCCCAGTCGGAACGCCTCGAGCTCATGCTTGAGGTAGACGTAGCGCTGACCGTTGATCGCCGGATACATGCGGCCCGCCGCGCGGCCGTTGTAGCCATGGCAGCTCTTGCAGGCCGGCACGCCGCGGCTGGGAACGCCGAAGTTGACGATGATCATGCCCTGGTCGGAATTGCCGACCTTGACGTCGTTGGCCTTCAGCGCGTCCAGATCGGAGCCCAGGAACGGCGTCTTCAGCGTATGCACGTAGGCGGCGAGATCCCGGCGCTCCTGCTCGGTGAGCGCCTTGGCCACGTCGTTCATCGTAAACGCCGTGTTGTCCTTGCGGCGATCGGTCGCAAAGTCGGTGAGCTGCTTCAGGATGTAGGTGTCCACCTGGTAGGCAAGCCTCGGCGTGCCCATATCGTCGCTGCCCAGGCCGTCCATGCCGTGGCAACCGGCACACGCCGGCACCGCATCTCCCTTGCCGTTCTGATAGATCTTGCGGCCGTTGTCCACGTTGCCCAGCGGCTCCGTCACACCTGCAAGGGCCGGCCCTGCGGCAAAGGCGAACATGGCCAGTGCGCCGATCGCGCGGAGTGTGTGCTTCATGATTCCCTCCAGTTCCCTAGTGTTGTATTTACTTGTTCTTCCTGCTGGCGTTGATGAAGTTGACGACGGCAATCACCAGCAGCGTGCCAAAGATGATGGCATAAAGGCCCAGAACGTCGCCGGTCTGGAACTCCACGGATTTCTCGATCCATTCTCCGAGCATCGAATGACCTCCCTCGAGTGATTTCTAAAGCTGCATCCTGCACTCATCATTAAAAAAGGCAAGTGTCTGGATGAAGGAAATTTAATCACGCCCATCCCCCAATGCAAGCATGGGTTTTGATCAGCCGGCCGACGGGCTTTCGGGCGCGATCAGCAGCGCGCCGGTAAGAAACACGAGCAGGCGCACGGCGACAATCGCGCGGGCCTGCATCCGGTGATTCGCGCGGGCGTTCGGCGTGCTTGCGGCAAGCAGACGGCGCCCTTCCCGAATCTGCATCACGTACAGCGCATACAGGATCAGATCCCACATCAGATGCGCCCAGATCAGGAAGGAAAACAGTTCGCCCTGCTCGATCAGGCGCCGGTACCAGCCGTGGGTCAGCGAAAGCCAGACCGGAAAGGCGAGATCGAACAGCATGACCGCTGCCATCAGCGGCACATGCACGGCCGGCTGGAAGCGCCAGAGCCAGGCAAGCCCCATCACGACGAAGCTGATAAGCACCAGAATCACCGACCAGGGCATGCGTCCCCCGTCCGCTCAGTCATTCTCGAAGAAGAACCGCTCCCCGAATGCGGGCTTGAGCTCGTCCAGCCAGGTCGCCTCCGGGTCGAAGCGGGCGAAGAAGGGGCGCTGGACCCAGTCCGGATTGCGTGCCTGGATCATTCGCAGGACGAACACCCGCTGGCCCTGAACGTCCGTCACTCCCTGAACCTCGACCTTGCCCGGCCACGCGCTCATCGACGGCCCGCGCACCGTGCGCGCCAGCCCCGAAACCCTCCGGTACGCATCGCGGAAGATCTCCCAGGCACGCGCGAGCGGCACCGCGAAATAATGCCGGGCTCCGGTATCGCGCTCGACGAACATGTAATAGGGCACGATGCCCAGCCGCACCTGCGTTCGCCACATCGAGGCCCACGGCTCGGGATCGTCGTTGATGTGGCGCAGAAGCGGACTCTGGGAGCGGATCATGGCCCCGGTGCTGCGAATGCGCGCAATGGCCCGGCGCGCAATGTCGGGCTCGAGCTCCCGCGGATGGTTGACGTGCGCCATCAGCGCAAGCTGGCGGCCCGTGGCCACGACCCTTTCGAAAAGCCGGAGCACGCGATCGGCGTCCGGATCGGTGACGAACCGCTGCGGCCAGTAGCTGATCGCCTTGGTGCCGATCCGGATCGAGCGGACATGCTCCAGCGAAGCATCGAGCAGCGGTTCGATGATTGCTTCGAGCCGGGACGCCTGCATGACTAGGGGATCGCCGCCGGTGATCAGGACATCGCTGACCTCGGGATGCTCCCGCAGGTAGTCCGCAAGCAGGCCGGCATCGCGCGATGCGATGCGCAGCGAGCGGTCCCCGACGAACTGCGGCCACCGGAAGCAGAACGTGCAGTAGCTGTGGCAGGTCTGGCCCTGCGCCGGAAAGTACAGCACGGTTTCCCGATACTTGTGCTGCACGCCCTTAAGCGACCGCCCCTGATGCACCGGGCGATTCGCATCCATCTGGCCGGCCGGATGCGGGTTCAGCGCCCTGCGAATCCGCGCCACTTCCTGCGCCAGCGTCGGACGATCCCCCGCCTCCATCACCGGCTTGAGCCGCTCGCGATCCTCTCGGGTCAGCATTTCCGGCATCGGAAAAACGAGCCGGAACATCGGATCGTCGGGCGCGGCATCCCAGTCGATCAGCTCGTCGAGCACATAGTCGTTGACCCGGAACGGAAACACCTGCGCGGCCAGTTCAATGCCCCGCCGAAGATCGGGCGCAAACCCCGAAAGCTGCGGGATCGCATCCATTTGCCGGTGCGTATAGGCCCGGAAGCGCGTGGAGATCTCGCCAATCCCGAGATTCAGCGTTCCGGCTTCCAAGTCCACCTCCCGATCCATGGGCTGCGCGGCTATAGGCCGCAAGGTAGCCGACCTTGCCAGAGACGGCGGGCGGCTTCAAGCCGCTTGGCCGCGGGGCCGCCTACGTCTAGCCTGCCGCGCATGTCCGAGATGCCCAGCCAGCCAACGGAGCACCGCTACCTGGTCAAGTTCCTGATCATGTCCGTGCTGTCGTTCTTCATCGGCACCGTGCACGGACTGCTGCAGGTAATTCCCGCCGTGCGCGCCTGGCTCGACTCGATCGGCAGCCCCTACGGCGGTCCGGGCCACATGATCGACCCGCTCGCCCACGCCCACATCAACCTGGTCGGCGGCGTGACAATCCTCGGCATGGCCGTCACCTACTACCTGATGCCCAAGCTCACCGGCAAGCCGATCCATTCGCATAAGCTTGCCGAGCATTCGTTCTGGTGGACGGCGATCGGCGTCGGTTCCTTTTACATCGCGCTGATGATCTTCGGCATCGTCGAGGGAAACCTGTGGCTGACCGACCCCGCGCTGGTGCCAAGGGTTCACCGCTTCTACGGCCCCGTCATTTCGGTTGCGGCCAGCATCCTTGCCGTCGGCTTCTGGATCTACATGGCCAACGTGCTTCTGACCCTGAAGGACATCTACCGGGACCACGGCTGATGCGGCTCGACTGCGGCTGCCCGTCCGAATATCCCGACTGGCACGGCGATGTCGATCTCGGCGGCTGGCTCGTCCACCGGCAGCGCCTGCCCTCGTTCCTGCACATGCCGATCGGCTTCGAGGCCTGCCTCGATGCGCAGCACAAGGACATCGCGCGCCTGGACCTGACCGAGCGCTGGCCCGGCTTCGTGCTTTCGCGCACCGGATTTTTCGGCGGCGAACTGCTGGCGCTGCTCGCCGAGGATCGCTGCCCGTCGCACCGCACGTTCCGGCTGGCCAATCCCTTTCACGTGCGCTGCGAACTGTTCGAGGGCGACGTCGGCCAGATCAAATCGAGCGTCCGGCGCATGCAGTCGGCCCTGCTTGACGAGGGAAAAATGCCGAAGGAGCTGTACCTCGCCTACCTGACCTGCCCGCGCTGCGAGGCGGAACGGGGCGGACGCAGGCTGATGATCCTGCGCCACTGGGTTCCCAGCAAACGGCTGGCCCGGAAGCTCGGCCTAGCGGACTGAGCGCTTCGCCTGCGCGGCGAGCCAGGCGATCACGTCGCGCCGGTCGCGTTCGGAGATCGGCGGAATCTGCATCTTCGTGTTCGGCTTCACTGCCCGGGGATTTTTCAGCCAGCGATCAAGCGCCGCACGGTCCCAGACCCGGAACGGCACGCCCGTAATCGTGGGCGCGCGCCCGTAGACGCCGGCAAGCCCCGGACCGATGCGCTTCGTGGTCCGGTCGAGAAAATGGCAGGGCGCGCAGCGCACCTTCGCCACCACTTCGCCGCGCGCGGCATCGCCGGCCCCGGCCGCATGCGCCGAATGCGCCAGCAGCAGAACGATCAGGGCCAGACTAGCGCGCCGCATCCGCGCTGGCCCCGGGCGCAAGCGGAAAGACGAGTTCGCCCTCCGATCCCCCATGAATCAGGCGCACGAACAGCCGGTCCCGCGCGGGATCGCGCACCGGAAGCGCCTTGCGGTAGACGCCGAGCGCGCCGTCCGGGATGGCCTGGCGCCAGTCCGAGGCGGGCGTGCGCACCTTGACGATCAGATCGTTGAAAAAGCCCTTGCGCTTGCGATCGACGATCACGAGAAACTCGTTCATGCCGGCCACGACGGGCGCGGGCCTGGTCTCGATGCGCACCGTGAACTCGCCCCACCGCTGGGGTTCCGGCTGCCATGCGGGCTCCGCCGCACAGCCGCTCAGCACAAGCACAAGCGCCGCCATAACCAACGCCCGAAGGTTCATGCCCCGGCAGCCCCCGCATGCGCGTGAAGATAGACGCGGATCTTTTCGAGCTCGTCCGCCGGGATCGCGCCCAGCCCCCGGTCCACCCGGTGCTGCTGCATGCGTCTGAGCACCCGGTCCCAGCCGGCCGCGTCGTGGCGCGCGGGAACCGGCGGCCGGTGGCAGTCGGAGCAATAACGGGAGAACACCGCGAAGCCGGGGGAGCCGGCATCCGGATAGTCGGCAAGCGCCTGACCCCCGCCGCCGGCCTCGCAGCCGGCAAGCGCGAACACCACGGCAATCCAGCCGATCCGTTCAGGCCTGAGGTTTCGCATCGTCCTCGCCGTCCTCGCGCTCGGGGTCGGAATCGAGCCTGCCCGCATGCTTCGAGCCGTACAGCCGGGTCATGAAATAGATGAAGCCCGCCGCGATGCCGAAATAGACGACCGCGGCGACATGCCCCCAGGTGAACCACGGGCGCGGATTGTCCGGGCGATCCCCCCAGAACGGAAGCGTGAGTCCAAACGCCACGAGCAGCACCATCGCGATGACCGCGAGAAACCACTTCGGCACGCGGTTCTGCGATTCCGGAATCTTTTCGACCAGCTCCCAGTCCTCAAGCCCGCGTTTCGCCCGGCGCTCCTCCTCCGAGGCGTATCCGAAATGGTCTTCGGGAAGCTTGCCCCACTCGCTTTTGACCGCGCCGAGCTCCGGATTCGTTTCGTTCTTTTCGGCTTCCCTGTCCGACTCAGCCATGACCACCTCCCGGAGCGCCCGCGTAATAGACGACCGGAAACCGCTTGCGCCAGTCGCCGCTTGCCGCCTCCACGCTGAATCGATGCACGCCCGAGCCCAGGCCGGGCTCCAGATGCAGCATCACATCCTGCCGTCCGGCGCTCGCGAAATGAACCGCATCCCGCTCCAGCCGGTAGCTGCCCTCGGGAAGCCCCAGCACGCGCAGCCGGATCTCGCCCGGCCGGTACAGCTTCCAGGCCAGATTGATCCGGAAATCCCGGACCTCGCTGCCCACCTTCTCGGCGCGGAACACCGAAAAATCGGCCGGCTGATAGCCGTAGATGCCCGCCGCAAACAGGATGCCAGACAGCACCGCCACCGTGCTCGCCACCCGGGCGCGCCCGATCAGCGAGCCGATCGCGCCCCAGCCGCGCGGCCCGGCCTGATTTTCGTCGGCGCCAAACGCGAAGCGAAGCAGCCCCGGTCCCTTCAGCTTCCGGCTCTTCCGGTGCAGCCGGTCGCAGGCGACGATGCACTCGCCGCAGTTCACGCAGGAGGAGAACACCTCGGTCTTGCGCGGGTCGATGTCGAGGAAGCAGGCGTCCACGCAGTAGCGGCAGTTTTCGCAGTCGGCCGAGCGCGAGGCGTCGTAGGCGATGTGCAGGGTTTCCCGCGTCTTGAACGAATGCTGCCAGACCCGGTAGATGCACATGTACTTGCACATCAGGTGCCGGATCACCGCGATATCGAGCAGCATCACCGCGACGCAGACGAAATAGATCCAGTGCAGCGACGAAGCCAGGCGCGGATCGGGCCGGAAGGTGATGAACGACCAGATCGCGGACGGGGGATAGAAGTAGAGCAGCGGAATCAGCGCATACACCATCGCCGCCGCGAGCATCAGAAGCCCGAGCAGCGCGTAGTTCAGCCAGGACTTCCGGCGGGCGGCAACCTGCATCCGCTCGCCGCTTAGGTCCATGACCTTCGCCCGGCGCCCGAGCAGGCGCCTTGTGACCGCGTTCGCCCATTCGGAAACCGTGTTCTGCGGGCACATCCAGCCGCAGAACACCGCGCCGACGGCCGAATACATCAGCACGAGCAGGCTCGCGACGAACACCCAGAAGCCCATCACGATCAGGATGTCGGAAAACCAGATCTGCCGGTCGAGCAGCACGAACGCGCCGGCCACGGGATCGATCCGGAACAGCCCGGAGACCGGAATCAGCACGAGCACCGCAAGCGTCAGATACTGGCTCACACGCCTCCACCCGTGCAGCCGCTCCGGGCTTGCGCCTTCCACCCGGACGGGGATGCGGGCCAGCTCCTCACGCGCGCTCATGGCAGAGATGCTAAAGCACATCGGGAATCCGGGCCAGCGGGTCCACCGCGAGCAGGCGCGCGCGCCACTCATCCGCCGCCGTCCGGTCGCCTCGCGCCAGGGCCAGCATCAGCTTGCGCCGCAGCGCGCCCGCATGATCCGGACGGATCGCGAGAATCTCGTCGAGCGCCCGATCCAGCGAGCGTCCTTCGGGTGGGCCGTTTTCCAGCGAGGCGAACATCCGGTCGGCCAGCGCGAATCCGGCCCAGCGATCCTTCGGGTTGAGTTCGAGCGCGCGTCGCGCCAGGCGCACGGCTTCGCGCTCGCGCCCGGCAAGCTCGGCCACCCAGACGCCGACGTCGGCAAGCACCGCGCGCCGGGCCCGCCGCCAGCGATCCCGCGCATCCGCATCGAGGCCAAGCGCCTCGGCGGCACGGGCATCGCCTTCCCTGAGCCGCAACAGCCAGCGCCAGTTGGCGCGCAGATCCACCCCGCCCGCGTAGCGAAGCCGCGGCAGGCGAAACTCCAGCACCGGCCGCCATTCGTCCTGCACCGGCGCGTCGAACCGAGGCACCCTTCCCCAGTAACGGGCAAGCCAGGTCCAGATCCCCTCGCCGCCGCTCAACTTCGCGCGCGCATCCGCATCGAGCCCGCGCCAGTGGGCGAGCGCCGCCCGGGCAATCGGCATTCCGGCGTCCCGCCGGCCGATCAGCGCGAGCCGGTATCCGTCCACGAACAGCGCGTTGTCGGGAAAGATGCGCGCAAAGGTCGTGAGCACGATCTTCAGGCCCTCGGGGTCGAACTGGTTCAGCGCGATCCACTGGGCGAACACCCCGCCGGGATTGAGCCGGGCGCGCACGCGTTCGAACTGCTGGCGCGACAGCAGATTCGCGCGGCCGGCCATGTCCGGATGGAACAGATCGCCGACGATGACGTCGAACCCGGGCCCGGGCGAGCGCAGGTAGCGCCGGGCATCGTCGTGCCGGATCTCGATGCGCGAGGCAACGCCGTCGTTGACCGGCGCAAACCAGCGCTCGGCCGCCAGAATCGCCCCCCTGGCAAGCTCGACCGCAACACGCTCGCGGATGCCCGCATCCGGCAGGCTTCCCGCCGCCGTAACGCCGGTGCCCAAGCCCAGAAACAGCACCCGCTTCGGCCCCGGATGCACGAGCAGCGGCAGCCGCGCCTGGTTTTTCTGCACGGCCACCGCGGTCGGGTCGCTGGAGGCGTCCATGCGCTGCAGGTCGGACAGCAGCAGCCGCTCGCCCGTCTTTCGCTCGATCACATGCGTGATGCTCACCGCGTCCTCGTGCACGAAGCGATTCCCGGCATCGCTCATCCCCGGCAGCAAGTCGGAGACGGGCGGAAGCGCGCGCACCGGCCAGCCCAGAAGCATCACGAGCGGCAGCGCAAGCCACGCCGGCCGCCCGCCCGCCCAGCGAAGGCCGGCAAGCACGAGCAGCCCCGCGGCCAGAATCAGCGTGCCCGGAGCGCCGAGCCAGGGAACGGCGGCAAGCCCCGCGAATCCCGCGCCCGCGGCCGCGCCCAGGCAGTTGACTCCGTACCACAGGCCGCCGTGTCCGCCCGAGGCGCCGGCGCCACGCGCAAGCAGCGGAAGCCATGCGCCGAGCATCAGGGTCACCGGCAGGGTCAGGCCCGCCACAATCAGCGCCTGCACCGCAAGGCCCTCGGCAAGCGAATCGAACGCCTGCGCGCCCGCCCACCGGGATACGGCGGGCAGCGCATAGAGCCCCGCAACGGATGCCAGGGCCGCCAGCCCCGGCATCCACGCAAGCGCGCGCTCGCGGCTTACGAGGCGAGAGCCGAGGCTGCCCAGTCCGATGCCGGCCAGAAACACCATCAGCAGCACGGCGAGAATGTATTCGGTGCGCAGCAGAACCATGCCGAAGATCCGGGTCCAGACCATCTGCAGCATCAACGCGGCGGCCCCGACCGCGGCGTAGGCGAGAAGATCGAGCACGCGCGGTCTTGGGCCGCCGTGTTCCGCGGGCATGCTTGCCGCTGCATCCGCGCGGCAGCGTCGCGAAAGCAGCAGAAACCCCGCGGCGAGCACGAGCCCCAGCCCGGCCGTGGCCCACAGGGCGTTGCGCCAGCCGAACAACGGCAGCAGGGCCAAAGGCAGCCCCGCGCCGATCACGCCACCCAGCGTGTTGAAGCCGTAGACCCGGCCGATGCCGGCGCCGAGCGCCCGCCCGGCCGCGACCGCAAGCGGAAACGCCGCGCCCATCGCCGCGGCCTGCGGCGTGAGCGCCAGCATTGCGGCCAGCCCCTCAAGCCAGCCCCAGGCATCCGGCGCGGGCGGATGCGCGGCAAGCCCGCGATCCAGCATCCGCATCAGCGATGGCATCGCGAGCGCATACAGCGCGATGCCCCCTTCCAGAAGCGCAAGCCGCGTCAACGCGCGGCGGGGATCGGCGGGAAAGGAGGAAGCGGCCAGACTGCCAAGCCCCAGGCCCAGCATGAAGCTGCTCACCGTGACGATCACGCCGAGGATGCTCACGCCGAACATCAGCCCGAACATCCGGGTCCAGAGCACCTCGTAGCACAGCGCGGTAAGCCCCGTGCCGACGAGCAGCGCGAGCAGCAGCGCGCCGCCCGAAGTCAGACGATCGGCGTCAGTAGGGCCAGAACCAGGCAATGGAGGTGGCTGCGTGCGCAGCCGCCAGCGTCAGCGTAAGCCCCGCCAGCACCATGTGGGCCACGAACACGTCCTTTTCGAACACAACCATCGCAATGCCGAGCCCCGCGGTCGCCACCAGAAGCACGAGCAGCCCCAGCCCCATCCAGAACAGGATTTCGCGCTTGCGCTTGAGCTCGATACGCCGGGGGCCCAGATCGTCGTCCGGCGCGAACTGCTGGATCACCTCGATCGAGGAATGCGGCACCTCGGCACCCGCCTGCTGGGGCACGGCCTTTGCCGGTGCCGCCTGCACCAGTGCCGCCAGCACCAGCCCCAGGATCGGCATCCACGCCCGCCTAGGCATCGCCGGCCTCGTCCGCCCGCGCATCGGCAACCTCCGCCGCCTCGCGCCGCTTCTTCAGCGCGGTATGCCAGTAGAGCACGACGGCCAGAATCATCGGCGCGAACACGAGGAAAAACAGAAAGACGAAGATCATCCACGGCGTGTCGATCGTCACGTGCAGGTAGCGATAGCTGTCCAGGGCAAGTGCCTGCCCGGGAAACAGGGCCGCGGCGGCAAACCCCGCGGATTGCAGACATTTCGCGAGCCTCATACCGTGCATCACGCACCTCCCTTGCCGCGCGCGCGGTCCGGTTCCGGAACATCGGCCGCGCAGCGGAATCCGAAGAAGTCGGAAGCATAGTTCGGCAGCGAATAATTTCGATGGTAGGTCGCGGTCGAGAAGGGATCGGACTTCCAGGAGCCCCCGCGCATCACGCGGTAGATCAGGTGCTCGGTTTCGTCCGATCCGCGCTGGTAGTCCGGATCGAGCTGTTTGGGCACGAACACCTCATCGGGCGCATCGGTGCCGGGATAGGGGGCGAACTTGTCCGCCACCCATTCCTGAACGTTGCCGGCCATGTCCATGACCCCGTAGGGGCTGGCGCCGTTCGGATAGCGGTCCACGGGCGTCGTGTGCCGCACGCGGTAGTAGGTGTTGAGCCGATCCGGATCCATCCGGTTGCCCCAGGGCCAGATGCGGCCGTCGGTTCCCCGGGCCGCCTTCTCCCATTCCGCCTCGCGCGGCAGCCGCTTGCCGGCCCAGGCGCAGTAGTCGCGGGCGTTGTACCAGGAAACCATCGTCACCGGATGCTTTTCAAGCCCCTTAGGAATCCGTCCGTTCTTCCAGTGCAGCGGCGGCCGGTACTTGAGCGCGGCCACGAAGCGGGCGTACTGGGCGTTCGTCACCGGATAGCGGTCGATCCGGAAGGCGGGCAGATACACCTTGTGCTCAGGGCGGTTCTCGGGGTTCGTGTTCGGCGCGTTCGTGCCCATCCGGAACACCCCGGCCGGGATCGTGACCATTTCCTCGAGCTTCGCCCACTCGGACTCGGGCAGCAGCGCGCGCGCCTCCTCCTCGGTGTAGGTCGCCTGCCGGCCGCCCAGCTTCTCGTGCATGGCCTGAATCTGGATTTCCTCGCCGGCGGCGCGGATGTGGCTTTCCATTTCCGCCGGATCGTAGCCCGCCTTCGAGCGCATCTGGTCCATGCGCAGCGAGCCCAGCTTCAGCACATGCAGCGATCCGCCGATCATCGCGGCGGCGATGCAGGTGACCAGGGTCGCCGAAAGCAGGCGCTTGCGCCAGGCGCGCTCCTCGCGGCTCAGCTTCGGCCGTTTCAGCCGGGCGCCTTTGGGCACGCTCATTCCTCCTCGGGCAGATGCTCGCTGTCGGCGGCGCGGTAGCGGGACATTTCCCAGCCGTGATAGCGCCGGATCAGAAGCTCGCCGATCACGCCGCCGAAGGCGCAAAACTCCATCTCGAGGATGACGAACATCACGAAGAAGAACATCGGAATCAGGTGCACGCCCTCGGGAAGCTGGCCGGCGTGGCTGGCGCTTTCGTAGTAGGCGAGCGAAAGCACGGCCAGAGGCGGAAAGTGCGCGAGGTACTTGCCGCCGTAGCCGTAGGTCATGCCGACGGCAACACCCGCGACAAACGGCAGCACGGACATCGCGAGAATCCATTCAAGGTTGAAGGTATCAAGCCCCCGATACCACTCCAGCCGCACGCCGAGCACGTGCAGGCCCATGTCCATGATCAGCGCGCCGATCAGAAATCCGGCCGTGCCGCGCATCCACTTCGGCCCCCAGGAGGGCGGCTGCGGCAGCTGCGCCTGCGGTCGCGCGCGGGAAGCTTCCGGCTCCCTCGACCTGACTTCGTCCCTGCTCATTTCAGCTCCGTTCCGTGCAGTTTGCGGTATTCCTGCTTCTGCACCTCGTCCAGATACCAGTCCCGGACCTTCATGCTCGCAAAGTAGCGCGCAAGCAGCCGCCGCTCCCGCTCGGGAAGGTGCGCATAGGACGGATGCCGGTACTTCGGCTTGAGCCGGGACGGAAGAATCGACTGCGGATCCTTCGCGCTGAAGTAGCGATACAGCCACTCCTCGCTGCGGATCGAGCCGATGCCGTCCAGACTCGGCGCCGGAACCGACTGCATCACGCTTTTCACCGACCAGATCGTGTGGCACTGGCGGCATCCGAGCTTCCGGTACAGCCGGCCGCCCGCCTCCTGAAGCCCGGGGTCCGCCGTCGAATAGAACGGAAGCTCATCGCGCGCCTTCGTATCCGGATGGATGAACGACTGCACCATCGCGACGATGAACACCCCCGCAAGGGCCAGAAGACCGACCGTGGTCAGGGTCAGCCATTTCGGCTGTTTGCCGGACACCTTCCTATTCGTTCATCGCCGCGCGGGCGCGCTCCTCGAGGAGTTCCTTGCGGCGCTCTTCCTGCCTTTTGTTGACTTCCATCGCCTTGGCAAACTCCTCGGCGCTCATCTTGTCGCGGTCGTCCTCGTCGAAGACCAGATACTTGATGTCCTCGTCGAACTGCTCGTTGCGCGCAGCCCAGCGAATGCCGAAGACGACGCCAACCAGAATCGCCGCGCCGGAAATCAGCCAGATGTAGATCGTCCAGCCGTCCTGAAGTTCAATACCAAACATCGTCACCTCCAAATCGGAACGGGCATGATCGCCTAGAATAGAAATCCGTCAAGCAGTTGCACGGCGGCGAACACGGCTGCGGCGATCACGCCGAGCACGATCATGCCGAACATGACCTTTTCCCCGGTCTTCATTTCGCTTCCCTTGTGGGTGCGCATGTAGCCGATGATGATCCCGACGAACACGGCGATCGCGATCATCATGAAGATGAAGATGAACACGCTGTAGCCGTACGAGCGCATGCTTTCCACGCCCAGATCAAAGCTCTGCACCGCGCCGTCGGCCGCAAGCGCCGGAATCGCGGGGGCAAACGCGCCCAGCATTGAAGAAAGCGCTACTCGGCAGCGCATCAAAGCCTTTTTCAAGTGAGTCCGGTTCATGCCGGCAATGCTAGCAACGCAGGCCAGCCCTGCACACCGGGCGCATGCAAAGAAAAAGCGCCGCATGATGCGGCGCTTTCCCTGGGGGGTGAAGGCGAATCAGAACTTCACCGTCCGCGGATCCGGCGACCCCTTCTTGTGCTTGTCCACCCACAGGCTGTAGATGAGCGGGCACACAAGCGCGATCAGAATCACCAGTCCTGCGGCGAACTGCGGATTGTCAAGATCAATCATCGTTTCCTCCTCAATCAGTGCGCAATCGAGTGATCCGGCTGCCAGCTGAAGTGCGGCAGGCGCTTGACTGCGATGATCACGGCCAGGCAGAAGACCACAAACCACCAGACCGCAATATGATAGCCCTTGTCCCACCACGGCTGCTTGGCCTGGATCGAGCCGTCCGGAAGGATGTTGAAGAAGTTCGCCTTCTCGACCGTGTCGCCGATGATCGTGTACTCCTCAAGATCCTCGCCGGCCTGCTGCAGCTCGATGATCTTCGGCGCGATCAGCCGAAGCTGGGCCATCGTGATCGGATGCTGCTTGCGCTGGAACTCGTACTTGGACGGAAACTTCGCCAGCGTTTCCTCGATCAGCTGCATCGCCATCTCGTCCTGCTGCTCGTGCGTCAGGCTCTTGTCGTTGTAGATGGCCTGCACCGGCTCGCTGTTCATCAGCGCGACGTGGTCGGCGTAGAGCGCCGCCACCGGACGCTGACCGTACAGCGGGAAGGTGATGGCCACGGCCGTGAAGAAGGTGAGCAGCAGCAGCGCAATCACCGGGCGCGGCAGCGGATTGTTGTTCTCCGCGATGCCGCCTAGGCTTTCGCCTTCCCAGATGTCCTTGGCGCGCTGATTCTCGGCCTCATCGGCCAGCGAATAAAGCGGGCGGGAAAATGTCCATGCCATGATTGATTCCTCCCCTTACTTCAGATTCATGATGAAGTCGATGAGCATGCGCGCTTCGGAATCGGGCGCGGGCTCCGGGACCTCGGGCGGATAGACCCGCTCGCCGCGGGACCAGGCCAGATACTCCTCATCCCACTTCTTCAGATCGATCGGATTGCCGTGCGCATCCTTGTCGCCCCACAGATAGTCGTAGCGGGGCATGATCGAATGCGGCTGCACGAGGCGCGGATTGAAGAAGTGCAGCGTCATCCACTCGCGCGAGCTGTTGCGCGCGCCGACGTGCAGGAGATCCGGCGCCTTGCGGTCCGAGCCGAAGGTCGTCGGCGACTCGCCGTTGAAGTCGCCCACCAGCGGCGGACGGCCGAACGACTGCCAGTCCTGCGTCTGCTCCGGCAGCAGCGTATGGCACCACCAGCAGCCCTCGCGGATGAACATCGTCTTGCCGGAACCGGCCAGGAACTGCTGCTTGGCCGCCTTGAGCGTCGCATCCACGGTCCAGCCGCGGGTTGCGGTCGCATACTCGATGTAGGGCGTGCCGTCCGCGGTCTCGCCGACCAGGAACACGCCGCCCTTGGACTCGTCGGCCTCGCCGATGCGTCCGATGCTCCTGGAAGCCGCGAGCGGCTTTTCGCCGAGCACGTTGTCGTGCGTCAGCCCGTTCGGGAAATGCGTGCCCGGCTTGAACACGTAGGCCGCCGTTTCGTCGATCGGAGCGCCGGTCTTCGGATCCTTGTTCAGGATCACCTTGATCGGCTTGTCCTTGCCGTGCAGGAACGGATCGTAGTAGTTGAATCCGCTCTCCCAGCCGTAGGTCAGCTGCTTCTCGAGTGCAACCTTTGTCGAGGACATCTCCGAGATGTTGATGCTCGGCAGGAAGATCGTCACGAACATCGAGAAGCTCAGTGCGATGCCGAACATCCAGCATCCGATTTTGTATTCTCTGAAAGCCACTTCAGTCTCCTCCCTTAGATCAGTGTTTGAAACCCGTGGGATTCACCGGGCCGGCCGCGGGGCCGGCCCGGCTCAATCCCTTAGCGCACGTAGGCCAGCTCGGCCGGCTGACGGCCCTCCGGCACCTGCTCACCGTGCTTGGCGGTCATGTACATGTTGTACAGCCAGACGATGTTGCCGAAGAAGACCATCGTGCCGCCCAGCCAGCGGACGATCATGTACGGATGCTCCGCGATCACCACGTCGATGTAGGGCACCTCGTAGATCTTCGCAGCACCCTGGATGAGGCCAGAGATCGTCATCGACACCCAGTAGAGCGAGAAGCCGATCAGCAGCATCCAGAAGTGGAAGTTCGCCAGGCTCAGGCTGTAGAGCTTGCGGCGCAGCAGCACCTGGATGCCGTAGTAGACAGCCGCGGCCTCGGCAAACGTCGAGAAGCCCAGCAGCGCCAGGTGCGCGTGCGCGACGATCCAGCCCGTGCCGTGGATGTACCAGTTGATCGCGCGGGTCTGCTGGAAGCCACCCTGCATGTTCAGCGGAATCGCCAGCAGCACGCCGGTGATCGTGAACTTGATCTCGACGTTCTCGACGAACATCCGCCACTTGCCCTGCATCGTCAGCAGGATGTTGCAGACGTAGGCGATCGCCGGCACCAGGATCAGCACGCCTTCCACCGAGGCGAAGGACTTCAGCCACTCCGGCAGCGGCGAGCTCATCAGGTGATGCGCGGCCGGCGTCGAGTAGAACACGACGATGGACCAGAAGTGCAGATGACCCACACGGTGCGAATACAGCGGATTACCCGTGATCTTCGGCACGATGTAGTAGGTGATCGCCGCAGCCACCGGCGTGATCAGCAGACCCAGGATGTTGTGCGCGAACCACCAGGTCATGTAGGCCTCGTTCAGGCCCGTCAGGTGGAACCACTCCGGCAGATTGCCGACGAGGAACACGATGACGGTCATGAACATGCAGGCGCCGAAGAACCAGTTCGTCGTGTAGATACCCTGCGTGCGCCGGTTCAGAATCGTCATCCAGACGTTCAGCGCCCATGGCAGCACCATCACCAGCGCGATGTACAGGTCGATCGGCCAGATGTGGTCGGAATACTCGCGACCCGAGGTCACGCCGGACCACAGCAGCGCCAGCGCCAGGCACAGGCCGAGGTTGTACAGCAGGCAGTTCCACACGCCCAGCTTCTCGGACCACAGCTTCGTGTTGCCGAGCGCCGGCGTGATGTACATCATCGAAGCGGCGAACGCCATCGCAATCCAGCCGAAGATCACGGCATGCACATGCACCTGCCGCATGTGGCCGAACTGCAGCGCGTACAGCCCGTGGAAGAAGTCCGGGAACGCAAGCTTCGCCGCGTTGAACGAACCAAGCCCGGTTCCGATGATGAACCAGGCGATCGAGGACACGCCAAAGAACACCGCGGCGGTGCCCTGCGGGATGTCCTCCTCCCTTGCAAACAGATATTTCAGCATCTTTTCAAGACCCCCTTATCCAGTTTTCGCTTCAGTCTTCGTGCTCTTCGTCATGCTGGCCGGGCATCAACAGATACCAGGCGAACCACATGCTCGAAAAGGCAAGCAAAACACCAAGAATCGACGCAATCGTGCTCATGTTCCCCTCCTACTCCTTCTGCAGTCCTTCGATGATCGCATGCTGCTTGAGCGCGTAGCCCAGGATGATGATGAAGGCGATGCCGAAGATGATCATGATCCAGTCGGCCACGCCCTGGTAGGTGAAGATGTTGTAGGGATCCATGCCCCAGAGCCCGGCCTCCTTGAACGGACCGCGGCCCACGGCCAGCAGGAACGCGGCGGTGAACACGGAACCGTTGCCCATGCCCGTCACCATGCCTGCGACGATGGTCAGCCAGATTGACGACTTCATGCGCTTACCCTCCTCTCGTGATGTGAATTCAAGATGAATTCCCTTTAATCTTCCGGCACGCTAATACGCCGTCCAGCCTTGTCAAGCCCTCAAGTTGCCCTGCGCGTCCATCTTTGCACGAACGCCGCTGAAAACGGGGCTTGCGCCGTGGCTTTGAGACGCCGAGCATGGGCGCATGCGTGAGCTCGTGCTGTATGCGGTGGCCGGAATCGCCTGGCTGGTCGTGTTGGGCTATTCGGTGCACATCTTCATCGGCGGACTGGTGAGCCCCGGCGTGGAGGCCTGGGCGATCGCCGGCGTGGTCGCAATCGGCGCCGGCGTGCTCGCCTTCCTTGCCCGGCAGGTGATCGCAAGCCGCAGGCGCTGAGCCCCGCGCCGCTTTTCCCTATCGGTAGCGCTCCAGCGTCTTGCGCACGCGCGTCCATTCCTCGCCCGCGAACTGGCCGCGATGGAACACGAACTCCCTTTTCGCCCCCTCCCCGTCCAGACCGGTGAGCGCAAAGGACTTGTCGGCCATGTCGGCATGGAAGCGCACGTCGCGCACGAGCAGCACCTTGAGCCCGTTTTTCAGGGTAAGCCGGATCCGCTCGCGATTCACGTCCAGCTCGACCGGCGCATCGGGCGCCAGCAGCAGCCGCCGCAGAATGCGCGTGCTGCCGGCAAAGAAGAAGAAGCAGCCAAGAAACAGAAGCAGGTAGCCGATCCAGACGTCGTCCCCGCCGGCATACCAGAGCTTGAGCCCCCAGAGCAGCAGAAAGCCGACCGTGGGCACATACAGCGCAAGATCCCACCAGACGCCCTGGCGGTCGGGCCGGAGCTCGACGCGGACCTCGTCCCGGCGCGCCATGCTCAGCCGGTCGCGCCAGCCAGCCGCGCCAGCACCGGCTCGATCTCCTGATAGAGCATCCGTCCGGGATAGACGACCTCGACGATGCCCTCGGCATTGATCACGAAGGTCCAGGGCTCGCCGCGCACCTGGAAGGCGTCGTAGGCCTCGGGGTTGTAGTACTGATCCATGTGCAGGAACAGCACCCGGCCCTCGTATTTCTCGAGCATCACCTTCAGCAGCTGCAGCTGCTTGTCGCACTGCGTGCAGTGACCGGGCGTGGCGAACTCGACGACGATCGGCTTGTGCTGCTTGAGCGCCTCGTCGAACGAAAGCTGATACATGCGCGGATCGGGGTAGCGGTAGCTCGTGATCTTCGCCAGATCCCCGCCGACGTCGGCGAGCGTTTTCGTGCGCACCATCGGCGCGGGCTTGCCGGCAAGCATCACGCCGCCGCCGCCCACCTGGAAGTCCTCGCATCCGGCCACGAGCAGCAGGGCCGCGGCCAGCGCGGGAACCAGAAGCCGCCTCACCGGCGCCACCCCGCGCAGGTGCGGAAGATGTTGTAGGCCCAGATGCAGTTGGCCGCAAGCACCAGCGTGCCGAACACGCCCATCGTCGCAAGCCAGGGCCGCACGAGCTGCTCGACCTCGGCAGGCGTCATCGTCTGGCTTGCGGTGCCGCCGATGACCCCGGCGGTCGTGAAGAACACGACCATGCCGATCAGGCCGAGGTTGTGCGTCCAGAAATGCAGCTTGACCAGCTTCAGGCTGTAGATCGGGCGCTTCACGAGCCGGGGAATGATGTAGTAGACCGCGGCGAAGATCGCCATCTCGACCCAGCCAAGAAGATTCACGTGCGTATGCGCGCGCACGATCAGCTTGCCGAACATGCGCTGGTCGACGAAATGCCGGAACTCGTGGATGCCGCCCATCAGCGCGCCCCAGGAAAACCCGATCAGGCTGTAGATGATGCAGGCATAGACGAACCACAGCGTGTACTTGACGTATTCCTGTTCTTCCCACGGCTGGCTCATGGCCGGTTCATCTCCCTTGCCGCGCGCTCGTTGGCCCGGCGCAGCGCCTCCGGGTCGTCACGCACGTCTTTATACTTCTTCTTCCATTCCTCGGGTGCCCAGGTTTCGACCATCGTGTCGATGAACGGTGACTCGCCCTTGGGCGGAATCGGCGCCGAGGCCGAGCCCTGCTCCGCCTTCAGCTCGGAAAGGAAGGTGGCGATCGCATGCAGCGTCTCGTCCGGAAGCTTGGCCACATAGGCGGCGTCGTGCTCGCCCTCGGCGTGATCGATCAGGCGCGAAGCCGGATAGTACTTGCGCGGCTCGCGCAGGAAGCCATAAATCCACTCGAAGCTGCGGCGGGAGCCGATGCCGTCGAGATCGGCGGTCTGGCCCATGTTCGTGCCGTTCCGGAGCGCCCGGTGGCAGGTCGTGCAGCCGTTGACGCGGAACTCGTAGGACCCGCGCTGCCCTTCCTCGGACAGCTGGACGTGTGTCTTGCTCTCGAAGATCGGCTTGTCGGACTTGGCAATGACGATCTGCATCACGATGAAGGCAAGCAGCGCAACCGCCACGAACGCGCCGGCCACGATGAACAGCACCTTCTCGCCCGGCTTGAGCGGCTGGCTTGAGGTCGGCTTGCGATCGGTTCCGGACATCAGACGGCGCATTATCATCCGAAGCCTGCGCTTTGCAAGCCCGCCGCCCTTGCCTAGCCTGCCCCGCAATCGCGGTTTCTGGAGGAACGCATGGCCTCATCCGTCCCCGTTTCGAATGCGCGGCGCCTCGCTTTGGCCGCGGTGCTGCTTCTGGCCGGCTGCCTGAGCATCGCAAGCGACCCGGAAGGCGCCCGGAACCTGGCCGCCCAGTGGCACCAGGCCTTTGCCGAGGACCGGCTGGACGATGCGCTTGCGCTCTATGAGCCCGGCTTCTTCTCCCAGCATGCGCCCGATCAGTGGAAAAGCGCGCTCGCCTCGCTGAAGAAGCGCTACGGGCGCGTGGTCAAGGTGGAGCCGACCTTCATGCAGAAGGATTCTCGCTTCCGGGGCGACTTTTATATCATGGGCTACCGCATTCGGATGGAACGGGCCGCACTCACCGAAACCCTGACCGTGCTCAAGCCGATCAACGAGGACCGGATGGTGATCTCGGGCCAGATCATCGACACGCCAGCGGGCAGGCTCTGATGCGGCCCGCCTGGAAAGCCCTTGCGATGCTTGCGCTGGCCGTGGGGCTTGCCGGCTGTTTTTCCTCGTCCGGGCCGGTGGACCCGGGCCTCCTCGCCCGCCTGACCGGCAGCTGGCAGGAGGAACACGGCCCGGGACGCGTCCGGTTCTATTCCGACGAAACGGTGACGCTCACGCTGCCGGACTTCGATCCTCCGCTGAAAATCCTCAGCCAGCTCGAGCGCGTGAAGGACGATCGGATCGGCTTTTCGATCGGCGACCGCTGGAGCGGCCCCGTCTACGTCGAACTCGACGCGGAGAGCGGGCGGCTGACGCTGAGGATGGAAGGAAAGAAGTCCCACTGGGAGCGGCATTTCGTCCGCAGCCGCGGGCGCTGATCGGCGGTTGACAATCAGGCGCCGATCCCTATAGTTCGGCATCCGCTGACGCGGGGTGGAGCAGTGGTAGCTCGTCGGGCTCATAACCCGAAGGTCGTCGGTTCAAATCCGGCCCCCGCAACCAAATC
>CAYNLY010000005.1:0-47762 GCA_964398225.1 uncultured Zetaproteobacteria bacterium
TCCTCCGGATCCTTGATCTGCGTCATCGCACCGTCTCTCGGAAACAGCGCATCCCTGAGCCGTGAAATCCAGAAGCGCAGCGCGGCCAGGCGCAGCAGCGCGGGCAACGCGTTTCTTTCGGCTTCGGTAAGCCGCCGCACCGACTCGTAACCTTCCAGATAGGCCCGGATGCGCGCCGGATCATCCTCCCCCAGCTCGACCGCCTGGGCATTGAGCGCGATCGCAAGGTCGAGCGCATACGGCGCATCGTGGGCGTAGTAGAAGTCGATGATGCCGGATACGGCATCCCCCTCGAACAGGATGTTGTCCACGAACAGGTCGCCGTGAATCACGCCGGCCGGCAGCTCCCCGCACGGATGCGCCGCCTGCCAGGCGAGCTCTTCATCGAGCATCGACAGCGCCTCCTGTCCGTAGCGGCCGGCAATCCGCTCGCGCATCGCGGCCAGCTGCGCGTGCATCCAGTCCAGGCCCGTTGGATTGGGCCGACGCTCGCGAAAATCGGCCCCGGCCAGATGCAGCGCGGCCTGCGCCGCGCCGGAGGCAGCCAGCTGACGGGCATTGAGACGCGGAAGGGTCGTGCCCGGCAGGCGGGAGATGATCGCGCCCCGCTTGCCCCGGTGCGAAAACAGCAGCGAGCCGTCCCGTCGCCGCATCACGTCCGGACAGGGAATCCCGTGCCCTGAAAGGTGATGCATGAGCCGGAGAAAATAAGGCAGCTCGGCGGCGTCCATCCGCTCGAAGATCGTGAGCACGAACCGGCCGTGGTCGGTGTCGACAAAGTAGTTCGTGTTCTCGATGCCGTCGGCAATCCCCTGAAATCCGACCAGCCGGCCCAGATCGTAATCCGCGAGAATGCGCTCGATCTCGGCGCGCGAAAGCTCGGTGTAAACGGACATGGTGGCGGATTGTGCGCCGGAGCCCGCGAAAATCAAATGACGCACGCATCCCCCGTCCGCTAGTCTGGCACGCATGCAATCCCGGGACGATCGCAGCCGGTTGCAGCTTCTGGCCGATGCCCTGATCGCGGGAGCCGGCGCGCTGCTTGCGCTGGGGCTCGTGGCGCTGTGTCACGAAGGGCTGTACGGCGATCAGGATCTGCCGCTGATCATCGGCGCGTTCGGTGCCAGCGCGGTGGTGCTGTTCGGCGCGCCGGACTCGCCGCTGTCACGGCCGCGCAACGTGTTCGGCGGATCGCTGCTCGCATCGCTGATCGGCGTGTGCCTGAATCAGCTCTGGCCTGATGGCCCCGACTGGGCGCTGATCCTTCTGGCCGTGCCTTTGTCCATCGTGGTCATGGAACTGACCGACACGATGCACCCGCCGGCGGGCGCGATGGCCTTCATTGCCGTGGCGGGACCACGGGAAGTGCAGGAGATGGGCTTTCTCTATCTCGTCTACCCGGTGGGCACGGGCGTGACCGTGATGATGCTCACCGCCTGGCTGGTGCAGTGGCTGCGCCCGGGCAGGCCGGGCGGATAGGACGCGGGTTATGTGGTCTTGGCGCGAGCCAGACGCTAGCGTTCGCCGGCGATGAAAGGCCTGCGCGAACGATGGACCAGCTTCTGATCTCCGGCGGCCGGAGGCTTTCCGGCACGGTCGAGGCCAGCGGCGCGAAGAATGCGGCGCTGCCGCTGCTTGCCGCCGGCCTGCTCGCCGACGGGCCGATGACCTACCACCGCATCCCGCACCTGCGCGACATCTCGACGATGATGACGCTCCTGGCCTGGCAGGGCGCCGACGTCGCCTACGACGACAAGCACCGACTGCACCTGGACACCCGGAAGACGGAGCGTCCCGAAGCGCCTTATGAGCTCGTGAAGACGATGCGGGCCTCCGCGCTCGTGCTCGGACCGCTGCTGGCCCGTTTCGGCCGGGCGCGCGTGAGCATGCCCGGCGGCTGCGCGATCGGCGCCCGTCCGATCGACATGCACCTGAAGGGGCTGGAAGCGATGGGCGCGGTGATCCGGATCGACCAGGGCGACATCGTCGCGGAAGCGCCGAAGGGGCTTCGCGGGGCCCGCATCGTGTTCGACCAGGTCACGGTGACGGGCACGGAAAACCTGATGATGGCCGCAAGCCTCGCCCGGGGCCGGACGGTGATCGAGAACGCCGCCCGGGAGCCCGAGATCGTCAACCTCGCCGACTGCCTGCGCCGGATGGGCGCGCGCATCGAGGGCGAAGGGACCGACCGGATCGAAATCCACGGCGCGGACCGGCTTGAGGGCGCCGAGGTCACGGTGATCGCCGACCGGATCGAAACGGCCACCTACCTGGCCGCGGGGCTGATCACCGGCGGCGAGGTCACCGTCACCCGGACCGACCCGGGGATGATCGAGGCCTTTCTCGCCCGCGTCGAGGAAGCCGGGGCCGAGGTGGAAACCGGTCCGGACTGGGTCCGCTGCCGGGCTTCCGGAAGGCTTGCCGGCGTGAACGTGCACACGATGCCCTATCCCGGCTTCCCCACCGACCTGCAGGCCCAGTTCATGGCCCTGATGACGCTGGCCGAGGGTAGCAGCGTGATCCGCGAAACGATCTTCGAAAACCGCTTCATGCACGTTCAGGAGCTCGCGCGCATGGGCGCGGACATCCGGCTGGACGGCAACACAGCCTTCGTGCGCGGCGTCGAGCACCTCTCCGGAGCCCCGGTCATGGCCACCGACCTGCGCGCATCGGCCTCGCTCGTGCTCGCCGGGCTTGCAGCGCGCGGGGAGACGATAATCGACCGCGTCTATCACATCGACCGGGGCTACGAACGGATCGAGGAAAAGCTCGGCCAACTGGGCGCGAAGGTGGAGCGCATCTCGGCGAGCGAAAACTGGATGCAGGGGCTGGCCGCGCATGGCTGAACGGATGCTCACGATCGCGCTGTCCAAGGGCCGGATCCTCGAGCAGACGCTGCCGCTCCTTGCCCGGGCGGGCCTTGAGCCGGCCGAGGATCCGACGCGCACGCGCCGGCTGATGGTCGAGGATGCGCGGGCGAAGATCCGCTACCTGATCATCCGCGCCGCCGATGTGTGCACCTACGTGGAACAGGGTGCCGCGGACCTGGGTGTTGCCGGGCGCGACCTGCTGCTCGAACACCGCCCTCTCGTCTACGAGCCGCTCGATCTGGGCATCGGCCGGTGCCGGCTCTGCGTTGCCGGCCTGAAGGAGGCGGTCGCCCGGGGCAGGCCCGCGCGCGGCAGCAGCATCCGCGTGGCCACGAAATACGACCGGCTGGCGGCCGAACACTTCACCGCCCGCGGCGTGCAGGCGGAAATCATCCACCTCTACGGCTCGATGGAGCTTGCGCCGCTCGTGGGCCTTGCCGACCGCATCGTCGACCTGGTCGAGACCGGAAGCACGCTGAAGGCCAATGGACTGGTCGAGGAAACCACGCTGTTCGAGATCTCAAGCCGGCTGATCGTGAATCCGGCAAGCTTCGCCACCCGCAAGCGCGAGATTCAGCCGATCATCGCACGGCTCGCCGAGGCCGTGCAGAGCACGCAACAAGGAGCCGCATGATGCCCGTTCGCCGACTGGATGCCCGGCAGCCCGACTTCTGGCAGCAGCTCGACGCGCTGCTTGCGCGCGAGGCGGATACCGGCGAGGAGGTGCGCGACACCGTGGCCGGCATCCTGCGCGACGTCCGCAGCCGGGGCAATGAAGCCCTGTGCGAATACACGCGTCGCTTCGATGCCTGGGAGTGCACGCCCGAACGGCTGGAAATCCCCGCATCCCGGCTCGCCGAGGCCTGGGAGCACGTGGACGAGGACGACCGTGCCGCGCTTGAGCTTGCCGCCGGCCGCATCCGCGCCTACCACGAGCGGCAGCTCGGGCAAGACTGGTCGTTCACCGACGAGGCCGGATTCACGCTCGGCCAGCGTGTCACGCCCCTGGACCGCGTCGGCCTCTACGTGCCCGGCGGCAAGGCCGCCTATCCCTCCTCGGTGCTGATGAACGCGGTGCCCGCGAAGGTCGCCGGCGTCGGCGAGCTGGTGATGGTCGTGCCCACCCCGTCCGGCGAGGTCAACGAACTGGTTCTGGCCGCCGCCTTTGTGTCGGGCGTGGACCGCGTGTTCGCGATCGGCGGCGCGCAGGCCGTGGGCGCGCTCGCCTTCGGTACCGAGACCGTGCCGGCCGTGGACAAAATCGTCGGCCCCGGCAACCGCTTTGTGGCCGAGGCCAAGCGGCAGGTGTTCGGCGTCTGCGGCATCGACATGATCGCGGGGCCCTCCGAAATCGTCGTCGTGGCCGATGGCGGAAGGCCCGAGTGGCTCGCCGCCGATTTCCTGTCCCAGGCCGAGCACGACGAGGCCGCCCAGAGCATCTTCATCACGACCGATGCCGCGCTGCTCGATGCGGTCGACAAGGAAATCGGGCACCAGCTTGGCCTGCTCCCGCGCGAGCCCATCGCCCGCGCGTCGGTGGAGGCGCACGGCGCGCTGATCCTTGCCGACTGCCCGAAAACGGCCGCGCGCGTGGTCAACCGGATCGCTCCCGAGCATCTGGAACTGGCCGTGGACGATCCGGATGCCTGGCTTGCCGACATCCGCCATGCGGGCGCGATCTTCATCGGCCATTACGTGCCCGAGGCCCTCGGCGATTACGTGGCCGGCCCCAACCACGTGCTGCCGACGAACCGGACCGCGCGCTTTTCCAGCCCGCTCGGCGTTTACGATTTCCAGAAACGCAGCAGCGTCATCCGCGCCGAGCGCCGCTCCCTCGATGCGGTGGCTGAGGCCGCGATCCATCTGGCCCATCGCGAAGGGCTCGCCGCGCATGCGGCCACGCTCGAAATCCGAATCGGGGACGAGGAATGATCCGCAACGACATCAAGCAGATTTCCGCCTATCCGGTGCCCGAGCGCGACGGAATGATCCGGCTGGATGCGATGGAATCGCCGTACGGGCTTCCGGATACGCTGCGCGCCGAATGGCTGAAAACGCTCGCCGAGGTCGAGATCAACCGCTATCCGGATTCCGGGATGCGGGATCTGCGCGAGCGGCTGGCCGAGCGCGAGAACGTCGCGCCCGAGCAGATCCTCATCGGCAACGGCTCGGACGAAATCATCCAGATGCTCCTGATCGCGGCCGAACCCGGCACCTGCGTCTTTCCGCAGCCGACGTTCGTGATGTACGAACTGATCTCCCGGTGGCTGCGCCGGCCCACGGCGAGCATGCCGCTTGAGCGGGACTTTTCGCTTTCGGCCGAGCAGTTTCTGAAACTGTGCGCGCGCGAAAAGGCGTCGATCGCCTTTCTCGCCTGCCCGAACAATCCGACCGGAAACCTCTGGCCGGAGGAAACCGTCCGCCGCATCGCCGAGGGCTTTCGCGGGCTGTTGATCCTTGACGAAGCCTACGCGCCGTTTTCCGAGCGCAGCCATGTCGGCCTCGTATCCGAGCACGTCGCGGTGCTGCGCACGTTCTCGAAAATCGGCTGGGCGGGCCTGCGCTTCGGCTACCTGATCGGCGAGGCCCGGTTCGTCGAGCACCTGAACAAGGTGCGCCTGCCCTACAACGTGAACGCCCTCACGCAGGCCTCGGCGCGTCTGTTCCTGCGGCATTTCGACGTGTTCGAGGAGCAGGCCCGCTGCATCCGCGCCGAACGCGGCCGGGTGACCGCCGCGCTGATGGCGCTCGAAAAGGTCACGGTCTTTCCCTCGCAGGCGAACTTCGTGCTCGTGCGCGTTCCCGGCGCGGACGAGGTCTTCGAGCATCTGCTGGCCCGGGGCATCCTGGTCAAGAACCTTTCGCGCGCGGGCGGCTTGCTGTCGGATACGCTGCGCATCACGATTGGCACCCGGGAGGAGAACGACCGGCTGCTCGCAGCCCTGAAGGAGGTCCTCGAATGACCCGCATGCGCACCGCCTCGATCGAACGCAAGACCCGGGAAACCGACATCCGGCTGACGCTGAATCTCGACGGCGCGGGCGAATCCCGGCTTTCCTCGGGGATCCCCTTCTTCGATCACATGCTCGATCAGATCGCACGCCACGGACTGATCGATCTCGTGATCGAGGCCGAAGGCGACCTTGAGGTGGACGGGCATCACACGGTGGAGGACATCGGCATCTGCTTCGGCGAGGCGCTGAGGGACGCGCTCGGCGACAAGGCGGGGCTGACCCGTTACGGCCACGCCTACGTGCCGCTCGATGAGGCGCTTTCGCGCGTGGTGCTCGATCTGTCGGGCAGGCCGGGGCTGGAATATCACGTCGCGTTTCCGAAGGACACGGTGGGCGGCGTGGACGTCGAGCTGTTCCGGGAGTTCTTCCAGGCGGTGAGCAACCATGCGCGCATGACGCTGCACATCGACACCATACGCGGCTCGAACAACCACCACATCGTCGAGACGGTGTTCAAGGCCTTCGGCCGCGCGCTGCGGATGGCGGTGGCCAGGGATGCGCGCATCCAGGGCGTGCCGTCGACCAAGGGCGCGCTCTAGCCGGACAAAGCGGAGCAAGGCTTGAACATCGCACTCGTCGATTACGGCATGGGCAACATGCACTCGATCGGCAAGGCCCTGGAACGGGTCGGCGGGCGCGTGCGGCCCGCGCCCGGGCCCGAGGACGTCGAGCGGGCCGATGCGATCGTGCTGCCCGGCGTCGGCGGCTTCGGCGACTGCGCGCGCACGCTGAACGAGCGCGGCCTTGCCGAGGCGATCGTCGCGCGCATCCGGGAAGGCGTGCCGTTTCTCGGCATCTGCCTGGGGATGCAGATCCTGATGGATGCTTCCTTTGAGTTCGGCGAACATCGGGGCTTCGGGCTGATCCCGGGCCGGGTGATCCGCTTTCCGGAAGACTTCCCGGCGCGGGGATTCAAGATTCCGCACATGGGCTGGAACGACGCGCGGGCCCTTGAGCCAGCGCATCCGGTGCTGGCCACGCTGAATGGCCGGCAGGTCTATTACGTGCATTCCTACCACTGCGTGCCCGAGGAGCCCCGGCATCTTCTGGCCGAATGCGACTACGGCGGGCTGCGCTTTGCCGCGGCCGTCGGCTGCGACAACATCCTCGGGGTCCAGTTCCACCCCGAAAAATCCCAGCGCGCGGGGCTCGCCCTGCTGGAGGCCTTTGTTCGATGGAAGCCATGACGGAAGCGGCCGTTCGTTTCGAACTGATCCCCGCAATCGACCTCAAGGGCGGGCATTGCGTGCGCCTGAAGCAGGGACGCATGGATGAGGCCACCGACTACGGGGATGATCCGGCCGCGATGGCGCGGCACTGGCAGTCGCTCGGAGCAACGCGCCTGCACGTGGTCGATCTGGACGGCGCGTTCGCCGGCCGGCCCGCGAACCGGGCCGCGATCGAGGCGATCTGCGCGGCGATCGAGATTCCGGTGCAGCTCGGCGGCGGACTGCGCGACATGGCGATGATCGAGGGCATGCTCGGGCTCGGCGTGGACCGGGTCATTCTCGGCTCGGTCGCGGTCTCCAGCCCCGGGCTCGTCGCGGAGGCCTGCCGGGCCTTTCCGGGCCGGATCTGCGTGGGCATCGATGCCCGAGACGGCCGGGTCGCCGTGCACGGCTGGGACGACGTGACCGACATCGCCGCCGAGGATCTGGCACGCCGCTATCAGGACGCGGGTGTGGCGGCGATCATTCACACCGACATCGCGCGCGACGGCATGCTGACCGGCCCGAACATCGAGGCATCGCTCACGCTCGCCCGCGCGGTGGAGATTCCCGTCATCGTCTCGGGCGGAATCTCACGGCTCGAGGACGTCCTGGCCTGCGCGCGCCACGCCGATGAGGGACTGCGCGGCGCGATCACCGGGCGCGCGATCTACGAAGGCACGCTCGACTTCGCCGAGGCGGTCCGGGCCTTGAGGCGCCGATGCTGAGCAAGCGCATCATTCCCTGCCTCGACGTCGCCCACGGACGGGTGGTCAAGGGCGTAAAGTTCGTCGACATCGTCGATGCGGGCGATCCGGTCGAGGCGGCGATCCGCTACGACGAACAGGGCGCGGACGAGCTGTGCTTCCTCGACATCCGCGCAAGCCACGAAAACCGCGACACGCTGTATCACATGGTGACGGCGGTCGCGGAGCATGTGTTCATGCCGCTCACCGTCGGCGGCGGGGTCAAGTCGCTTGCCGACATCGAGAACCTGCTGCACGCCGGCGCCGACAAGGTCTCGATCAACACCGCCGCGCTGCATAGGCCCGAACTCGTGCGCGAGGCGGCGATGCGCTTCGGCTCGTCCACGATCGTCGTTGCGATCGACGCCAAACGGGTTGGCGATCACTGGGAATGCTTCACGCACGGGGGGCGCCGGCCGACCGGGATCGACGCGGTCGACTGGGCACGGCGGATGTCCGACGCCGGCGCCGGCGAAATCCTGCTGACCAGCATGGACCGCGACGGCACGAAGGCCGGCTACGACCTCGAGCTGACCCGGGCCGTCGCCCGGGCGGTCAGCGCCAACGTCGTCGCTTCCGGCGGCGTGGGCACGCTCGAGCATCTGGCCGAGGGACTTGAGGCGGGCGCGGATGCGGTGCTCGCCGCGAGCATCTTCCACTTCGGCGAACACACGATCGGCGAAGCCAAGCGCTTTCTGGCCGCGCGCGGCATTCCGGTCCGGCTCGATCCGTAAAACCCCGAAACGGCCTTGCGCGCCGGCGTTTCCGGGTCTTTATTAGGTTCATGAGCGCCGCGCGCTGGGAACATCTGCACCACGGCGCGGACATTGGCGTGCGCGGGATCGGGCCCACGCCCGAGGCAGCCTTCGCCCAGGCCGCGCTTGCGCTTTCGGCCGTGATCACCGATCCCGGCCGGGTCCGGCCGGATGTGCCGGTCAACATCCGCCTGGAGGCTCCGGATCTGGAGGTGCTGCTCGTGGACTGGCTGAACGCCCTGATCTTTGAGATGTCCGCCCGGAACATGCTCTTCGGCCGTTTCGACGTGGACGTCCGGCCTTCGGATGCCGGTTTCGTGCTCGAAGCCACGGCCTGGGGCGAACCGGTCGATTGCGAACGCCACCGGCCGGCGGTCGAGGTCAAGGGCGCGACGTTCACCGAACTTGAGGTGCGCAAGTCTCCCGACGGCTGGCTTGCGCAGTGCGTCGTGGACGTGTGATCGCAATGGATCTCGACCTGCTCGAACGGATGGACGAAACCACCTGGCGGATCCCCGCGCGCCCTCCGATGCGGGTGCCCGGCATCCTGTTCGCAAGCCGCGAACTGCTGCAGGCGATGGACGACAAGGTGTTCGAGCAGGTCTGCAATGTGGCCGCGCTTCCCGGCATCGTCACCGCCTCGTTCGCGATGCCCGACGCCCACTGGGGCTACGGCTTCCCGATCGGCGGCGTGGCCGCCTTCGATCCGGACGCGGGCGGCGTCGTTTCGGCGGGCGGCGTGGGCTTCGACATTTCCTGCGGCGTCCGACTGCTGACCACGGGCCTGCCCGCTTCGACGATCGAGGAACGGAAGGCGGAGATCGCCGATATGCTTGCGCGCGCCATCCCCGCAGGCGTTGGAAGCCGGGGGAAGATCCGGCTGGATCGCCGCGCGATGAAGGCGATGCTGCTGGGCGGCGCCCGCTGGGCGGTCGAGTCGGGATACGGCGAGCCGGAAGATCTCGAACGCATCGAGGAGAACGGCTGCATGCAGGGCGCCGATCCGGACGCCGTATCCGACCGGGCCAAGGAGCGGCAGCGCGACGAAATCGGCACGCTGGGCAGCGGCAATCATTACCTGGAGCTGCAGCGCGTCGAACGCATCCATGCGCCCGGAATCGCCCGCGCCTGGGGGCTTGAGGAAGGCGCGCTCGTCGTGAGCATCCACTGCGGCTCGCGCGGGCTTGGCCATCAGATCGGCACCGACTACCTGCGCCGCATGGTCGTCGAGGCCTCGCGCCACGGCATCCGGCTGCCCGAACGGGAACTGGCCTGCGCTCCGGTCCGCTCGCCCACCGGAAGGGCCTATCTCGGCGCGATGCGCGCCGGCATCAACTGCGCGCTGGCCAACCGGCAGGTGATCACGCACCTGCTCCGCGAATGCTTCGCCCGGCTGATTCCCGAAGCGCGACTGAGGCTTGTCTACGACGTCTCGCACAACACCTGCAAGGAGGAAACCCACGAGGTCGACGGCGTCGCGCGCCGACTGTTCGTGCACCGCAAGGGCGCCACGCGCGCGCTTCCTCCCGGCCATCCCGCGCTCCCGGAGGCCTTCCGGGACACCGGCCAGCCGGTGCTGATCGGCGGCACGATGGGCACGGCCTCGTATGTGCTTGCGGGCGTGGCAAGCGGCCGGAAGGCCTTCTACTCGGCCTGCCACGGCGCCGGCAGGGCGATGAGCCGCCATGCGGCCACCCGCCGCTGGCGCGGCCGCGAGGTTGTGGAATGGCTCGCAGGCCGGGGCATCCTGATCCGCTCGCCCAGCATGCGCGGCGTGGCCGAGGAGGCCCCGGAGGCCTACAAGGACGTGTCTGCCGTCGTCGATGCTGCCGATGCGGCGGGCCTTGCCCGCAAGGTCGCGAAGCTGATTCCCATCGTCTGCATCAAGGGCTGAGGCTCCCGCCCTATCGGGCGGGGCAAGTGCGCGGTATGCTGCGGCCGTGGAATGGGCGCAACAGTTCGTGGAGCAGTACGGCTACTGGGCCGTCTTTCTCTGGACGTTCATCGAGGGGGAGAGCGTGTTCATCGCCGCGGCCGCGCTTTCCGCGGCGGGGCTGCTTGTGCCATGGAAGGTCATCCTCGTGGCCGCAACGGGGGCCTTCGCCGGACATCTGGCCTTCTTCGCGCTGGGCCGATGGAAGGGCATGGACGTGATCCTCGCCGTGCCCTTCCTGCGCCGCCATTACCCGAAGGCCAACCTGATTCTCGACCGCTACGCGCACTGGTCGATCTTCATCTTCCAGTATCTCTACGGCACGCGGATCGTCGCCGCGATCCTGTTCGGCTGTTCCAGCATCGGCTTCGGGCGTTTTGTGGCCCTGCAGGTGGTCAACTGCTTGAGCTGGTCGCTGATCGTCTATTCGGTCGGCCACGCGCTGGGGCTGGCGGGCATGGCGATTCTGCACCGGTTCGGGGTTGCCGGCCTGATCCTGACCCTCGTTCTCGTGGGCCTCGTGGGCCTGTGGGCCTACTTCCGCTACGGACACCACCATGTCCGCAACCATTTCCGGCAAAGCTCCGGGGGCGATTCCGAAAGCTGAAGACGGGCCCGGACTGGTCTATGCTCAGGACAGGGGGAAGCCCCTTAAGGAGGTGTTCCCATGCGCGTGCGTCCCGCAGCCGTTGCCGGCATGTTCTATCCCGATCGGGCGGAGGAGCTCCGCGGTTTCATCGAGGATGCGCTGAGCCGCGCGGAAGGCGTTGAGGCCGGGGCGCGCGCCGTCATCGCACCGCATGCGGGCTACGTCTATTCCGGCTGGACCGCGGCTTTCGCCTACAAGGCGCTTTACGAGGATGCCCGGAGGTTCATCATCGTGGGCCCCGCGCACCGGGTTCCCACGCAGGGGCTGGCGGTTCCGACCTCGGAGGTGTTCGATACGCCGCTGGGAGCCGTGCCGGTGGACGATGCGCTCCGCAAGCTGGCGCTTTCGCTGCCCGAGGTCTATTCCTTCGATGCAACCCATGCCTGGGAACACTCGGTGGAGGTGCACCTGCCCTTCCTGCAGGTGCTGCATCCGGAGGCTCGCATCCTGCCGCTGGTCGCGGGCCTGATCGACACCGAGGACTGCGCAAGGGTTCTGGACCGTTGCCTGGATCTTGAGGACACGGCGCTCATCGTCAGTTCCGATCTGTCGCACTACCACCCGTATGAGAATGCGTCCGCGATCGACCGGCAGACGATCGAACGGATCCTCTCCCTCGACGACGAAATCCGGGGCGAACAGGCATGCGGCTGCGCGGGCGTGAACGCGCTTGCCCGCGTGGCCTCCCGGCGCGGCTGGAAGCCCCGGCTTCTCGACTACAGGAACTCCGGGGACACGGCCGGGGATCGGGACGCGGTCGTCGGCTATGCGGCCATCGGCTTCTATCCGGAGTGAGGCGGCGATGAACGACATCCGCGAACGGCTCTACCCGGCGATTGCCCGCGCCGCGATCGCGAAGCGGCTTGGCATCGAATGGCCCGAACCGGACACCGGGCAGGATCCGGCCCTGGCACGCCCGGGCGCAAGCTTCGTGACCCTGCACAAGCACGGCGCGCTGCGCGGATGCATCGGCTCGCTGAGCGCGCACCGGCCGCTTGCCGAGGACATCGCCGAAAACGCCTGCGCGGCCGCGTTCGGCGACCCGCGCTTTCCCCCGCTATCTCTCGGCGAGTTTGACGAAATCGACATCGAGGTTTCGGTGCTTTCCAAGCCGGAACCCCTGCCGGTACGCAGCGAGCAGGAGGCGATCGCACGCCTCAGGCCCGGAAGGGACGGCGTGATCCTCCGCTTCGGCCCGCGCCAGGCCACGTTTCTGCCGCAGGTGTGGGAGCAGCTGCCCGATCCGGTCCGTTTCCTCGCCCATCTCAAGCTGAAGGCCGGGCTTCCGGCCGACTTCTGGGATCCGGGCGTGGAGCTTGAGATCTACTCGGTCGAGAAGTATGCGGAGCGGCCGGACAGGAACCGCCGTACGGAGGGCGCATCATGAGCGGAACAGGCGTCGACGAGCATTTTCCCGCGCGCTACTGGCATGCGCTGGACGACGGCCGCATCCAGTGCGACCTGTGCCCGCGCGACTGCAAGCTGCACGAGGGCCAGCGCGGCCTCTGCTTCGTTCGCAAATGCGAGAACGGCCGGATCGTTCTCACCACCTACGGCCGTTCCTCGGGCTTCTGCGTGGATCCGATCGAGAAGAAGCCGCTCAATCACTTCTATCCGGGATCCAGCGTCTTCTCCTTCGGCACGGCGGGCTGCAATCTGGCCTGCAAGTTCTGTCAGAACTGGGACATCTCCAAGTCGCGCGAGTTCGACCGGCTTTGCGACCAGGCAAGCCCCGAGGAGATCGCCCGGACCGCACGGGAGCTCGGCTGCCGGAGCGTGGCCTTCACCTACAACGATCCGGTCATCTTCCTGGAATACGCGGTGGACACGGCCAAGGCCTGCCACGAGCAGGGTCTGGCAACGGTTGCGGTGACGGCCGGATACATCCATGCCGAACCCAGGGCCGAGTTCTTCGCGGCCATGGATGCGGCCAATGTGGACCTGAAGGCCTTCACCGACGACTTCTACCGGAAGCTGTGCGCGGGGAACCTTCAGCCCGTGCTGGACACGCTTGAATACCTCGTGCATGAGACCGAGGTCTGGGTGGAACTGACCACACTTCTGATCCCGGGGCACAACGACAGCGACGAGGAACTCGCCGCGATGTGCGACTGGATCGTCGAGCATCTGGGGCCGGACGTGCCGCTGCATTTCACGGCCTTCCATCCCGACTGGAAGATGACCGATGTCCCTCCCACGCCCTCGGCCACGCTCTACCGCGCTCGGCGCCTCGGTCTTTCGAGGGGCCTGCACTACGTCTATACCGGCAACATCCACGACACCGAGGGCGGAACGACCTTCTGCCCCGGCTGCGGCGCCCGCCTGATCGTCCGCGACTGGTACGAGATTCTCGAATACCGTCTCGACGAAACCGGACACTGCCCGGATTGCGGCGCCGCGATCGCCGGCCGCTTTGCGCGCTACGAGGGATGCTTCGGCAACCGCCGGATGCCGGTGGTGCTGCGCCGGGCCTGAGGCCCGGGGTCAGGTTTCCTCGGCGTAGAGGGATTCGATCAGATCGGAGTAGCGCTCGCTGATCACGCGCCGCTTGAGCTTCAAGGTCGGCGTGACCATGCCGTTCGCCTGGGTCCATTCCTCGTCCACGAACGCAAAGCGCCGCACCTGCATGAAACTGGCCAGATCGTGTTCGTCCATCCGCATCCGGTTCAGCATCCATTCGGCCACCTCGGGATTCGTCTTCCAGTCCCCCGGAAGATCCCGGCCCTTCTCCCGCCGCCAGACGCTGGCCATGCCTTCCCGATCCGGCACGATCAGCGCGGCCACAAAGGGGCGCCGATCGGCGATGACCATCGCCTGGAGAATGCACGGATCCTGCACGAGATGCTGCTCGATCAGCGCGGGCGGCACGTTCTCGCCGTTGGACAGGACCATGATCTCCTTTTTCCGGTCGACGATCTTCACGTAGCCGTCCTCGTCGATCTCGACGATGTCGCCCGTATGCAGCCAGCCCTCCTCGTCGAATGCCGCCTCGGTTTCCTCCGGCCGGTTCCAGTAGCCCTGCATGACCATCGGGCCCTTGACCAGCAGTTCCCCGTCCTCGGCCCGCCGGAGTTCCACGCCGGGCAGTGCGGGCCCGACCGTTTCCGGCTTGATCCTGCCCTCGCGGTTGACGGTCAGAACCGGTGAGGTTTCCGTGAGTCCGTAGCCGGGCAGCACGGTGATATCGGCGGCGAGCAGAAAGCGCGCCACCTGAGGATGGAGCGCCGCCCCGCCCGAGATGAACGCGCGCACCCGCCCGCCCAGCTTCTCGCGCAGCGGCGCAAAGGCCAGCGCATCCAGCCGCCGCCACAGCCAGCGCTTGAAGCCGGAAAGGTCTTCCCCCCGCTGGCGCAGCTCGAACCGCTCGGCGCCGAGCCTAAGCGCCACATCGAAAATGCGCCGCTTGATCGCCGGGCTTTCGGCAAGCTTCGCCTGAACCCCCGCATAGATTTTTTCGTACAGCCTTGGCACCGAGAGCACGACGGTCGGCCGCACTTCCGGAAGATCCCGCATCAGGGTGGTGACGCTTTCCGCATACGCGATCTCCGCGCCGCAGGCCGTGGGCAGGAAGTGCCCGACCGTCCGCTCGAAGGCGTGCGAGACCGGAAGAAACGAAAGAAAGACATCGTCTTCCCAGACCGGCACGCCGCCGAGCCCCGCCTCGATGTCGCTGAGAATATTCCCGTGGGTCAGCATCACGCCCTTCGGATGCCCGGTCGTGCCCGAGGTGTAGATCAGCGTGGCCAGATCCCCGCGGCCGGGCGCGGGCGCCTGCAGGCGGTTGTCCCAGTCGGCGTTTTCCGCGATCGCCATCACGCTTTCGCCGTCGCCGTGGAACGGAATCATCGGCACATCCATCCCCGCAAGCTTTTCCTGCTGTTCGCCCTCCTCGACGAGCACCACCTTCACGCCGGCGTCCCGGAACACATACTGGACCGCCTCGGCTGGATCGGTGTAATAGGCGGGAACGGTGACCGCGCCCAGCCGGAGGGTTGCGAAATCGCCAAGAAACCAGGCCGGACCGTTGTGCCCGAGAATCCCGACCCGGTCGCCCGGCGCAACTCCCTTCGATTCCAGCCAGGCCGCCACGCGCAGCACGCCTTGGCTAGCGCGGATGCGAGACCAGGACTGCCAGACGCCCTCATCGGTGCGATACCGGAACATCGGACGATCCAGCCATTCGGCCGGATTCTCGAGCAGCAGCTCGGCGAGGTTGTCGGCGCGGGCGGCACGAACGCGGCCCGGGCAATCCCGATCAGGCGAACTCATCGAGCACCCCCAGATTCCCGGGCAGATCGAAGCCCAGATCCGCGATCTTCTGACGCAGCTCCGGGCGGCTCCGCCCTGCGAAATAGCGCAGCAGGCCGCCCCTGAACGGCGGGAAGCCGATGCCGTAGACCATCGCCGCATCCAGATGCGCGGGTTCCTTCACGATCCCCTCGCGCAGGCAGGCCAGAGCCTCGACCAGCATCGGGACAAGGCAGGCATCGACGATCTCGGCATCCGGCATCGGATCGAGATCGGCACCGATCTCGGCGCTGCCCTCCGGAGGCGGAACCAGGGGCAGATACTTGCCGAGCTCCGGATTGAGCCCCCGCTGCTTCCGCCCCTCGTAGACGAAGAAGCCCGATCCGGATTTCTCGCCCAAAAGACCGTCGTCCACCATGCGCACGAACCAGCCGGGCATCCGGAACCGGTCGCCGAACGCCTGGCCCAGATGCTCGCCCACATGCCGGCAGATATCGAGCCCGACCCGGTCGGCAAGTTCCAGCGCGCCCATCGGCATGCCGAAGGTCTTCAGCGCCCCGTCCACATGCTCCGGCTTCTGGCCGCCGCCGACGAGTTCGAGTGCTGAGGCCATGTACGGCATCAGGCAGCGGTTGACGAGAAACCCGGGCGAATCGGCCGTGATCACCGGATACTTGCCCCAGGCGACGGCGAGCGCGCAGACCTTGTCGAGTACGGCCTCGTCGGTCCTGGGGCCGGCCACGACCTCGACCAGCGGCATCTTCGGCGCCGGATTAAAGAAGTGCATGCCGGCGATACGCCCGGGGTGCTTCCGCCCTTTCTGCATCTCGGCGATGGCGAGCGACGAGGTGTTGCTGAGCAGCAGGGTGTCCGGCCGGACCCGGGGCTCGATCCGCTTCCACAGCTCGTTCTTGACCTTGATATCCTCGAGCACGGCCTCGATGACGACATCGGCCTCTTCAAGCCCCGAATCGTCGAAGGCGGGACGGACCCGGGCAAGCCGGGCTTCCCCCCGCTTCCGGTCGCGTGCGGCCAGCCGGGCGAGCTTCCCAAGCCCCCTGCTCATCGCCTCGGGGGCGATTTCGTGCAGGTCCACATCCATCGTCCGGGTCGCCACCCAGGCAATCCCGCTGCCCATCACTCCCGCGCCGTAGACCGCGGTTTTCCGCATGGCCGACACGGCGTCCTTCGCCCGACGCGCGGCCGGCTGGTGCTTCAGAGCTTCGCCCAGACGGAACACGCGGATCAGATTCTTGCAGGTGGGCGTGACCGCAAGCCGTCCGAGCGATTCGGCCTCGAGCGCATAGGCCTGGCCGTCCGGCATACCCACGAGATCCTCAAGCAGGCGGACCGTGGCCGGAACCGCCGGATAGGCCACCTCCAGCTCCAGATGCCGGAACCGCGCCGTCGCCCGCCGGTGGACCTGCCGGAAGAACAGCCGGCGCGCAGGCCACAGATGCAGCCACCACGGGCGCACGCGCCTGCGCCTTGGCTTGCCTTTCGCGCTCAGGTACCGAACGGCCGCATCTTCCTGGCCGGGCTTGATCGCAAGGTCGGCCACACCCGCCCGTCGTGCCGCGCCGGCATCGAGCGAGCGCCCGCTCAGAATGAGATCGCAGGCACGGATCCAGCCGGTGCGGCGGGGCAGGCGCACGCATCCGCCGAAACCCGGATGGATGCCCAGCTTGATTTCCGGAAGCGCGAGCTGCGTCCGGGCATCCTCGACCGCCGCGATGTAGTCGCAGGCGAGCGCGATTTCCAGGCCCCCGCCCATGCAGGCGCCGCGGACGATTGCCACCGAAACCGACGGCAGCGATTCGATGCGCCGGCAGATCGCCTGACCCCGTTCGGCCAGACGCGTGGCCTCGGCGGCATCGTCGATCGCGAAGATCGCGTCGACATCGGCGCCAGCGATGAAGCATCCGGGCAGCCCGCTCTCGAGCACCAGGCGCGCCGGCGGATCGGCCTCGAGCGCATCCAGATGGGCCTCGAGCTGCTCGATGCAGGGAAGGTCGAGAACGTTGACCGGCCGGTCCTCGCGGGCGAAGCGGAGTCTGGCCTCGTCGTCGTTCCGGATCAGGCTTACGACTTCCATGGATCACTCCCGACCAGCACGGCTCCGCCCTGACCACCCCCGATGCACAGGGTGGCGATGCCAAGGCCGCCGTTCGTATCCCGCTTGAGCTGCCGGAGCAGCGTCAGCACGAGACGGGCGCCGGTCATGCCCACCGGATGCCCGATCGCGATCGCGCCGCCGTGCGCATTGAGCTGCTTCGCATCGGGCCTGCCCACGGGCTTCTCGCATACCCGGTGGCGTTCGCAGAAGGTTTTCGATTCGAACGCCTTCAGGCAGGCCAGAACCTGCGCCGCAAAGGCCTCGTTGATTTCGATCCGGGCAAGATCCCGCATCGACAGCCCGCGGGCGGCAAGCAGCCGGCTCGTCGCGAACACGGGGCCCAGCCCCATCCGGGCGGGGTCGCAGCCGGCATAGGTCCAGTCGTGCAGATAGCCCAGGATCGGCCAGCCCTCGGCCTCGGCCTTTTCGCGATGCGTCAGCACGAGCATCGCGGCGCCGTCGGTGATCTGCGAGCTGTTGCCAGCCGTGACCGTGCCGAGCGGCCGTTCGAACACCGGCTTCAGCTTCGCAAGCGCTTCCATCGACTGGCCGGCGCGGATGCCTTCGTCGCGATGCACGGCCGCGTATCCCGGCGGAGGAAACGCATGCATGACCTCGTCGTCGAACCAGCCGGCCTCCCAGGCCGCATCGGCGCGCTGGTGGCTCTGCAGCGCGAACGCATCCTGTTCCTCGCGCGAGATCGCGAACTCCCGGGCCAGCACCTCCGCGGTCTGGCCCATGTTCAGGTTCACGGTCGGGTCGGTGAGCCCTTCCTTGAGTGAAATCCGGGGCCGCCAGGGCGCGGCGAGCATCGCGCGGATCGCCTCCAGTTTCTGGGTCCAGCGCCGGGCCCGGGCCCATCGCGCCATTGCCCGGCGGAACTCGTCGTGAAACAGGAGCGGCGCATGCGTCATCGATTCCACGCCGCCCGCGAGCACAACCTCGGCCCGACCCGAGAGAATCTTCTCGGCCGCGTCGGTGACCGCCTGCATGCCCGAGGCGCAGTTGCGATGCACGGTATGCGCCGGCACGTGCCGGGGAATCCCGGCGGTCAGCGCGATCACGCGCGCGATGTTCGCGGCCTCGGCCGGCTGGATCACGTTGCCGATGATCACCTGATCCAGATCGTCGCGGCTGACGGGCGATCGCGCAAGCACCTCGCGCACGGCCAGCACGCCCAGATCCACGGCGCTCAAATACTCGAAATAGCCCCCGGCCTTGCCCAGCGGGGTGCGAATGCCGGCGACGACGACGACTTCGCGGCCGGCGTCGCCCCCGGCCGCGGCCCGGGACCTGGCACGGCGGGTTCGGCTGCCTGTGGACTGACGGCGCGCGCCTTGCGAGCGCCCGCTGGTCGTTTTCGTGCTTTTCCTGCTGCTGGATTGATCGGCCATGCCCGCTCCTTGCCGTTTCGATTCCATCGATGCCTAGGCAGTATGTAGTGGAGCCGGCGGCCGTTTGCAAGGCGCGGCGAAAAGAACGCTAGCCCAGCCCCAGCACGTCGCGCATCTCGTACCAGCCGGCGGGCTGATCGACCAGCCAGCGCGCGGCCCGCAGCGCCCCGCGGGCGAAGACCATCCGGTCGGAAGCGATGTGCGTGATTTCGACGCGTTCCTCGTCGGCGATGAACATCGCGCGATGCTCGCCGACGATGCTGCCGCCGCGGACGACCGAAAAGCCGATGCTTCCCGGCTCCCTGGGTCCCGTGATGCCGTCGCGCGCGCGCACCGCCACCCTTTCGAGCTCCACGCCGCGCCCCTCGGCGATGGACCGTCCCATCGCCAGCGCGGTGCCGCTCGGCGCATCCACCTTGTGCCGGTGGTGCGCTTCGAAGATCTCCGCGTCGTAATCGTCGCCGGAAAGCACTTCGGCCGCCTGCCGGATCAGGTTCAGCGCGAGATTCACCCCGACGGAAAAGTTCGCGGCCATGACCACCGGAACCTCCGAAAGCGTGGCGCGCAAATCCGCAAGCTGTTCGGGAGTGAAGCCGGTCGTGCCGATGACCATGCGCCATCCCGAGGTCTTCGCGTGCGCTGCGTGCGCCAGTGTGGCCTCGGGGGCCGTGAAGTCGATCAGCACGTCCGCCTCCGGCATGCCGTCAAGCCCGGAAACCAGAGGCACGCCGAGCGTCTCCACGCCGGCCACCTCGCCCGCGTCGCGGCCGATCAGTCCGGACGACTCGCGCTCGGTGGCGCCGACGAGCACGAGCCGCTCGTCTTCGCTGACCGCGCGCACCAGCATCCGGCCCATGCGCCCGGCCGCGCCCACAATGATGATGCGAATCGGATCCCTCATTTGAACTCCTTCGACAGATCGTCCCAGAACTTGCGCACTTTATCCAGAAACGAGGTCCGTTCGGGATAGACCTCGTCACCGGTGATTTCGGCGAAGCGCCGCAGAAGCTCCTCCTGCTCGGCGGTAAGCCGCGTGGGCACGGCAATCTGGACCTTCACGTACAGATCCCCCTTCTGGCCGGTTCGAAGATCCGGCATGCCGTGGCCGCGGATCCGGAACACGCGTCCGCCCTGGGTTCCCTTCGGGATCCGGAAACGGACCTTGCCTTCCAGCGTCGGCACCTCGAGCTCGGCGCCCAGCGCGGCCTGCGTGAACGTGATCGGCATCGTGCAGTACAGATCGGCACCGTCGCGCTCGAAGATCGGATGGGGCTTGATCGAAACCTCGATGTACAGATCCCCGGTCGCCCCTCCGTGCGCCCCCGCCTCGCCTTCGCCGGCGACCCGCACCTGGGCGCCGTCGTAGACGCCGGCGGGAATCCGGACCCGCACCCTCTTTTCCCGGCGCACCCTGCCGCTGCCGCCGCAGCTCGGGCAGGGCGACTCGATGCGCTTGCCGCTGCCGCCGCAGCTCGGGCAGGTGCGGCGGATCGAGAAAAACCCCTGATTGAGCTGCACCTGTCCGTGCCCGCCGCAGGTGCGGCAGGGCACGGGCTGCGTTCCGGGCCGGGCTCCGCTGCCGTGGCAGTGATCGCAGACGACCTGTTTCGGGATCGTCAGCTCGACTTCCTTGCCCCGCGCCGCCTCCTCAAGCGTGAGCTGAAGGCGGTAGCGCAAATCGGCGCCGCGCATGCCCGAAGCCCCACCGCCAAAGCCGAAAATGTCGCCAAAAAGATCCCCGAACAGATCGCCAAAATCGCGGAAGGCGTGCGATTCCTGGAAACCGCCGCGCGTCCAGAAATCGTGCATCTGCTCGTCCACACCGGCGTGGCCGTAGCGGTCGTAGCGCGCCCGCTTCTCCTCGTCGGACAGCACCTCGTAGGCCTCGGTCACCTCGCGGAACTTCTCGGCCGCATCCGGATCGTCCTTGTTCCGGTCGGGGTGGTACTTCATCGCGAGCTTCCGGTAGGCGCGCTTGATCGTGTTCAGATCGGCGTTGCGGTCCACCCCGAGAATCTCGTAATAGTCACGCTTGGTCGTCACGTTCGCTCCCTGAATGCCTCAGCCCCCGACAGGCCAGGGGGAGCGCCCGAGGCAACGCCCGAACGCTCCCCCCGTGCCGCAAGGGTCGCCCCTACTTCTTGTCTTCGTCGACGATTTCGGCGTCGACCACCTCGGCATCGGAGGACTGCTTCTGTTCCTCCGACGAACCGGAGGTGGCACCCGAGCCGCCGGCCTGGGCCTGCTGGTAGATGATCTCGCCCAGCTTCTGCGACTTCTGGACCAGATCCTCCTCGGCGCGACGGATCGCGTCGATGTCGTCGCCTTCCAGGGCCTTCTTCAGCTTCTCGAGCGCCTCCTCGATCGACTTGCGGGTGGCCTCGTCCACCTTGTCGCCATGCTCCTTGAGCGCCTTCTCGGTGGAATAGGCCAGCGCATCGGCGCGGTTCTTGGCCTCGATCTGCTCGCGGCGCTTGCGGTCTTCCTCGGCGTGGGCCTCGGCGTCCTTCTTCATCCGCTCGATCTCCTCCTCGGTGAGGCCCGAGCCCGCCTCGATCCGGATCGAGGCCTCCTTGCCGGTGCCCTTGTCCTTGGCCGTGACGTGCAGGATGCCGTTGGCGTCGATGTCGAACGTCACCTCGATCTGCGGCACGCCGCGCGGGGCCGGCGGGATGCCCTCGAGGTTGAACACGCCCAGAAGCTTGTTGTGCGCGAAGATGTCGCGCTCGCCCTGGGCGACCTTGATCGTCACCGCGGTCTGATTGTCGGACGCGGTCGTGAAGATCTGGCTCTTCTTGGTCGGGATCGTCGTGTTCTTCTCGATGATCTTCGCAAACAGGCCGCCCTCGACCTCGATGCCGAGGCTGAGCGGGGTCACATCGAGCAGAAGCACGTCCTTGATCTCGCCGGTGAGCACCGCGCCCTGGATCGCCGCGCCGATCGCGACGACCTCGTCCGGATTGATGCCCTTGTGCGGCTCGCGGCCGAAGAACTCGGCCACCTTCTTCTGCACGAGCGGCATCCGGGTCTGGCCGCCGACGAGCACGACCTCGTGGATGTCGCTCGCCTTCACGCCGGCGTCCTTCAGCGCCTGCTCGCAGGGCTTCAGCGTCTTCTCGACCAGATGCGCGACCATGCTCTCGAACTTCGCGCGCGTGATCTTGATCAGCAGATGCTTCGGCCCGGAGGCATCGGCGGTGATGAACGGCAGGTTCACCTCGGTCTGCTGGCTGCTGGAAAGCTCGATCTTGGCCTTCTCGGCAGCCTCCTTGAGCCGCTGCAGCGCCAGCTTGTCGGTGCGCAGGTCGATGCCGTGCTCCTTCTGGAACTCGTCGGCCAGATAGTCGATGAGCACGCGGTCGAAGTCCTCGCCGCCGAGGAAGGTGTCGCCGTTCGTGGCCTTGACCTCGAAGACGCCGTCGCCGATCTCGAGAATCGAGATGTCGAACGTGCCGCCGCCGAGATCGTAGACCGCGATCAGGTGGTTTTCCTCGGTCTTGTCGAGGCCGTAGGCCAGCGCGGCCGCGGTCGGCTCGTTGATGATCCGCAGCACGTTCAGGCCCGCAATCGTGCCCGCGTCCTTCGTCGCCTGACGCTGGGAGTCGTTGAAATACGCCGGCACGGTGATGACCGCGTCCTTGACCTCCTCGCCGAGGTAGTCCTCCGCGGTCTGCTTCATCTTCTGCAGGATGATCGCCGAGATCTCCTGCGGGCTCATCTTCTTGCCGTCGAGCTCAACCCAGGCGTCGCCGTTGTCGGCTTCGACCACCTTGTAGGAAACCAGATCACGATGATGCTTGGCTTCCTCGGAGTCGAACTTGCGACCGATCAGGCGCTTGACGGCATAGAACGTGCGCTCCGGATTGGTCACCATCTGCCGCTTGGCCGGCGCGCCCACCAGACGCTCGCCGTCCTTGAAGGCCACGACCGAAGGCGTCGTGTTGTCGCCCTCGCTGTTCGGGATGACCTTCGCCTTGTCGCCCTCCATGATGGCGACGCAGGAATTGGTCGTTCCCAGATCGATTCCGATTACCTTGCCCATGGTGTCATTCTCCTGTTCGATGCGAAGTTTTCAAACGGTTCTTCCGCGTAGTCTCTGTGTGTGGATGATGCCCGGCGTTTTCAAGCCTCGTCCGGCCCGTTCCCGGAAGGCGCATCTTCCTTCTCCTTTGCGGATGCCGGGCCGCTGGAAACCAGAACCCTTGCCGGCCGGATCAGGCGTCCGTTCAGGGTATAGCCCGCGACATGCTGGGCCACGACGGTGCCCTCGGGCTCGTCGCTTGGCATCTGCGAGAGCGCCTCATGCAGATGCGGATCGAACGGCTTGCCCAGCGCGTCGATGCGCTCGATGGCAAAACGCTTCATCACCTCGTGCCACTGCTTGAGCGTCATCCGAACGCCTTCGCGCATCGCCTCCTCGTTGCCCGGCTCGGCCTCGAGCGCGCGCTCGAGGTTGTCGAACACCTCGAGCAGGGCGACGACGAACTTCTCGATCGCGTACTTGTGCGCATCCTCGATCTGGCGCTGCGTGCGCTTGCGGAGATTGTCCATTTCGGCATGGGCGCGGAGCAGCTTGTCGGTCAGCTCGTCGATCTTCGCCCGCGCCTCGGCCAGCTCCTTTTCCAGCTTCGCCCGGGAGCTCTTCTTCGCCTTCTCCTTGTCCTTTTCGGATCCGGATTTCGCCTGCTTGTTCTTCTTTTCCGTCAACGCCAGCCTCCCGTTCGATTCTCGCCGGCATGCACCGGCGCACGGTTTTTCTTGTTGAGGCTATCTATGGGGATGCCGGGGCCCGGTTTCAACCCCGCATCCTGTTTGACAAGCGGTGCGCCGCTTCTATACTGCGCCCCCTTTGCAAAGGCAGGGCAAAACATGCCCGATACGGAGTGAGGCAACCATGCGCACTTGGACAGTTCGACCGGGCGACATCGATCGCAAATGGTATGTGGTGGACGCCGACGGCGTCGTGCTGGGCCGGCTTGCGTCGCAGATTGCACGCATTCTGCGCGGCAAGCATCGCCCGCAGTACACGCCGCATGCCGACTGCGGCGATCACGTCATCGTGATCAACGCCGAAAAGGTCCGCGTGACCGGCCGCAAGGAGACCGAAAAGGTCTACTACCGCCACAGCGGCTATCCCGGCGGGCTCAAGTCCATCACGCTGGACAAGCAGCGCGCCAGGCACCCCGAGCGCATCATCACCGCCGCGGTCAAGGGCATGATGCCGAAGGGACCGCTGGGGCGTTCGATGATGAAGAAGCTGAAAGTCTATGCCGGGCCCGAGCATCCGCACGCGGCCCAGAAACCCGAAGTTCTCGAACTGAACTGAGAGGGAGCACGAAGATGGCAGAAACCATGTATCGCGGCACCGGCCGCCGCAAGACCAGCGTCGCCCGGGTGATGATCACCCCCGGAAGCGGCCGTGTCGTGGTCAACGGCCGGGACATCGAGCAGTACTTCCCGGTCGAAATCATCCGCCAGCAGGCGCTGATGCCGCTGACCGTGACCCAGCTTTCCGGAAGGATCGACGTCCGCGTCAACGTCTACGGGGGCGGCGTTTCCGGCCAGGCGGGCGCGATCCGGCATGGGCTGGCGCGCGCGCTGGTGGCCTACGACGAGGGGCTGCGGCCGACGCTGAAGGCCAAGGGATTCCTCACCCGCGATGCGCGCAAGGTGGAGCGCAAGAAGTACGGCCTGAAGAAGGCCCGCCGCGCGCCTCAGTTCTCCAAGCGCTGATCGCGGTTTGCGGAAGATTGCGAGGGAAGGCTTCGGCCTTCCCTTTTTTGTTGCATCCAATGGCCGTGCGCCAGATGTCGTGGCGCCCGGACGCGGGGGACGGCACGGGCGCCAGCTCGGGCGGATTACGGCCGGGCCTTGATCCCGAGCGCCCAGCGTTCGAGGGCCGCAAGCGCCATCGCCTGCTGGCTTCCCGTCGCCATGTCCCGGACCGTGACTTCGCCCCGGGCAAGCTCGTCCTCCCCGAGAATGACGACGTGGCGCGCGCCCTCCCGATCCGCGGCCCGGAACTGGCGTCTGGCGCCGCCGCCGCCGCAGTGGATCACACACAGACCCTGGCCTCGAAGCCGCTCGGCCACCGCCAGTGAAGGCGCCAGCGCATCCTGGCCGAGCGCGACCACGGCCGCGTCGCAGCCGGGCGTTCCGCCGTCCTCCAGCAGCATCGCCAGCCGCTCGATGCCGGCGGCAAAACCGATCGCCGGCGTATCCGGACCGCCAAGCTCGGCGATCAGTCCGTCGTATCGGCCTCCGGCGAGCACCGTGCCCTGGGCGCCAAGCCGATCGGTGATGAACTCGAAGGCGGTGCGCGTGTAGTAATCCAGGCCGCGGACGATTCTTCCGTTGACATGATAGCTCAGACCCAGCGCGTCAAGACCGGAGCGCAGGCCCGAAAAATGATCGCTGCACGCCTCGCACAGATGATTCAGCATCTGCGGCGCGTCGGCCAGCGCCTCCTGGCAGGCTTCGACCTTGCAGTCGAGCACGCGCATCGGGTTGCGCTCGATGCGCTCGCGGCAGGTCGCGCAGAGCCGGTCCCGGCGCTCGTTCAGATAGGCGACGAGTCTTTCCCGGTATCCGGGCCGGCAGGCGCCGCAGCCCAGCGAGTTGATTTCCAGACGCAGGCCGTCAAGCCCGAGCCCGTTCAGAAAGCGCTCGGCCATCGCCAGCACTTCGACGTCCTCGACCGGCCCCGGAACGCCGAACAGCTCGACCCCGATCTGCTGGAACTGCCTGAGCCGCCCCTTCTGAGGACGCTCGCGGCGGAACATCGGGCCGAGGTAGAACCACCGCTGCGGTCCCGATCGGGTCAGCCCCGCCTGCAGATAGGCGCGCACCGCGCCGGCCGTACCCTCCGGACGCAGGCACACCTCGTCGCCGCCCTGGTCGCGAAAGGCATACATTTCCTTCGAGACGATGTCCGTGGCCTGGCCGATCGAGCGCACGAACAGCGGCGTGGGCTCGATGACCGGCAGGCGCACCTCCTCGCATCCGTATCGCGCGAACACCTCGCGGCCGGTTTCCTCGATCCGCCGCCAAAGGCGGACATCGGCCGGCAGCCCGTCGTGCACGCCCCGAAGGCGCTGAACGATCAGGCTCACGCGTTCCCGTCCCCGCGACCCGCCCGGATGCGCGCCACCCGTGCCTCGACCTCCTGGACGATCGCCTCCACGAGATCGTCGCTCCGGACGCGGCCGTCCTTTTCGCCGTCCCGGTAGATCGTGTGCACCGGATAGCCTCCGGTGACGCCCAGATCGGCCTCCCGGGCCTCGCCGGGCCCGTTCACGACGCAGCCGATCACGGCGACATCGAGCGTTTCGTGGATGTGCGCCAGCCGCTCCTCGAGCTTGGCGACCGTGGCGATGACATCGAACTTCTGGCGCGCGCAGGACGGGCAGGCAATCAGATTCACGCCCCGGTGGCGCAGGCCGAGCGCCTTCAGGATCTCGAAGCCGACGCGCACCTCCTCCTCAGGCTCGGCGGCGAGCGAAACGCGGATCGTATCGCCGATGCCTTCGGCGAGCAGAAGGCCCAGTCCGATCGCCGACTTGATCGTGCCGGAAAACCGCGAGCCCGCCTCGGTGATGCCGAGATGCAGCGGATAATCCACCTGCTCCGCAAGTTTCCGGTAGGCGGCCACAGTCATCGGAATGTTGCTGGCTTTCAGCGAGATCTTGATGTCCCGGAAGTTCATCTCCTCGAGAATGGCCACGTGCCGGAGCGCGGATTCCACCATCGCGTCGGCGCAGGGCTCGCCGTAGCGCTCGAGCAGATCCTTCTCCAGCGATCCGGCGTTGACGCCGATCCGGATCGGAACCCCGCGCTCGGCCGCCGCGGCAACAACGCGCTCGATGCGCGAGCGCTCTCCGATGTTGCCGGGATTGAGCCGGAGCCCATGCACCCCCGCTTCAAGCGCCGCCAGCGCCATCTTGTAGCTGAAATGGATGTCGGCGATCACGGGCACCGGACTTTCTTCCACGATGCGCGGCAAAGCCGCCGCGGAGTCCGGATCCGGCACCGACACCCGCACGAGATCCACCCCGACGTCCGCAAGCCTCCGGATCTGGGCGAGGGTTGCCTCCGCATCGTGCGTCGGCGTGTTGGTCATCGATTGCACCGCGATCGGGGCATCGCCCCCGATCTGAACCGGCCCAATGTGGATCGGCCGCGTCCGTCGCCTGGGAAGAACGATCCGGTCCCTCACTTGGCCTTCTCCGTCTGTTCCGCCGGCTGCCGGGGCGACTTATCCGCCTGTTCTTCCGCCTGCTGGCGCAGCAGTTCGAGCCGTTCCTTGAGCAGCCGGGCCCGGCTCAGCGCCTGGACGTAGTCGGCGTTGTCGGGCATCAGCTCGACCGCCCGGCTCCAGTAGCGGATCGCACGATCCAGCTGTTCCTTCCGGAACGCGATCCGCCCCTTCTGGTAGTAAGCCTCGGCCTGCTTGCCGATGGCCTCGTTGACCTGCGCAAGCAGCTTTTCGGCATCCTTTCCGCCCTCGCGCCGGTAGACCTGGGCGTAGCGGCGCGCCTCGATCAGCCTTCCCTTGCTCAGAAGCTGCCGGATCTGCCGGGCCGTGACCTTCTTCGGCTGAGGGATCGCCTTCCGGGCTGCCTGAGAAAGCGGCTTGAATGGAGGAATCACGAGCCCCTTCGGGAGCTTCGCCAGAATTTCCTTGCGCAGTTCGGCTCCTTCGCCGGAATCGGGCGCAAGCCGAAGGTGCGACTCGACCTCGATGTAGGCGATCTCGGGCATGCCCTTGCGAAGGTAGCGGCGCGCCTCCGCGAGCGCGTCGCCGCTTCGATCGTCCACGCGTTCCTCGTAATACTCGCGCATTCGGCGAAACACCTCGTCCTTCGGGTTCACACCGGCAGGCGGCTCGTACGCCCGCGCATAGCTCAGCAGATCCGAGTCTTCTTTGCGGCGCTGGGCGATCAGCGCATCGAGCCGGGCCTGACGCATCTTCAGCTCCATCCGGTCCCGCGCCTTCTGAAGCTCCGCCGGCTTCAGGGAAAGGCCGGCCGCCTGATCGTAGAGCTCCATCGCGCGCCACCAGCGCCCCTCGCGCTCGGCCTTCTCCGCCTGCAGCCGGTAGTGGCGGAGCAGCCGCAGGCGGGCGGGTTCGATGCGGCTTTTGAGAAGCCGGCGCACCTTCGGGTAGTCCTCATGGTCCTTCGGAAAGGCAAGCGCCTTCTTGCGCGCCTCCATGATTTCCCCGCGCTTGTAACTCGCCTCGATGGAGGCGTAGGAATGAAGAAACGGAATCCCGCCCAGAAGCTTCCCGAAATTCGTTCCGGCGCAACCCGAGAGCGCCAGCGCGAGCGCTGCGGCACGGACCCAGGAGCGCATGGCGATCATATCTCCCCGATGATCTGGCGCACGTCGGAGGGAAGGGTCAGATCGAACGCCAGCGCGACGGCATGCGCGATGTTTCGCTGCACCTGTTCGTCCTCGGCCGTCACGACGCCGCATTCGATTGGCTGACTCACGCCCTTGATCTCCTTCTTCCCGATCGAGCGGAACGCAAACCCGTCCCCGATGCGCTCAAAGGTTGCGCGGGACATCACGACCTCACCTCCGGAACCCAGCCCGCTCATGCGCGACGCCACGTTCACCGTATCGCCGATGACCGTGTATTCCAGGCGCTCCGCAGCTCCGATGTGGCCGACGATGACCTCGCCCCGGTTCAAACCGATGCGGAACGATATCGGCTCCCCGTTTTCGCGCAACACGCCGAGCTTGCTGCAGGCAAGACTCATCGCGATCCCGGCCTTGGTCGCATTCCGGGCATGATCCGGATCCTCGTTCGGATGATTGAACACCGCCATGACCGCATCGCCGATGTACTTGTCCACATGCCCGCCGTAATAGTCGATAACCCGGTGGAAGACCTCGAAATGCTTGTTCAGAACCTCGACCACCTCTTCGGTGGGGGTGCTCTCGGCAAAGGAGGTGAACTGCACCATGTCGGCGAACAACACGGTGACCTCCTGCCGGCGGTTCTCGGCGCGCACCTCGCCGCCCTCGAAAACCTCGGAAACGAGCTTCGGATTCAGGTAGCGGCCGAACACATCGCGCAACTCCTCCTTGTGCGCAAGCTCCGCCACCATCACGTTGAATTGGGAAATCGCATCGGTGATTTCATCGTTGCCGCTCACCGGCAGCCGGATGCTGTAGTTGCCGTAGGCCACCTCACGGGCGGCATCGGCCAACAGCTCGAGCGGGCGGCTCATCCGGCCGGCAATCCAGTACACGAGCACGCTGGAAAGCACGACCACGACCAGCGCCGCAAGGGAAATGCGGGACACAAGCCGGCCGGCGAGCTCCTCCCAGGCGGCTTCGGAAAAGCGCACACCGACCGTGCCCACCGTCGTGCCCGCATAGACGACCTTTTTCGCAAACCACAGCCGGTCGCCCTCGACCCGGCGAATCCGCTCGTCCCTTGGGTGCTCATGCAGTTTTGCGTCGTCGGCCTCGACCTGGCCGAAGTGCAGCTCTTCGCCGCTGACATACTGGATGTGCACGCCGACGACGGCCGGAACCTTCTTCAGAAAGCTCTGCACGATCAGATCGATTTCGGCCTCGCTGCCGGCCAGCATCGGAATCTTGAGTTCGTCCGCGAGCCGGTCCACCTGGACCTCGGCCTGCTGGGCCTGACTGTCGAGCCAGGCCTCCCGCTCCATGTCCAGAATGATCATGAACAGCACGAACACCGAGACGGCCACGGCGAAGCCGACCAGCATCGTCCAGCGCCAGCGGATCGGGAAGCGGGGGGCGGCCTCGGGGCCCGTATCCACCGTTTCGTTCAGGTCTTCCAGTCGGGTCGTCTGCACGGCTCCACTCTACCGGCTCGACGGGGCGCATCAATGCGAAACCCCGGCAGGCGGGCGGCGAAAAATCAGGCGCCTTCGATGGCTTTCGCCGCCCCGACGCCCGGCCCGAAACAGCGTGCACGGCCGGCCTGCTTGGCCTGATACAGCCGTTCGTCGGCCGCATGCAGCATCGCCTCCAGCGCCTCATCGACGCCCGGGCGTGCCGGGGCTGCGCGGCCCCTAAGCTCTTCCAGGTCGCCGACGCCGGCCGAAAAACTCACCCTCAGCTCATCGCTGCCGGGATGCACGATGCGCTCGGCGCGCACGCACTCAAGCCAGGCGTTCGCCGCGAGCACCGCATCGGCCGCGCGCGTATGCGGCAAGAGTACAAGAAACTCCTCGCCTCCCCAGCGACCGATCAGATCGGACTGCCGGAGCCTGCCGCTCAAAGTCTGCGCCACCTGCCGGAGCACGGCATCCCCGACCGCATGGCCGTAGCGGTCGTTGACCTGCTTGAAATGATCCACATCGATCATCACGCAGGCGTAGTCATGGCCGTAGCGCAGCGCTTCGGCCACCCCCCGCCGCATCTGGTCCATCAGCGCGCGCCGGTTGTACAGCCCGGTCAGGTGATCGTGGCTTGCTTCAAAGCGCAGGCGTTCCTTGGCCTCGTAGAGGTTGGTCATGATGCGCCAGATCAGCCGGGCTTCCATGCCGCCGATGACCCCGCCCGCTCCCAGAATCTCGGAGGCCACCGCCTCGACCATTTCGTTGCCGGTCATGTTGAAGGCCACGCAGGGCGCCGAGGCCAGAAGGGCATTGTCGATGTTCTCGAAGGTGGGGATCCCGAGCTTCCGGGCAAGGCGCATGCCCGGCGCATCCGGGTTGCGGTCCACGACCGCAGCCACGTCCACGAGCGGCTCCTGGCGAAGCAGCTCGATCATCGCCGTACCTCCCCGCCCGGCTCCGAGGATCACGGCGCGATGAGGATCTTCCCGCAGCGGTTGCATGACCACCTCCCGGCGCAAAGTTCCGCCTGCCCCGAGCGAAGCAAGTTTGATGCCTTGATGACGCCCCGGACGGAGGTCGCTAGCCTGCCCGGCCGCAAGGAGGATCCATGAGCCTGGATTCAAAGCAGCGCCGCGCGCTCAAGGCACGCGCCCACGGCCTGAAACCGGTGGTTCGCATCGGCCAGAAGGGGCTGACGGAAGCCGTCCGGTTCGAGACCGACGCGGCACTGACCGCCCACGAGCTGATCAAGGTCGCGATCGCCGGCGATGATCGCAAGCAGCGAGCATCGATCGCCGCCGAGCTCGCCGGGGATCTCGGCGCGGACCTCGTCGGCACGATCGGAAAGATCGCCATCCTCTACCGCCCGAAGCCCGCCGGTGACTGAAGAGTCCGCCCTGCTTGCCGAAATCCGGGCCCGCCTTGAACGCGCGTTCCGGCCCGAGCTTCTGCACCTCGAGGATGAATCCTGGCGTCACGCCGGTCATCGCGAGGCGGGGCGCGGCGCGCACATCCACCTGGAAATCGCGTCCGCGGAGCTGATCGGGCTTTCCCGCATCGCGGCCCATCGAAAAATCCACGAGGCGCTCCGTCCGCTTTTCGAACGAGGCGCCATCCACGCCCTCTCCATCCGCATCCGGAATCGCGGCTGACTGGCCCGCTTCTTGCTGGCCTGCTGGCAGAAAACCTGCCGAGGACGAGAAGCCGGCAACAGGAGCCCGTGCCATGAAAGTCGATCCCCGTCATCCCGTGCAGACTGCGCCCACGCGCTCCCGGAGAAAGGATGCGCGCAACACGGAGCTCAGCTTCGAGAAGCTTCTGGAAGCCGAGCTGGACGGCATGGATCCGGCTCAGGAATCGCCCCCTTCCAGTCCGGGCGATCCGGGCAAACAACGGGAATCGTCTCTGACCTCGGCACTGAGCAGGCTTGAGCGAATGCTTGCACGCCTGGGCGACGATCCCGATCACCCGCCCGACCCCGAGGCGCTTGGCGAACTTCGCCTCCGGATCCGCAGGCTGCGCGATGCCGCCAGCGATGCGAAAGCCGAACGCCTTGCCGCGGACGCCGAATCGCTGCTCGCGGTCGAGGCCGAGCGGTTGAGGCGCATGCGCAACGGACTGAACGGCTGAGGCCCGGCCCATGGAACCGAAAGACATACGCGCCAACATCGAGGCGCTGCTGGGCGAACTCGACGGCCTTCGGGACCTGATCGTCGCAAGCCCCCTGGACGGCCCGGAACTCCGCGCGCGCCTGCGCAGCATGCTGAGCCGGCTCGAGACCTTGCGGCAGGCACCCTTCGTGGATCCCGGGCTTGCTTCGTGGCTGGCGCAGCAGCTGATCATGCTCGTGGATGCCGAGATGGGCGCAAGGCTTGGACTTGCCCGGCTTCAGGAAGCCGACGAACTGGAGCGGGAGGCCCTGGCCCGGGAGCTTGCCGAAGAGGCCAAGCATCTTGCCGAGGCCCGCATCGCCATGCCCCGCATCGAGCGCCAGCTTGCCTGCCTCAGAATGCAGCTGGGCTCACGTACGCCCGCATCCGGCCCGCTGGACGCAGCCGCCCGGCTGGGCGAAGAGCTTACGCGGCATCTTCGCGCCGATGCGAGCCTGCGCGGCGAGTTTTCGGCCCTGCTCGATGCGATGCGCGCATCCCTTGAGGGCATGGACCGGATGCTCCGGAACCTGGGTGAAGAAACCCCGGAGCTGGCCCATGCCTGCCGTCTGCTCGATCAGCCCCTTCCGGAAGACCCGGAACAGGCGCATGCGCTGCTGCAGCAGGCCCGGCAGGAACTCCGCCAGGCGGGGAACCGAATGAGCCAGGCGGGCGAGCAACTCCGCAACGCAATGCGCGAGCAGATGAGCCGGATTCATACGATGTCCGAACAACTGAAAAAGGCCGAGGACGAAGCCCGTCACGATCCGCTGACCGGACTTGCGAACCGGCGCGGGCTGAGCGAATTTCTCGATGGCCTGGGCACCCGGGGCTACGGACTCGTGCTCGTGGACCTCGATCACTTCAAGCGGATCAACGATCGGTACGGCCACGACTGCGGCGACGCCGTGCTCACGGGGATCGGAAAACTCTTGCGCTCAAGCCGGCGCGCGACGGACCTTGTGGCGCGCATCGGGGGCGAGGAATTCTGCCTTGTGTTTCCCGAAACCGATGCCCGCCACACGCTGCGCCTGGCTCGCGACCTCTGGGAGCTGATCGCAACCACCCCGCTGGCCACCCCCGAAGGCGCGCTCAACGTCACCGCAAGCATCGGCGTGGCCGTGCATCGCCCGGAGGAGCCGCATGATCGGACGCTGAAGCGCGCCGATCAGGCTCTGTATCGTGCGAAACAGGAAGGTCGCAACCGAATCGTCTCGGCCGAGGACGAACCACAGCCGGCCTGAGCAAGCCCGGCTCAGCCGGCGCGTTCCAGAGACCGCAGCCGAATGCTTTCCCGGTGCCGGCGGTAGACATAGCGCGCCACCGCATCCTCCTCCTCATCGCAGCGGTAGGCGAAACGCATTCCAAATTCCGTCCGGCCATCGTCGAGCGGCCGCGACCAGGCGACCACCCCCAGCAGCTCCAGGATCGTCGGCGGAAGCGAGGGCAGCATCAGGTGCAGGCAGAGGTGGTCGCCCTCGCGGTACGCATGCTCGCTGATCAGGCTGGCGCCGGAGACACTGAGGTTGACCGGGCGCTCTTCCAGACGCTCGTCGTGGGCGTCGTTGAGCATGTTCACACCGATCAGATAGTTCAGTTTGGCGTCGAGAAGCTCCAAGGCCTTCGCCAGTTCCGGGCTAGTCCCTTCGCCCAGATCCCCGCCGAACAGATCGCGTCCGACCATCTGCTGGAGCATCGCGCTCTGGCGCGAGCGAATGCCCACACGCTGACGCGCCGCCTCGAAGGCTTCCGGACTCAGGGGTTCGTCCCGGACCGGCAGCATGTCCTCGACGCGGAAATTCGCGCGCTTGTTTTCCTTCGTGCGTTCAGGATGCATGACTCAGCTCCTTCCGTAATTGCTCCAGATCCTGGGGCGAAACCTTCGCGGCATCTTCCGGCAGCTCGTCCCGGGACTGCGAGTGGATCTCGCCCCTGCGAATGGCTTCGACGGCCACCCGCACGACCTCCGGATCAAATTGCGTGCCAGCATTGGCCTCAAGCTGTTCGAGGCAGAACGAAAGCGGCCTGGCCTTCCGGTAGACGCGATGAGTCGTCATCGCATCGATCGCATCGGCCACACAGACGATGCGCGCCTCAAGCGGGATTTCCTCGCCGCCGATCCGGTCGGGATAGCCCCGGCCGTCCCAGCGCTCGTGATGATGCCGGACGATCAGCCGCTCGCGCACCAGGGTGTCCATGTTCTTCAGGATCGCATCCCCGATGCCGGGGTGTGCCTTCATGATCGCGTACTCCTTGTCGGTGTAGCGCCCGGGCTTGAGCAGGACGGCATCGGGAATCCCGACCTTGCCAATATCGTGCAGCAGGCCTCCGGTCCGGACGAGATCCACGGTTTCCTCGTCCAGCCCCATTGCGCGCGCGAACAGCACCGACATCCGGCTGACCCGGCCGGAGTGGTCGCGGGTGTAGCGGTCGCGCGCCTCGAGCGTGCGCACCAGCGCAAACAGCGTCTGCCGCATCGATTCGGCCAGCGCCGCGTGCACGGCCCGATTGTCCAGCAGCGTGTCGAGCTCTCGGACCAGAAGGGCGAGCATCTGCCGGGTCTCACCGAGCAGCGGGTCGCGAAGCTCCTCGTCGAGCAGACAAAGAACGCCCATCGGCACGCCCTGCAACTGGATGGAGACCGCCGCCTGCCACGCGGCGTTCTCGCCGGGCCAGCAGGAAGCACCGGAAACGGGGCCTTCGATCCACTGCCGCTGCCCGGCAAGCAGGGGCGCAAACGGCGTCCGGTCCAGTTCGCAGGTGCCCGGCACGTTCCCAAGCCCCTGCGACGCGACCATGATCAGCCGTTTTTTCTGCCGGTCGAACAGCGCGATGAAGCCCCGGCTGGCCTTGATGATGTCGCAGGCAAGCGCGAGCGCGCGCGCGCTCAGCGTGCCCACGTCGCGACCGCCCGGAAGCTCGTCGAACATCCGGTAGACGATGCCGAGCCTGCGGTCCATGTCGAACATCTCGGGCAACAGGTTCCGAGCTTTCGGCAGCGGCTCCTTACGGGCCTCCGATCGGCCGGCATCGGACTTCTTCGCTCCAAACAGCGACTCCAGGCAACCCATCAGCGCGCGGGGCTCGAACGGTTTGGACAGCACATGCGAAATCCCGAGCGAAACGGCCTGGGCCATGCGCTCGGAAGTCAGGAAACCGCTCATCAGCACGGTCGGAGGCACGGTGAATCCCTCGGACTTGAGCGCGGCGATCGTTTCCAGCATGTTCCCGTCGCCGAGGGTCATGTCGGTGATCAGCGCATCCCAGTGCCGGCTCGTGAGCGACTCCCGGGCCTCGGCGCAGCTTCCCGCCTGACCGATTTCAATCGAATTTCCATAGTCCGACACAAGCTCGGCCACGACCTCGCGTACGGCGGGCTGATCCTCGACGATCAAGAGGCTCTGGCTCATGCTCCCACCTCCCGCCGGTAGGCACGCACGACCGTGGCCCGGGCAGGCCGCGCAGCAACGGACTCGGAAGCGCCGGATTCCAGCGCCCGGAGTCTGCGCAACAGCTGCTGATAGCGGGCGGCGTTGTTCAGGCGCACGAGGATTTCCGGCAGCTGGAAGGGCTTGCTGACAAAATCGAACGCGCCCTGCTCGACCGCATGCAGCGCATCCTCGATGCCGGAATAGCCCGTCATCAGGATCACCAGCGTGCGCTCCGGATCGCCCTTCGCCTCCGCAAGCAGGCTCAGGCCGTCGGCTCCCGGCATCACGATGTCGGTAAGCACCAGATCGAAGTCCCGGGCGCGCAGCGCCTCAAGCGCCTCGTCGCCCCGGCGGCACAGGTGCACCTCGTATCCAGCCTCGCGCAGGTATTCCTCGAGCAAGGAAGCCAGCGCCGAATCGTCCTCGGCAAGCAGAAGTCGCGTCTTCACCCGGCATCTCCCGGGGACTCATGGTCCCGGTACAGCCTTAGCAAGTGGGATTCCAGACTGCGCGCACCCTGCGCATGGACCTGCCGCTGGCCCTGCTCCGCGGACGGTTCCTCCTGAGCGGCCGACTGACGCGCCGCCGACGAAATGCTGACCCGATCCCCGCAGGCAGAATGGCGGGCGGAGGCCTCCGTCGCGGGTCCGCGGCCGCTGCTCTGAATCAGGCGGCTGATCAGACCGTCCACGGGCTGAATCGTGATCGCCATGCAACGCCTCCGTTCGATGGGTGTCGGCACATGTCCGCATCCAAGCTTATCGCCGGCCGGGCGGCCGACTTGAGCGGCGAACGCCAGGGCACCGCTGCGTCATATTTTTGACTTATCGGAATGCGCGCGTCACAATGCCGTCTGAAATCCGACGCCATACGTCAAGGAGCCGCCCATGGCCAAACAGTCCGCGTTCCTGCTTCTGGTCGAAGACAACGACGACTTCCGTGAAATCCTGCGCGAGTCCCTGGAAGAAGAAGGCTACCACGTCACCGAGGCCGCCAATGCGACGCGCGCCCGCGAGGCGATGGAAAAGGCGCGCTTCGACCTCTGCCTGATGGATGTGCGGCTTCCCGACGGCAACGGCATCGACCTGCTGCGCGAGTTCCGCCAGACCGCCCCCGACCTGGGCATCATCATCATGACCGGATACGCCGAGGTGGACACCGCCGTGGACGCCGTCCGGCTCGGGGCGAACGACTTTCTGAAAAAGCCGTTCGACATTGACGAGCTGCTCGTCCGCCTCGAGGAGCTGCGCAAGACCCGGCAGCTCAAGCAGGAGCATGAGCTGCTGCGCGAGGAGGTCCGGCGCAAGACGCCGCCGCGCGGCTTCATCGGCCAGTGCCCGGAGATCCGCAAGCTGATCGAGACCGCCCAGTTGCTGGGCTCTTCGGACAGCACGGTGCTGATCACGGGGGAGTCGGGCACGGGCAAGGAGGTGCTCGCGCGACTGCTGCATCAGTCCGGCAACCGCGCGGGAAAACCGATGGTGTCGATCAACTGCGGCGCCATTCCTGAAGACCTGCTGGAATCGGAGCTGTTCGGACACGTGAAAGGCGCGTTCACCGGCGCCACCCGGGCTCGGCCCGGCCGCTTCGAGGTTGCCAACGGCGGCACGATTTTTCTGGATGAGATCGGCGACATGAGCCCGAAACTCCAGGTCAAGCTGCTGCGCGTGCTTCAGGAACGCTGCTTCGAGCCGGTCGGAAGCCATCAGAGCATCGAGGTGGACGTGCGCGTGATCGCGGCCACGCACCGCGATCTTGAAAAGGAGATCGAGGCGGGCCGCTTCCGCGAGGACCTCTACTACCGGCTCAACGTGATCCCGCTGCATCTGCCGCCCTTGCGCGAACGCGGCGATGACGTCCTGCTGCTGGCCGAACATTTCATCGATCGTTTCAACGCCCAGACCGGCTCCTCGATCCGCGGCATTTCCGACGAAGCGCGCGAGATCATGCTCCGCTACCCCTGGCCGGGAAACGTCCGCGAACTCCAGAACCTGATCGAACGCGTCTGCACGCTGAAGCGCGAGGGCATGATCGAACCGGACGACCTGCCCTCACGCATGCTGGACCGCGGTCGCCAGGCCATGCGCAACTTCGCGCTCGACCTGGACACGGTGGACCGGATCGATCTGAAGGCCACGGTGGACGAGTTCGAGACCCAGTTGATCCTGCAGGCACTCGAACGGTTCAACTGGAACAAGAACCGGGCCGCCAATTTTTTGTCGATGAACCGGACGACCCTGGTCGAGAAGATCAAGAAAAAGGGGCTGACACCGCCCGCCTGATCCCGGCCCGCGCAAGCGGCACGCCGCTTGCATGCGGCGGGCATGATGCGTCGGTGCCTGAAGCTCGCCCTGTGGTTTGGAGTGCTCCTCGGAGCCGGGTCGTCCCCGGCGCTTGAGTTCCACGCAAGCCCCCAGCTGCGCGACGTTGCCGTGCTCGTGGGGGACGGCCATTTCGATGAGGCCGCAGAAGCCGCTCGCCGCCACCTGGCGGCGGACGATCTGCTTCCCTCCGACCGGCTGGCCCTGCTTCGGTTGTTGGCCGACACCGCCTGGCTGAAGGCAAAAGCCCGCCACTTCAGCGACGTCGATGAAGCCGTCCGTGCCCATGAGGCGCTGCTCGGCGAATTCCCCGATCATCCGAAAGCCGGCGAATGGCGCTGGCGCATTGCCCGGCTCTGGTGGCGACACGGCGACATGAAACAGGCACTCGTGGTCTGCCGGACCATCCTGGCCCGCGACGAGACCCCCGCCGCCCGCCGCAGAACCTGGCTCCTGATGGCCCGCATCCATCTGGCGCTCGGTCAGTTGGCGAAAGCCCGGGAAGCGCTGATCCAGCACGGACTGCTGGCCGAGGACGGCTCCCGGGACCAGGCCGAGGGCGAAGCCTGGATGGCCGTGGTCGACATGCGGGAGTCACGTCCCGGGGCGGCATGGCAGGCTCTCAGCCGCATCGCGCAACGCTGGCCCGATGTGCTGGCGAAAAACCTGGAGGCGGAAGCCGTCTACATCGAACTGTTGCGCGCGCACGGGAAGATCGCTCAGGCCCGGCTCCGCGCCGAACGCTTCGTCGCCAGCCATCCGGATGCCCCCCAGAGTCCGAGGGTCCGGCTGCTGCTGGCCGACCTGATGGCGGCCAGGCCTGAAACGCGCCAGCAGGCCATTGCCGAATACGAGAAACTCGCGCAATCCGAAGCCGAGACCGCGCTCGGCTACCGGGCCTTCATGCGCGCGCTGATGCTGCGCATGCAGCAGAACGCCCCGGAGGCCGATCTGCGCGGCGCGATCGAAGCGCTTCAGCGCATCGCCGACCGCAACCAGCTGTCCCCGGTCGAGGATGAGGCCTTGCTGGACATCGGTCTGCTCCACCGGCGACTTGAACAAGACCGGCTTGCCGAGGAAACCGCCTCCCAGGCTCTGGATGCGCTGATGCACGCCGCATCCTCGCACGATGCGCGCCTGGCCGCCGAAGCGAAGCGGATCGGCCGAGCGTTTCTCAGTGAGAAAATCCAGGCCCAGCTGAAGGCCGGGCGCTGGACGGCGGCGGTGGCCACCTGGCGGCGCTATGCCTTGCTGCGGCCCAAGGCCTCGGACGACCCGGACCTCTACCTCGGCATAGCCAGGGCCCATCGGATGCTCGGCATGTACGATGCCGCACAACCCCTGCTCGATGCCCTGCTTGCGATGGATCCGACCGGTCTGCGAGGGCAACGCGTGATGATCGAACAGGCCCGGCTGTGGCTCGATGCAGGTGTTGCGGACGCTCCGGAAAAGCTTGCCCGCTGGCTCAACGAACACCCGTACACGATCTACGCCCCGGAGCTTGGCGTGATCCTGGCCCGGATGCATCTGGCCTCAGGCCAGGTGGAACAGGCCCGGCGCCGCATTCTTTCCATCCGGCCGGGCGATCTCGCTCCCGGACTGCGGGCGGAATACTGGCGCACGCGTGCGGAAGTCGCGGAAAGGCTCGGAAACTGGGCTGTCGCTGCCGAACGCTGGCGCGCCTATGCAAAGGCGCCGAAGGCAAACAAAACGCTCGCCGCCTCCCGCCGGGCGCGGGCGCTGGTGGAGGCGCAGGACTGGAAGGCGGCGATTCCGGCCTTGCTGGCGGTTCCCGAAGAGGCGCGTGACAGCGCCTGGCAGTACCGGATGGGACTTTGTGAACTGCACAGCGGAGAAACGGCGAAGGGCGAGGCCCGCCTCCGGAAACTCATCGAACAGGCGGACGGCTCCGGCGATGCCTGGGCCACGCTGGCCCGACTGGCGCTCGCCGAGCGCGACGCGCGCCTGCTGCTGGCGGAGCGGCAATGAGTCTGTCGCAGGTGGCCCTGATTGGCTTTCCCGAACATCAGGCATCGGAACTCCGCGTGCAGTTCGGACGCATCCTGCCCGACACCCGCATCGAGGAGTTGCCGGACCGCTGCCTGGACGAGCTCGCGCCGGATGCACTGATCCTCGTCTGGGACAGCGTGACCGCGCCCGCGCTGGTTCGGCGTCTGTTCGCCGCCAACCCTCAGGCCAGCGTGGTCGTCCTCGCCGGACGGGGAGATGCGGATCGCGGCAGCGAACTGATGGCGCTGGGCGCGATGGATTACCGGCTCCTGCCCTGCCCCGACGAGGTGCTCGAGATCTACGTCCGGAAAAGCGGACACCAGACCGCACTGGCCACCGAAGCCGGCGAACGGCGCCGTCAGGGGGAAGATCCCCAGAGCATTTTCGTAACCGAAGACCTCGAAACCCGCCGTCTGCTCGACCAGGTAGCCCTGATCGCGCCCAGCAATGCCTCGGTGCTCGTGATCGGCGAGTCCGGCACGGGCAAGGAACGGCTGTCGCGCTACATTCACGCCTGCTCCGACCGGCGCGACGCCAGCTTCGTGGCCATCAACTGCGCCGCGATCCCCGAGGGCGTGCTCGAAGCGGAGCTTTTCGGCCATGAGAAGGGTGCCTTCACCGGCGCGACGACGGCCCGGCCCGGCAAATTCGAGCTGGCTCACGGCGGCACGCTGCTGCTGGACGAAATCACCGAGATGCCGGTGCACCTGCAGGCCAAACTGCTGCGCGTGCTGCAGGAAGGCGAAGTCGACCGGCTGGGCGGCCGCAAACCGGTGAAGGTCGATGTGCGCGTGATCGCCACGAGCAACCGGGACATCGAACAGGCCGTGCGCGAGGGTCAGTTTCGACAGGACCTCTACTACCGGCTCAACGTCGTCACGATCCAGCTGCCTCCGCTTCGCCGCAGGCCCGACGACATCGGACCGCTCGCCCGGCATTTTCTCTCCCGATTCTCCGAAATGTACGGCCGCCCGGCTCCCGAACTGGGTTCGGAGGCACTCGAACGGCTCAGGGCGCACGACTGGCCCGGCAACGCGCGGGAGCTCGAAAACTGCATGCACCGCGCCTTCCTGATGGCGATGGGCCAGACCATCCGGCCGGAGCATCTGGGCCTGCCCGAAAAAGCGCCGAGCGCGACCGCGCCGGACCTGGCGCTGTCGCCCGGGATGAGCATCCGCGACATGGAGCGGGCCCTGATCGAGCGCACGCTCGAACATGTGCGCGGCAACCGCACGGAGGCGGCGCGCCTTCTGGGCATCAGCATCCGGACGCTGCGCAACAAGCTGAACAGTTTCGCCTCCGCCGATGGCACGGAGCTTGCATCGGGAACGCAGCCCCATCGGGTCGGCGAGACCTCGTGGGCGGGAGGAACGCCATGATGATGGATCTGTTCGGTCACGGATTCTCAGCTCTGGAAGACGCCCTGATCGCTCGCGAACGGATGCAGGGCGTGCATGCGTCGAACATCGCCAATGCGGATACCCCCAACTACCGGGCCGACACCCGCACCTTCCAGGACTTTCTTGCGGCCCGGATGCACACCCGCGAATCCATGCCGGTCTTCCGGACGCATCCGGCGCATCAGGACCTGCAATCGCGCAGCCTGTCCCTGAGCCCTTTTCAGCGCGCGGTGCAGGCCCAGCGCATGGACGGAAACACGGTCGATGCCCAGAAGGAGGCGGCCCGGATGGCCGAGAACCAGCTGATGCACGAGCTCACGCTCCGGCTTCTGAAGGGCCGCATTGACGGCCTGAACACCGCGATCAAGGAGGGCAGCCGCTGATGGCCAACGACCTGCTTGCCTCGATGCATGTGAGTGCCGCCGGGATGTCGGCGCAGCGCACCCGCATGGACATCATCGCCGAGAACATCGCCAACGCCGAATCAACCCGGACCGAACACGGTGGCCCCTATCGCCGCCGGCAGGTGGTGTTCCGGGCCGTCCCGGACGGCGCAAACCTCGCGTTCGGCGAAATCTTCCAGCGCTCGGGCGAGAACCGGCTCACCTCGGTTGAGGCGGCCCGCATCGCCGAGGATCCGCGCCCGTTCCGTGAGGTCTACGACCCCTCGCACCCGGACGCCGATGCCAACGGCATGGTGCGGCTGCCCAACGTCAACGCGGTGGAGGAGCTGATCGACATGCAGTCCGCCGCGAGAAGCTTCGAAGCCAACGTCAGCACGATGGAGGCATCCAAGCGTATGTTCCTCAAAACCCTCGAACTGCTTCGCTGAAGGAGGCATTGATGCGCATCGATGGCTTTCAACCGATTCCGAAGCCCGACTCATCGCCCGCATCCGGGCCTGCACCCGAGGGCGGCTTTGCCGGACGGCTCCGGCATTACCTGGCCGAACTCAATGCCGAGCACAAGGCCGCGGAGGCCGCCTCCGTCGAGCTTGCGCTGGGACGCTCGAAGAACACCGCCGAAACCCTGCTCGCGGTACAGAAGGCGGACCTTTCCTTTCAGCTGATGCTCTCGGTGCGCAACAAGCTCGTGGACGCCTACCGCGAAGTGATGCGGATGCAGGTCTGAACGGCTAGGTCGCAGGCAGAACCATGGCCGACACCCTGACCCCGACGGAGCGCGCATCCCAGCCGGCTGGACCGGTACCGACCGAGGCGAGCGGCAGCACGCCGGGCGGCGGGTCCGCCGCCACCGCGCTTCTGATCCGCCATCGCCGCTGGCTGCTGTTTGCCGCGGGTGCCCTGATGCTCGCGGGCTTCATCGGACTGATCCTCTGGTCGTCCGAGTCGCCCTACCGCCCCGTCTACGCCGGCCTTTCCGAAAAGGATGCCGCGCGCATCGTCGAACTGCTGCAGAAGGAGCATGTCCCCTACCGGCTGGAGGGAGGCGGCACCGTGCTCGTGCCCGCCGATCAGGTTTATCAGGTCCGGCTGAAGCTTGCCGGCGAAGGCGTGGCCCCCAGCCAGGGCGACGGATTCGAGCTCTTCGATCGCAGCAACGAGTTCGGACTGAGCGAGTTCACCCGCAAGATCAATCTGCAGCGGGCGCTGCAGGGGGAGCTGGCGCGCACGATCGAAGTGATCCCGGAAGTGACGGCCGCCCGCGTGCATCTCGTGCTGCCCAGGGAATCCGCGTTCGCCGAACGCGACCGGAAGGCCAGCGCTTCGGTCATGCTCCAGATCGCCGGAGGCCAGCGCCTGCCCAAGGCGAGCGTGCAGGCCATCCAGAACCTCGTCGCCGCAAGCGTCCCGGAGCTGGAGCCCGAGCAGGTGACGATCGTCGATGCCGCCGGCCGCCTGCTGTCGGGCAACGACCGGGACCAGCCGCTCGACGAGGGCCAGTCGCTCGCCGAATACCAGGCCCGGCTTGAGCAGCGCCTTGAGGACCGCCTGACCGGCATGCTCGAGCAGATCGTGGGCCCCGGCCAGGCGGTCGTCCGTGTCTCGGCCGAAATCAACCGGGAATACGTTGAGCAGCACACCACCCGCTACAACCCGGACGAGCAGGTGCTGCGCAGTCAGAAATCGATCGAGGAGCAGCGTCAGTCCGTGGACGCGCCCGCCGAAGGCGTGCCGGGGCTAGCCTCGAACACGCCCGGGGCCAACCCGGCGGCGAGCGGCACCCAGCCGCGGGACACGGCCAGCCGGGTCGAACAGGTCAACAACTACGAGATCAGCTCGACCAACGAGCACCGCATCGTGCCCTTCGGCAGCGTGGACCGTCTTTCGGTCGCCGTCGTCGTCGGCGGTCATCGGAACAAGGGCGAGGACGGGACCGAAACCTTCACGCCGAGAAGCCCCGAGGAACTGGCCGCGATCCGGCAGATCGTCGAGCGCGCGATCGGCTACGACGAGGAGCGCGGGGACGCGGTGGACGTGAAAAGCATGCCGCTCGTGGACATCTCCAGTCCCGCCGATGCCGAAGCGCTGGCGGCCGCCGAGAATCGAGCCTTCTATCTGCGGCTTGCCCGGTATCTGGTGGCGCTCGTGGCCCTTCTGCTGCTCGCGCTGTTCGTTCTGCGGCCGCTGGCCCGGCGCCTGAAGCAGGAACCGGAAGTCTCCGCCGGCCGTGACGGCGAGCCCCTGCTCGCGATTCCGGAGATGTCGAGCGAGGCCTACGCCCGCCTGATGAAACTGGACCAGCTCCGCCAGCAGGTGGCCCGTGATCCCGAACGCGCCAGCCGCGTGCTGCGGGAGTGGATGGACCCGGCATGAGAAAGACCGCACGCGAGCTGACCGGCGAAGACAAGGCCGCGATCCTGCTGTTCGTGCTGGGCCCGGAGATGGCCGCACCGCTGATCCGGGACCTCGACAACGCCACGCTTGCGAGGATCGGGCGGCGCATGTCGGAGCTCGGCAAGATCGACACCGAAACGCTGAACAAGGTCATCGATGAATACCTCGAGATCCATGCCTCAGACGACCCGCTGCTGCGCTCGACGCGCAAGGACGTGGTCGAACTGTTCCGGCAGGCCATCGAGCAGGACCGTGCCGAACAGCTGATCCACGAGCTCAGCGCGCCGAGGAAGCTCACGATCTGGGAAAAGCTTTCACGGCTGAAGCCGGAAATGATCGCCAGCTACATTGCCAACGAGCATCCCCAGACCGTCGCCCTGATCCTCGGCAACATCGATGCCGGCGTCGCAAGCAGGGTGATCGCGCTGCTGCCCGAGGACATGCAGCTGTCCGTGGTCATGCGCATGTCGAAGATCGAAAGCGTGCCCGCCGATCTGGTCCGCGACATCGAGGAGACGCTGGAACAGGAACTGGCCGAGATGCAGGGCGAATCCGGCATCAGTTTCGACGGCATGCTCAGCGTCGTCGAAATCCTGAAGGGACTCGAAAAGAGTGTTGCCCGGCCGATCCTCGATCAGCTCAAGGAACGCGACGAGGAGCTGTTCAGTCAGGTGGACCGGCTGCTGCTCGTGTTCGAGGATCTGCGCGAGCTTTCGGACCGGGACATCCAGACCATCCTCAAGCACATCTCCTCCGACGATCTGGTCAAGGCGCTGAAAGGCGCTTCCGACGAGGTGGCCCAGCGCTTCTTCAGCAACATGTCGAGCCGGGCCGCGGAAATCATGCGCGAGGACATGGAAGTGATGGGTCCGCTGAAGCTGGCCGACGTCGAGGAGGCCCAGCAGAACATTCTGAAGATCGTCCGCAAGCTCGACGACGAAGGCGCGATCACACTGAGCGGCGCCGACGAAATGGTCTGATCCGATGCTCCACCCGCTCCCGTTTCCCGAACATCCGGCTCCGGAAAAGCCGGCAGCCCCCCTGCCCCCACTTGCCTCCGAAGGCTCCTCGAACCTCGAACCCGAGCCCGAAGCAAGCCGCATGCAGCAGCTCGAGGCGATGCTCAAGGAGGTTCAGGGACGGGCCGAGATCATCGAGAAGGAAGCCTACGACAAGGCCTATCTTGCAGGGGAAAAGGCGGGCATCGCGCTGGGGAAACGCCGGGCGGAACAGATGCTGGCCGCCCTCGAATCGGTGCTGGATCAGGCCGAGCGGTCGCTTGAGGAAATCCGGTCCGGATTCGCCAAGGCGATCGTGGAACTCGCCGCCGGACTTGCCGGCCGTCTTCTGGATCAGACGCTGGAGGAGCATCCCGAGTGGCTCGTTGCGGCCGCCCGGAACGCGGCCGAGCGGCTGCTTGAGGACGCCACACCTCCGCTTGCGCTCGTCGTCAGCGAGGACGACGCCGAAGCCTTCCGGAAGCTGCTCGATACCGACGAGCTTCCCGCCCGCATCCGCACCGATCCCGAGCTGCCGCAGGGCCGGTGCCTGATCTGCGCCCGCGACCGCATGGCGCGAATCGCGCCCGCCGAACGCCTGCCGATGCTCATCCAGGCGCTCCGAGCGGAACTGGATCCGGCATCCGGGCACTCCGAATGAGCGGCCGGCCATGGCAGCCGGATGCGCGGCGCGCCCTGCTCGCATCCCTTCCGGATCCCGGACCGGTCACCTGGTGCGGCCGCATCCACAAGGTTCTGGGGCCGATGGTCGAGGCCACGGGACTGGCCGCAAGCATCGGGCAGAGCTGCACGATCCATGTCCGGTCCGCCCCTCCGATCGAAGCCGAAGTGGTCGGCTTCCGTGACCGGATGACGCTGCTGATGCCGGTCGGGCGAACGCTCGGCATCGCCCCGGGTGATGCCGTCGAACATCACGGGCAGCCGCCGAGCATCCGGGTGGGCCCGCATCTTCTGGGCCGCGTGCTCGATGCCCGCGGACGGCCGATCGACGGACGCCCGCTGCCCGGCGGCGGAATGCGACGCCTGCTCCATGCCGAACCGCCGAACCCATTCGAACGCCATCGCATCACCCAGCCGATGCAGCTGGGCGTGCGCGCGATCGACGCCTGCCTTCCCGCCGGATGGGGGCAGCGGCTCGGGCTGTTTGCCGGCGCCGGCGTCGGGAAGAGTTCCCTGCTCGGGATGATCGCCCGGCATGCCGATGCGGATGTCCATGTGATCGCGCTTGTCGGCGAGCGTTCGCGCGAAGTACGCGAATTCCTCGACACCGCAATCGGCGAAGAGGCGCTTCAGCGCTGCATCGTCGTCGTGGCAACCTCGGACATGCCGCCCGTGCTTCGCATCCGCGCCGCGCTGATGGCTACTGCGATTGCCGAACATTTCCGCGACAAAGGACAACGCGTGCTTCTGATGATGGACTCGCTCACCCGCTTCGCGCAGGCCCAGCGCGAGATCGGACTGATGCTGGGCGAACCGCCCGCAGCGAAGGGATACACGCCCTCCTGCTTCGCCCGGCTTGCCGAACTGCTCGAGCGCGCGGGGCCGGGAACGGGACAAGGCGACATCAGCGCGATCTACACCGTGCTCGTCGAGGGCGACGACGTGCAGGCCGACCCCGTGGCCGATGCGGCGATGGCCGTGCTGGACGGCCACATCGCACTCGACCGGCGTCTGGCCGAGCGCGGGCATTTCCCCGCCATCAATCTTCTGGCCAGCGTCAGCCGGCTGGCCACCCAGTTGCTGGATGCGCGGCAGCTGGAAGCCGTGCGTCATTTTCGTCGCGCGCTGGCGCTTTACGAACGCATGGAAGACATGGTGCATCTCGGCGCCTACGAGGCGGGCAGCAATCCGGAGCTCGACCGCATCCTGCTGCACCTGCCCAGGATCCAGGCATTTTTGCAGCAGCAAGTCGAGGAATCCTGCCCCCGGGACGAGTCGGCACGGCGCTTGCTTGAACTGGTGGCGATGCTGAACGCCCATGGAGGACAGGATGAATCTCAAGGCCGCCGAACTTCTCACCCGACTGGCTGACCAGGAACGGGAACGCCTGGAACGCTCGCTTGCCGAAAACACCGAACAACGCATGCGCCTGCAGCGGGAGATCGCCGCCTGCCGGGCCGCAGCCCAGCATCTGCGCCTGCAGCGGGAGCGCATGCTGAACGGACTCAGCAATGCGGCCACGCTCCTGGCCTTTACCGAAGCGCTGGACGAGCAGGATCGCATCGCCGAGGAACTGACCCGCCAGTTGCGCGAACTGGACCGCGCGCGGGAGGGCATCCGCTCCTCGCTGGCGCGCGCCCTGCGTACGCACCGCGCCTACGCGCGAGCCTGGCGCAACGAACAGAAGCGGGCCGAACGGAAGCTTGCGCGCCGCGAACAGGCGGCCCTCGACGAAATGTTCGCCGCCCGCATGAAGGCCTCCGCCGCATAAGCGATGAGGCTTGCGAGCTTCCCGACCCTGTTGGCCTCGGCCACGCTGATCGTGGCCGTCAAGGCCGCGGTGCTGGCAGGCGCCTGGCTTCACCCGACCGGTGCGCATGGGAATCAGGCGATGATGATCCCCGAAGCCCAGGCGCAGCCCGAACCCCCCGCGAAAAAACCGCCGGCGGCCCCGGCTTCCGGGCCCGCGCCCGAACCGGCAAAGGCCCGGGCGCAAGGCGAAGATCGGGATGCCGCGCCGCTTCCGTCCCTTAGCCGCGAGCGGAAGGCGCTCGAGGCCCGAAAACAGGAGCTTGCCGAGCTCGAGCGAAAAATCGCCGAAGCCCAGCAGACCCTGAGCAGGCGTCTGGATGAACTGGAAGCGCTCGAAGCGAGAATCCGCGCGCGCCTGAAAGAGGAAGAAAGCATCAAGGACAAGAAAATCAAGCGCCTGGC